>JAFUNS010000054.1 GCA_017472925.1 Bacteroides sp. | reverse complement strand
TCTTGCCGATGTTCGAAATGAGCAACAATATCCTTGGCAATATTCTTGATTCTCGACTTACTACCGATGAGTGCTTCCAACTGAGTCCATTTAGCTTTCGCTTGCTGCACCTCATCTAGTTCTTCGGTTTCAAGTTCCTTATCAAGACTACTGATTAATTGACGTCCCTCTTCGCTCAATTCTACTTTGGCCAACCGGCTTTCATAGAAAATACGTACCGTCGCACCGTCTTCAACCGCTTGGGCTATGTCGTATACATCTACATAGTTGCCGAATACGGCTGGTGTATTGATGTCTGTCGCTTCAATCGGTGTACCAGTAAATCCCAAATAAGTAGCATTAGGCAAGGCATCACGCAAATATTTTGCAAAGCCGTATTTGATTTCCGAACCGATCACCTCATCTGCTTCATTACGTACCTCTACCGTTTTGGCTTTGAAACCATATTGGGTACGATGAGCTTCATCTGCAATGACAATTACATTACTTCGATCGGTCAATGTTTCGTATACATTGCCACTTTCGGGTTGAAATTTCTGAATAGTGGTAAATATCACACCACCTGAGGCTACTCTTAACAAGTTCTTTAATGTATCCCTATCATTCGCTTGTACAGGAGTCTGTCTCAACAACTGACGACAATCGGCAAAGGTACCGAATAATTGGTCATCCAAATCATTGCGGTCAGTAATGATAACAATGGTCGGATTGCTCAATGTACGGACAATCTTTCCAACATAAAACACCATCGAAAGCGATTTACCCGAACCTTGCGTATGCCATATCACTCCTGCTTTATGGTCTCCTTTTGGTTGTTCCGTCACATCTTTCAGACCATAATTGGCAGGAGGCTCTTTCAGCACACAAATATCATTCAGATTGATACCCGTAGCTCGTACCGTTGAATCTACTGCCTTGTTTACCGCATAATATTGATGATAGGCAGCTATCTTCTTTATCGTCTTAACTGTCGTGACACCTGTTTTCTTATCTTCCGTCTTAGTCTTTTCAAACACCGTAAACGAACGAATAAGGTCGAGCAAAGTATCTTTGTTCAACATTCCCTTTATTAACACTTCTAACTGGCTGACCAAACGGGATGCCTCCGCTTTACCGTCAGCACTTTTCCATGCCATCATACGACTGAACCCAGCCGACAACGAACCAGCACGTGCGTCCAAACCATCTGAAATGACAATGATAGAATTATAAGTGAACAATGAAGGAATGGTCTCCTTATAGGTTCCCATCTGTCGGAAGGCACTTTGCACTGTAGCATTCTCATCTACAGCATTTTTTAACTCTATTATGACCAAAGGTAATCCATTGACAAATAGTAGAATATCTGGACGCTTGTTATTGTTGTTCTCAATAATGGTATATTGATTGACTACAGTAAAATCATTGTTATGCGAATTATCAAAATCCACCAACCACACCAACTCTCCTCTCTCTACTCCCTCTTGATGGACCGATACTGAAACACCTTCCGTCAGCATCCGATGAAAGGTTTCATTATTGGATAGCAAATCAGGCGAAGCTATACGAAGAACCTGATTGATAGCATTATCGCATACTTCAGCAGGCAATCGATGATTGATTCGATACACCGCATGACGCAATGCATCCACCATTACGACCTCTTCAAACGATGCACGTTTGGGATTTGCTCCATCTGGCGCTATATCAGGGCCATAAAGGTAACGATACCCGAGTTGTTCAAATAACCCAATGGCAAATTCTTCAATTTTTGATTCGGTAAGTGTACTCATACTGTAATCCATTAAAGACATGTTCTTTTAAAGCTACTCTTCATTTTCATTAATTGTACTTTCCAAGAATGAATTATATTCAGTCTCGTATGCACTTGGGTCATTGTTATATAAAATCTCACTTGCGGTATATGAATAACCTCCCATGGAAAACTCTCCATAAAGTTCATCCCAATACTCATTAAAATCTTCACATTCGTCATAAGCGATTTCTTTGGATGAATTTATTTCTATATGCTCTCCTTCATATAATGATATCAAGAAACAAGCTACTAATTCTATGGAATTTATAAGAAAATACTTTGTCAATTCGTTTATAGCTTCATTTCGATTTTTTAGTTCTTCCAATGTTTTACCATGTGACGATGTCCCAATATCATTTCTTAATTCTCCAATTTGTTGTCCTATTGTAGCTAAAGCCGATGATATTTGAACGACCATATTAGATTTTGTATATCCCAATACAGAAAAAGCATTCTTTAACACTCCATTAACAGAAGAGTCTTCAGCTAATATCCTGCCTTTTGATTTACAAATTTCCTTACCGATAGTTTCCAATAATGCTTTCGCATTTTCTAAACTAATAGAAAAATCGTTTTCAAGATAGGTCTCTATCCTAACAATATATTCATTAATAGGTGCCCATCTTCCATATTGAGATATTTTATCTTTTAGTTTATCCATGGATAATAATTTCTCTATTCATCAATTTAGGCAACAAATTATCACGTGTTTGAATGAGAGTACAAATCTCTTTATTGTTATTCTCTAATTTCTGTATAATACAATCAAATTGATCACTCATTACCTTTAATTCATCATTAGATGGAACTAGAACCATAGTATTCTCTAAATCGCCACGCTTGATATGCCCCATTGTTGTCGCATGACTTTGTGCGATTGCAATAAATTCATTAAGATGATATTGGCACCAACAATAGTAGAACCATTTAGGAAACGATTCAGATGTCACCTTAAATAAATGCTGATTAAGAACACAATCTTCACCATCCCAAATTTTTACCATCAATGAAGCTGACCATGCGAAAATCACATCACCGGCATGCACTATATATTCGTTTGCGACCTCTGTAGTTGCATAATCAGAATCCGAACTAATTCCATTAGCGAGTTCCCTAATTTTAAGCACTGGTAATTTTTCAATGTCGTTTTTAGGTGGGTATTTTTGACATGCTAAACCATTTGTGAAATTTGCTATTTTTGTCAACGGCATTTCATCCCAGTCATCTTTTGCTTCCTCAATAAGCCATTGTCTAAAGAGAGTTTCTGCCATTACTTCAAGAGTTGCATTTTCGCGATGAAGTAAATCTATCTTATCATCTATAGAGGTGAGAATAGAAGCAATCCGCTTTTGTTCGTCAAGTGGTGGAAGTAATATGATACTTTCACGTAATCCTTTCAAAGGGACATTTTGTATTGTTGTTCCTGTCGCTATATTTAATAAATGAGATTGGAAATCATCTGTCAAAAAGGTATAATATACAAAATTCTTATCAACATTATCCTTTAGATTAAAATAGCATGCACTTTTACCTAATATACACTTCTCATCATTATAGAATCCCACATTTCCAATAGTCCCATTTATAGACATTAATATTGTTCTATTTGACAAAGACTTTTTGTACTTCTCAAATTCTATTCGATTAACTCTCTTTGTATCACCTTTTATCATAATTTTGCCATTGGAGATATTGTTTCCATTGATGAAGTAGAACTCCCCATCTTCCGAATAATTCGGGGTTCCATGTATTCCATCCCCAATTTCAGTTGTTATTTCTCCCAATTTATATTCTTTCCACTCACTCATAATAGCATACTTAGTCAATTAAAAGACACTCTTGCTCAAGACTACTCTTCATGTACTCTTTCCATATATCAAGGAATAAATTCCACCATTCCTTCTCTGTATTCTTTTGAATTTCTGAAGTATTATAGGTGCTGTCAATTCTTTTTTCGGTAAGTTGCTTAAGGCATTCTGTACCTTGCTCCAAAATTATTCTTGGAAGTTTGAGATCTGCAATTCTATTTATATAGTTAATTGCAAATGCTGATAAAGTCACACCTGCTGAAAAGAATGGAAGTTCATTTTTTAAATGTATTACTTGAGTGGCAATATTTGTCCAGCCAATCGTTGCTATCACATTGAATATAGGTAGTGCATCAGTCGTTGATTTACAAAGACTATCAAAAAACTCTTGGGGCGTATTGTATTGCCCTCTATCTATATTATATAAATTATTCATATTTATTCTTTGCTTGAGAATTTAATCTTAGATAGGTTGTCTAATATTAAGTTATTCAGTCTTGCTTCCTCTTTCAGTTGTTCTTCGAACTCTACTTTTAAGGCTGAAAAGCGCTCAGCAAAGTTAAAATCGTCTTCTTCCTCAGGAAGACCCACATAACGTCCTGGTGTAAGCACATAATCCAATTCGGTCACCTTGGCAATAGACACGGATGCACAATAACCCGGCACATCCTCATAGTTGCCTTCCTTGTTTCTCCATTGGTGATATGTATCGGCAATCTTCTGAATATCCTCTGGACTGAACTCACGAGTACGACGATTGATTAGATGTCCCATATTGCGGGCATCAATGAAAAGAATCTCTCCACCACGTTCACGAAAACGGTCGGTAGCATTGCGATTACGGCTCAAAAACCATAACGAAGCCGGAATCTGGGTATTAAGGAATAACTTGGCTGGAAGATTGACGATGCAATCCACCAAACCAGCCTTAACCAATTCTTTGCGGATTTCTCCTTCGCCACCACTCTTGGAGGTTAAAGCACCTTTCGCCAATACAAAACCGGCTTGACCGCCCGGCGCCAAATGATAGATGAAATGCTGAATCCAAGCAAAGTTAGCATTACTGGTGGGTGGTACTCCATACTTCCAACGTCCATCAGTACGCAACAAGTCCCCACTCCAATCACTATCATTAAAAGGAGGATTGGCTATCACATAATCTACCTTCACATCGCGGTGAGCATCATTCAAGAAAGAACCTTCGGTATTCCATTTCACTTGCGAAGCATCAATACCACGAATAGCAAGATTCATCTTACAAAGTCGCCAAGTGGTCTGATTGCTTTCTTGTCCATAAATGGATATGTCGTTAATAAGACCTTGATGTTCCTTGACAAACTCTTCGCTCTGCACAAACATACCTCCCGAACCACAACAAGGGTCGAGCACACGTCCTTTGTATGGTTCCAGCATATTCACAAGCAATTCAACTACACTTCTAGGAGTATAGAACTGACCGCCTTTCTTGCCTTCTGCCAATGCAAATTCTCCTAAAAAATATTCAAACACATGACCTAAAAGATCTGCGCTATTCGTATTGGGGTCCAGCGTGCTATTCCCGATTAAGTCAATCAATTCGCCAAGACTTGTTGGATCTAAATTAGGTCGCGCAAAGACCTTGGGTAGTACACCTTTTAATGTAGCATTTTCCTTTTCAATTGCATCCATTGCGGCATCGATAAATTTGCCAACTTTAGGATTCTTCGCATTAGCCACAAGAGTATTCCAACGAGCTTCTTGCGGTACATAAAACACATTCTCGGCTTTATATTCTTCTCTATCTTCTGGATCTGCCCCTAATTCTATTTCAGACTGCAATTTTGCATATAATTTCTCAAAAGAAACAGATATATACTTTAGGAAAATAAGCCCCAATACAACATGCTTATATTCAGCTGCGTCTATATTTTTTCGCAATTTATCTGCAGCTTTCCATAATTGTTTCTCTAAAGGTTCTTCAATATTATCATTCTTTTTAGCCATAATCATATATTTATTAAAACTCTTATATCAATATCTAAACCTCTAATAATCTAAAAAAAATAGATACTATAGTTATTTTGAATACTATTATCTTACAAATTACTATCGACAATAGACCGTTAAATATCAGTACTATTTGCTTAATCTTTTCTAGCAACTAATTTATCAAATCTTTGGTTGTTACATTGAGTATTTGGGCAATTTTAGTCAGCATCTCCAAAGAGGGTTGCATTTTGTTAGAGCACCATTTAGAAACCGTTGAGGGATCTTTACCTAACTGCTCGGCAAGCCATTTGCCGGTTTTCTTTTGTTCAACCAATACTACTTTTAGTCTATTTAAATCTTTCATTATTTACACATTTTATTGGCGTATACCGCAAATTTAATGATAATATGCGAAACTATGTCTTTTTGAAGTAACTTTTTTATTGCATAAATTGTTATTTTTATAATTTAAGAATGATAATTCGGATAGCTTATATGAATATTCGGAGCATAAAACTTGCGCATAAAGTGAAAGTATTTGCAATATAAAAGCATCAAATCCACCCGACTTTGGAGGGTAGGATACCGATAGGTAGTTTTGGAACGCCGAAAACATTTCGGATGCCCCAAAATACAACTTGCTATGTTCGCTTGAACATAAATTTCCAGTGCCTGGAAATTACGGCATAGTATTTACTTTTTAGCTCAATAATTAGCCTGTTTGAATGATGTTGGACACAAGACTATCGCAACAACGGTATTTTGCCATATCGCCAACTGGGTGGAAAAATCCTCTATCGTGAAAGCGATATTGAAAGAGTATTGCAAAGTTGCTATCGTGGTAAATATTGATTTTATACCCGATAGGGTGTAATGTATATCTTGAAACAATAAAATTATACCCGATAAGGTGTAAAATAAAAAATCTTTCATTATATTTGCACCCGATAGGGTATAATTTATTGTGTTTATGGAACAGACAACTCTTTCAAAATATGTAAAGGCGATGCGTAAGCAGTATAATCTTACGCAGGTGGAGCTTTCCGAGAAGTCGGGAGTTGGCTTGCGCCTTGTTCGTGAATTGGAGCAGGGTAAGCAGACTTTGCGCCTTGATAAGGTAAATCAGATATTGAACCTCTTTGGTAGCGAAGTGGGCGTTGTGCCAATGACTAAAACCGATGAACGATGAAACAGGCAGTAGTATTTTTGCGCGGCATAAAGGCGGGCATCTTGACCGAAGATGAGAACGGCTACACATTTGAGTATGACGCCGATTATTTGGCATCTTACGATGCCGAGGCGGTGAGCCTTACTTTACCGTTGAGCGATAAGCCTTATCGGGATAAGGTGTTGTTCCCATTCTTTGATGGGTTGATTCCCGAAGGTTGGCTTTTGGATATTGCCGAGAAAAATTGGAAGATTGATGCTCGCGACCGTATGTCGTTGCTCGTAGCGTGCTGCAAGGATTGTATCGGTGCAGTAGGTGTTGAACCCATAATCAATGAGGAGGAATAGCGCATGGCAAAGTGTCTATATTGTTACAAGGAGTTGAACGAGGGTGAAAAGGATTTTCACAAGGCTTGTTCAAAGAAGATGTTCGGCACGCCGAGTGTTCCCGAATTGCCATATACACGCGAGAACCTGACCGACCTTGCCAAACAGGTAATCCGCAGCCAAACGACCTTGACGGGTGTTCAGGCGAAGTTGTCATTGGATATAAACAAGGGTGGCAGGAACGAGGCCGATCGTTTCACTATTGTTGGCTTGTGGGGGCGATATATATTGAAACCTCAGACCGACCGTTTTGCACATCTGCCCGAGTTGGAGGATTTGACGATGCACCTTGCTGAGTTGGCAAAGATGCAAGTTGTACCTCATAGCCTTATCCGTTTTGCCGATGGTGAGTTGTGCTATATAACCCGCCGTATCGACCGTACAGCCACAGGTGACAAACTCCCGATGGAGGATATGTGCCAACTTACGGAACGACTAACCGAACATAAATACAAAGGCTCGTATGAGCAGATTGCAAAAGCAATACAACGATTTTCGACTGTTCCCAAGTTGGATATGGTAAACTATTGGGAGCAGGTGGTTTTCTCGTGGATAACGGGCAATGCAGATATGCACCTGAAAAACTTTTCGCTCTATAGCAAGGAGCAGGGAAAATATTTGCTTACGCCTGCATACGATATGCTCTCCACCGCATTGGTTATGCCCGAAGATACCGAGGAGTTGGCGCTGACCCTTAACGGCAAGAAACGCAAAATCAAGAAAGTGGATTTTGCAACCTCAATGCAAGCATCGGGGTTGGAGGAGAAAGTTATCAATAACATCTTTGCCAAATTTGCAAAGGCAAAAGATAGGTGGTTTGAGTTTATTGACCAATCTTTCTTGCCAGACGAGATGAAAGAGTCATTCAAGGCTATCATCGCCGAAAAGTTGAACCTATTAGCGTAACAACGCAACACAATATTTATGCAGAGTTGGGAGCGAGCTGCCTTTGTCCCCAACTCTGTTTTTCTATAATAATGGCGGCTTGATTGTAATTTGAAGATTGATACTCTTAATAGATTTGATCTCGATCTATGCGTCGTAGGTCGCTTCGCTTGCTCCACCAAAGGCGGTCGTGAACCGAACTATTTTGCGTTTTTGGGGAAATAAAAAATCCCGACTTTCTGACATGAACCCCGAAAGTTAGACAAAAAACTTTCGGGGTTTTGTTATGTCTAAAAAGTACAGAAAACATGGGTATGCAGAACGGCTGAAGTATATGCATATGCTTGAAAATGGTTTTAGCATGGCATATATAGAACAGA
>JAFUNS010000045.1 GCA_017472925.1 Bacteroides sp. | reverse complement strand
AGCTCAATTGATTAAGTTTGGTGTGAAGGGTGGTTTGAATATGTCTAAGATTGATTGGAAAGGTGGAGTAGAAGGAAACAATGATAATACCACCGGTTTCTTTATCGGGCCGATGGCTGAAGTGACTCTTCCTATTATAGGTTTGGGCATAGATGGAGCGTTGATGTATTCTCAACGTGGTAAGGATGAGTTAAAGGAACAAGGTGTTGAAATCCCTGTAAACTTGAAGTATACCATTGGCTTGGGAAGTATTGCTGGTATTTATTTTGCAGCCGGTCCCGACTTTTTCTTTAATTTCAAGGATATAGACATTGAAGGCATGAAGGCTAAGAAAACTCAAGTGGCCTTAAATTTGGGCGCCGGTTTGAAATTATTGAAGAAATTGCAAGTAGGTGTTACCTATCAAATCCCGATGGGCGATAATTTTGAATTGAAGAATTTGGGCGAAGGTATTGGTAAAACCAAGACTTGGCAAGTTTCTGCCGCTTATATTTTCTAAAATAAAGTAATAGAAGACAATACATATTGTGTCATTCTGAGCATAGCGAAGAATCTGTTTTCATCCATGTGATGCATACAGATTCTTCGTCCTTTTAGTCCTCAGAATGACACGTTGTTTTTTCTTTTTTACTATCTTTGTTCCCATGAAGAAATACGTGGATGTCATAGTGCCTTTGCCCATAGCCTCGCAATACACCTATTCGCTCCCTACCGATCTGGAGGATAGCGTCAGGGAAGGATGCCGTGTGGTAGTATCGTTTGGCCGTAAGAAATTCTATACGGCCATTGTAACGAAGGTGCACTATGCAGCCCCCGAAGGATATGAAACGAAAGATATCGAGGAAGTGCTCGACGCATCGCCCGTTATCCTTCCTCGCCAACTTCAGTTCTGGGAATGGATTTCTTCTTATTACCTCTGTACATTAGGCGATGTGTATAAGGCTGCTATGCCATCGGGTATGAAGCTGGAAAGCGAGACGATGGTAGAGTATAATGAAGAATTTGAAGCTACCGAACCGCTTGGAGAGCGTGAGCAACGAGTGCTCGACTTATTAAGCGCAGACCATGAGCAATGTGTCACTCAACTGGAGAAGGCAAGTGGCATGAAACATCTTTTGCCCGTTATCAAGTCTTTGCTCGACAAGGAAGCTATCTTTGTTAAGGAAGAATTGAAACGAAACTACAAGCCTCGTACCGAAGCACGTGTAAGGTTGGCCGATAAGGATATGGACGAAGAGAAACTTCGTACGTTGTTTGATGGGCTGACACGTGCCAAGAAGCAATTGGCATTGCTGATGATGTATGTGGAATTGTCGGGTTGGATGGAGAATGGCGCTTTCTTGAAGGAGGTCAGCAAGAAGAGATTGTTGGAGAAATCGGATGCATCGTTGAATGTGTTCAACGGACTGGTGGAGAAAGGTATCTTCGAAGTGTACTATCAGGAAATAGGACGTTTGGACAAAACCACCTTAGCTACTCAAGAAGTAAATGCATTGAACGAACCACAGTTACGGGCTTTCAATGGCATTATGAATAGTTTTACGCAGAAAAGCGTCTGTTTGCTTCATGGTGTGACATCCAGTGGAAAGACCGAGATCTATATTCATTTGATACAACAAGCGTTGAAGGCCGGTAAGCAAGTGCTTTATCTGTTGCCAGAAATAGCACTTACCGCACAGATAACCGAACGATTGAAACGGGTATTCGGTAGTAGGATGGGAGTCTATCATTCCAAGTTTCCCGATGCTGAACGAGTGGAGATTTGGCAGAAGCAATTAAGCGATGCGCCTTACGATATTATATTAGGGGTCCGCTCATCGGTATTCCTTCCTTTCCAACGATTGGGTCTGGTGATTGTGGACGAAGAGCATGAGAATACCTATAAGCAACAAGACCCGGCACCCAGGTATCATGCCCGTAGCTCGGCCATTATGTTGGCTCAGATGTATGGAGCCAAGGTCTTGCTTGGTACGGCTACTCCCAGTGTGGAAAGCTATTTCAATGCGGTAGAAGGTAAGTATGCGTTGGTAGAGCTGAAAGAACGATTCAAGGATATACGTTTGCCTCACATTGAAGTGGTAGACATCAAGGAGTTGGCACATCAAAAACGGATGAAAGGTCCGTTCTCTCCACGGTTGGTGGAAGAAATCAAGGCAGCTTTGGAACGTAAGGAGCAAGTAATTCTTTTCCAAAACAGACGGGGGTTTGCTCCGATGATTGAATGCCATACTTGTGGGTGGGTGCCGAAGTGCAAGAATTGCGATGTGAGTCTGACTTATCATAAAGGACTGAACCAATTGACTTGTCACTATTGCGGATATACCTATCAGGTACCTCGTTCCTGTCCGGCTTGTGAAGGAGTGGAACTGAATCACCGAGGGTTTGGGACGGAACGCATAGAAGATGATATCAAACTGATTTTCCCCGAAGCACGAGTAGCCCGTATGGACTTGGATACCACCCGTACTCGTGCGGCATACGAACGTATTATCAATGATTTTGAAGAAGGGAAGACCGATATCTTGATAGGTACGCAAATGGTATCGAAAGGATTGGATTTTGACCATGTGAGTGTGGTGGGGATTCTCAATGCCGATACCATGTTGAACTATCCCGATTTCAGGAGTTACGAACGGGCTTTCCAATTGATGGCACAAGTGGCCGGAAGAGCCGGTCGTAAGAACAAGCAGGGGCTGGTTATCTTGCAAACCAAGTCGCCGGAACTGCCGGTTATCCATCAGGTGGTGGAGAATGATTTTGAACAAATGTATTATGACCAGTTGGCAGAAAGGCAATTGTTCCGTTATCCGCCTTATCATCGGTTGATTTATGTATATCTGAAGCATCGCAAGGAAGCCACACTTGACTTGGCTGCAGATATCATGGCAACCCAACTTCGTGCGGCGTTGGGCGATAGGGTATTGGGACCCGATAAACCTCCTGTAGCCCGTATACAGACCCTGTTTATCAAGAAGATTATGATAAAGGTGGAGCAGGAAGCTTCCATGAAAAAGGTACGCGACTATCTGAAGTCCGTGCAGCACTATATGTTGGAAGATGAGCGCTTCCGTTCACTGAATGTTTATTATGATGTAGACCCACAATAGAAAGTAATGAAAAGAATATTATTTGTTTGTTTAGGAAATATATGCCGTTCCTCGTCGGCAGAAGAAATCATGCGGACTTTGGTCAAGAAAGCAGGGATGGAAAAAGAAATAGAGGTGGATTCGGCCGGTATCTTGAGTTATCACGAAGGCGAACTGCCCGATAGCCGGATGCGTATGCATGCTTCCCGTCGCGGGTATAACTTGACTCATCGTTCCCGTCCGGTACGTACCCTTGACTTCTTCGACTTCGATTTAATCATTGGTATGGACGACCGCAACATCCAAGATCTGATTGACCGGTCACCCGATTTGGAAAGCGAAAAGAAAATCTGTCGCATGACCGACTTTTGCCGCAACAAGGTGGTAGACTATGTACCCGATCCTTATTACGGAGGCGCACAAGGTTTTGAAAACGTTCTCGATATTCTGGAAGACGCTTGCGAAGGCTTGTTGGAGACTTTAAAATCCTCCGAAATGTCACTTCGTTTCTCAGGATGACAAGTTATATTTATTTCTTTAACTCCGGATAAGTGATTCGGGTGTGATAAATGGTTTTAAGCTTCTCCTTGAACAAAGCCTTTACTTGAGCAATGTCCTTAAAGGTGATGGGGCATTCCTTGAAGAAACCATCGGCCACTTGTGAATCGATAATCTTGTCCACCAATCCTCCAATACTTTCTTCGGTATATTCGGAAAGGCTTCTGGAGGCTGCTTCTACCGCATCTGCCATCATCAGAATGGCTTGTTCTTTGGTGAATGGATTGACACCCGGATAACGGAACTTTTCAGCATCGACCTCTTCATTGGGGTGCTCGTTTTTGTACGAGATGTAGAAATATTTGGTCAACCCTTGTCCGTGGTGTGTATTGATAAATTCCTTGATGACCTTGGGCAGGTTATGCTTGTCGGCCAACTTCAACCCGTCAGTAACATGATTGATGATGACTTGTGCACTTTGTTCATAGCTGAGGCTCTTGTGCGGATTTACACCCGACTGGTTCTCGGTAAAGAATGCCGGATTCATCAGTTTGCCAATATCGTGATACAAGGCTCCCGTTCTCACCAACTGGCTTTTGGCTCCAATCCGGTTGGCTGCTTCTGCGGCCAGGTTGGACATCTGCAAAGAGTGTTGGAAAGTACCCGGAGCAATCTCGGACATTTCACGAAGTAACGGATGGTTGATGTTCGAAAGCTCTACCAAGGTAACGTTTGAAGTGAATCCGAAAATCTTCTCCAAAGCAAAAAGCAGTGGATAGGCAAAGAGCAACAACACGCCGTTGATGGCAAAATAGATATACATTCGGGTGTTTAGCTTGGTCAGGTCGTCTTCGTGAATCAACTCGAAGGCGAAGTAAAGCAAGGCATAGCTGGCAAAGATGATAAATGCTGTGCGGAACAGTTGCGAACGTTGGGAAAGTTCGCGCAAACTGAAGATGGCAGCCATGCCGGTGAGTAGCTGCAACAGAATGAATTCGTGCGGATACCTTAACGTGATGGAGCAAAGCAGAATGATGGCTACATGTGCCATGAATGCCGTACGCGAATCAAGGAAGATGCGGACGATGATAGGAATCATGGCAAACGGAATGATGTAGATGCTGGCTAAGTTCTGCTCTACAATGATGGACGAGAGTACCGGGAAGAAGATTATCAGTATAAACAGCAAGGATAAGTTGCCTTTCCGGTCGTAGAAATCCTTCCGGAACAGTTCCAGATAGCACATAAAGCAGAAGATGAACAAGCTGACAAAGAGTACCTGTCCTGCTATAGTCAGTCTTTTTTCTTGGATGGAGTCACTTCGTTTTGCCCATTCCTTTTCCAAAGAACTCAAGATGTTATAGGTGTTTTCGTCTATAATTTCGCCACGGTCAATGATTTTCTGTCCATTCAAGACATATCCGTTGGCCCATGAAATGTTCGAAATCAAATCTTCCAAAGACGATTCGGACTTTGCCTCGTCGTAGATGATGTTGGGCAGGATATAGTTGTTCAAATTACATGCCTGTAATGCTTGCTTGCTATAAGCTGTATCGGCGCTTAACAGGTGCTCATAAGCCGTTTTGGTACTGTAGAAATGGCTGATAGGAAAACTGGTTGCTACGTTTTGTTCCACCAACAGAATGTGGTGGGTGCTGTCTTCTTCCAGTTGATTCAATTCATTTCCACTCATTACTCCGGTAGCATATATTTCTTTCAGTGTGCGCTCTATGTGTCGCAAATAAGCGGAACCAATCTGTTGCTTCAATGTCTTGCTGTAATCTTCCCTCAGCTTGGCCAGTGCGTTTCTTTCTATGTTCCTGTCCAAGTCATAATACGGTTGGTAAGAAGCCATGATGCTGTCTTCTTCTGCTTTCACTTGCTTTTCGTTCTTGTAAATGGGAAAGTCAAAGGAAGCTTGCAACAAACCGTACTTCCACGGTGTGTTGATGTCAAATTGATAGTTGAACTTTCCTTCCTTGGGGAGGAAATACACGATAATCGTTACGGTAACGATGAAAATCAGCCCCTTGTAGAGCAAATCTTTATAAGAAAAGCCGTTGTTGGCTCCGAAACTCTTCATAATTACATAATTTTGGGCGCAAAATACGAAAAAATCGGGAATTTAGTGTAATTTTGCACTGGATTTTTAGATAAAGAACAAATGTCAGAAAGAAAAGTTAGAGTTCGTTTTGCTCCAAGTCCTACAGGAGCGTTACATATCGGTGGTGTGCGCACTGCTTTGTATAACTATTTGTTTGCCCGCCAGCATGGAGGTGATTTGATATTCCGTATCGAGGATACCGACTCCAACCGCTTTGTGCCGGGTGCCGAAGAATACATTATTGAATCTTTCAAATGGCTTGGCATCAAGTTTGACGAGGGAGTAAGCTTTGGTGGCGAACATGGTCCATACCGCCAATCGGAACGTCGCGATATCTATAAGAAATACGTACAGCAATTGTTGGATAACGGCAAGGCATACATTGCTTTCGATACTCCGGAAGAACTGGATGCCAAGCGTAAGGAAGTAGCCAATTTCCAGTACGATGCCTCTACCCGTATGGGTATGCGCAACTCCTTGGCTATGCCGAAGGAAGAGGTGGATGCCCTGATTGCTGCAGGAAAACAATACGTAGTTCGTTTCTTGATTGAACCAAATGAAGAAGTACATGTTCATGATATTATACGTGGTGAAGTGGTAGTCAATTCATCGGTATTGGATGACAAGGTGCTGTATAAGTCGGCCGACGAACTCCCCACTTATCACTTGGCTAATATTGTAGACGACCATTTGATGGAAGTGTCTCATGTAATCCGTGGTGAAGAGTGGTTGCCTTCTGCTCCTTTGCATGTGTTGCTTTACCGTGCTTTCGGATGGGAAGAAACCATGCCGGAGTTTGCACACCTCCCCTTGTTGCTTAAGCCTGATGGCAACGGCAAATTGAGCAAGCGCGACGGTGACCGTCTGGGTTTCCCTGTGTTCCCTTTGGAATGGCACGACCCTAAGACCGGTGATGTATCTTCGGGTTATCGTGAATCGGGTTATTTGCCCGAAGCGGTCATCAACTTCTTGGCATTGTTGGGATGGAATCCGGGAACCAATCAAGAAATCATGTCGCTCGATGAGTTGGTGCAGTTGTTTGATTTGAGCCATTGTAGCAAGGCAGGTGCCAAGTTCGACTTTGAAAAAGGCAAGTGGTTCAACCATGAATACATCAAGATGAAGGACAACGGTGAACTGGCCGATCTTTTCATGCCTGTTCTTCAAGCCAATGGTGTGGAAGCATCGAAAGAAGTGGTGACAACGGTTGTAGGTTTGATGAAGGAACGCGTAAGTTTCGTGAAGGAACTCTGGGATACTTGCAAGTTCTTCTTTGTGGCTCCTACCGAATACGATGAAAAGACCCGCAAGAAACGCTGGAAAGAAGATTCGGCAGAACGCATGACCGAGCTGGCACAGTTGTTGGAATCGTTGGATGATTTCTCTGCCGAAAATCAGGAAAAGGTGGTGATGCAATGGATTGCCGATAAGGAATACCACATGGGCAATGTCATGAATGCTTTCCGCTTGACCTTGGTGGGCGAAGGTAAAGGCCCGCATATTTTCGATATAACAAAAGTATTGGGAAAAGAAGAGACTTTGGCACGTATCCGTCGTGCCGTTGAAGTGCTCAAGTGATTGAAATAATATGATGTATAATATAGCCATATATGTTTATCTGTTTGCGGTCAAGGTAGCAGCCTTGTTCAGTTCGAAGCCAGCCAAGATGGTGAAAGGCCATCGGGAGGTGTTCGATATGCTTCGTAAACAGATAGACAGAAATGCGCAATACATTTGGTTTCATGCGGCTTCGTTGGGAGAATTTGAACAGGGGCGTCCGTTGATAGAACGCATCCGTAAGGAGTATCCGCAGTACAAGATTCTCCAGACATTCTTCTCGCCTTCGGGGTACGAAGTCCGTAAGAATTATGAAGGGGCGGACATTGTCTGCTATTTACCCTTCGATACACCGGGCAATGTCAAGAAGTTCATTGAATTGGCCCGTCCGTGTATGGCTTTCTTTATCAAGTATGAATTCTGGCAGAATTACTTGAATGCCTTGCAAGTAAAAGGAATACCGGTTTATAGCGTTTCGTCCATCTTCCGTCCCAATCAGATTTTCTTCCGCTGGTATGGAAAGGATTACCGCAAGGTGCTGAAGACATTTGCGCATCTTTTTGTACAGAATGAAGCTTCCAAGCAGTTGTTGGCCACTATCGGTGTAGAGGATGTAACCGTTGTGGGCGATACCCGTTTCGACCGGGTATTGGACATTCATGCTGCAGCCAAGCAATTACCATTGGTGGAAAAGTTCAAGGGTGATTCGCTTACTTTTGTGGCCGGAAGTTCCTGGGGACCGGATGAAGATATCTTCATCAAATACTTCAATGAACATCCCGAAATAAAGTTAGTGATTGCCCCTCATGTGGTGAGTGACAGCCATCTGAAGGAAATCATGTCGAAGTTGAACCGTTCATGCATACGCTATACGCAAGCAACGGAAGCTGAAGTAAGTAAAGCCGATTGCCTGATAGTGGATTGCTACGGTTTGCTTTCGTCCATTTACCGATATGGCGAGATATCGTATGTAGGCGGTGGTTTTGGAGTTGGTATCCATAATGTGCTGGAAGCAGCTGTATATGGCATTCCCGTAATCTTCGGCCCTAACAACAAGAAGTTCCGCGAAGCCCAACACCTGTTGGAACAGAAGGGTGGCTTTGAAATCAACGGATACGAGGACTTCAAACAACTGATGGATAAGTTCTTGAGTGACAAAGCTTACTTGCAACAAGCGGGTAAGGCTGCCGGTGATTATGTAATGAACAATGCCGGGGCTTTGAATAAGATCATGAACGCTGTCCGCTTGTAATTGCTTCTCATCCTTATCTTTGAGTAGTCCACTGTACCCGTTTCAGATAAGATATATGAAGAAATACATCCTACATATCATCATTGGTTGCATCTGTACAGCTATTACCATCCATTACCTGACGGTGCTGAATGCCGATTATGCGGCACAGAAAGCAGCATGGAACCAAATGGCGGCAGAGACTTTCAGAGAAGCGCTACTTAAAGAAGTGGAGTGGCGAAGTAAAATCCCGCATTATCAATCTTTTGCTGGAGCAAGTGGAGTACGACCATTGAAACCTCAAATACCGGATTCTGTCATCATTGTTACAAGTAAATATGGTCAGAGAGTTTATTGGTTGGAGAAAGAACGTTTTAAACGTCAACTGCTGGAAGGCGGGAGCTTAAACTTTGGTATTAGTTATTTAATGGGAGAATATCCTATTTCTGTGGATACATTGCATCATCGTTGGGACAGTCTGTTAAACCTGCCCCTGATAGCTACAACAAGCATTCGCTATGTAATGACTGATTTGGGTGAACGGAATGATACCGCTTATGCGCATCGAGAACATTTTGTTTTTCCCAAAGACAGTGCCTTGGTATGGTATTTGGGATATCGTTGCGAAGCCGAATTTGTGGGCAGTGTGCGTTATCCGGAAATGTGGACTACTTGGCATCCGGTCACTTGGGGATGGCTGATCTTGCCGTGGATGGTAGGAATGCTCTTTCTTCTCTCTTATAAAAAGGTGTGGACGTTTATCAAACGTAAGTTTACCAAGAAACAAATTGTTCATGTGGCCGATGCCCAAATAGCCGATGCCAAAATCTATCAGTTGGGCGATGGCGCTGTTTACGACGTTTTTTCTCGAACCATTCAGAAAGGAAGTGCAGTCAGCAAACTGGCACCCCAATCGGGCACTCTGTTTTTATTGTTTTTGCGTACACCGGAGCATCGGGTCACTGTCGATGAAATTGATCAGCGTTTGTGGAATGGTCAAGGTTCTAAAGAACGGTTGCATTCAACAGTCCGTCGTTTGCGGAATGAGCTGAAGTCCGCTCCCATTGAACTGTCCATTGAATATTTAGGAGAAACTTATCAGTTAAAAATCGCCCATTCCATCGAAGAAAATCAAGGATAATCATTTTGGTCAGTAATGGTCAGTGAAAAAAATTGATGTTTATTCCCTATTCATATAAATTTGCTTGTAACAAATCAAACTTATATGAAAAAGAATAGAGCTATATTTCAACGTTTATTTTTAATCTGTTTATTATTGGGGTGTTTGTGTTCTTTTGAAACATTAAATGCCGAAACCACTTTCCCGGAAACCAAAGCCTTACATGGCCGTACCATCCCCATCGATACCGCTTTATTTAGGTATCCTTGGCGTATTCGGGTGAATGGAGACCGTGCCGTGGTGGAAGACTTGCACGGACCGGACAATTTCTTCCATTTGTTCTCGTACCCCGACTTCCGTTACCTTTCCTCTTTTTCCAAACGTGGTGAAGGTCCGGAAGAAATGCTACAAGCCGAGAACTTTCGTTGGGAAGGGAATGATTTGTGGACCTTGGATTGTAACAAGTCAGAAATGGTGCTGTGGCGTTTCAATACTCGTCGCGACTCTTTGCTTCGTCGTCGGGTAGTGAAGTTGCAGAAGGAACTCCTCCGTCCGTTGGATTTCGCCATCTATAGCGGTACCCGTTTCCTGATTCCCGACTATTCGGGTGACAACCGTTTCTGTTGGGTGGACCGACAAGGCAAGTTACTCCGCAAAACGGGTGATATTCCTTCCTCCAATAAGAAGGCGTTGAAAGAATCCCGTCCCGCATTGGCACAAGCCTGGCGTAGCTTTATCGACTATAATCCCCGTAACGGAGTATTAGCAGCCGTTACTCAGTTGGGTGATGTACTCGAAGTGTACAACTTGAAGAGAAACACCCACATGGTGAAAGTGGGCGGACAGGGCGAGCCTCAGTTTATGGTAAGCCGCGATGGCTATGGTATCCCCACCGGCATTATGGGCTATGGCGATGTACAGGTAACTGATAGTGCCATCTACACTACTTTTGAGGGAGAAACCTTTAAGAACATTGCCAGCAATCACCAAAAAGGTATTGAAACTCGTAATGGCGGCAACCGTATCTATGTGTACACTTTAGAGGGCGAACCACTCCGTAAGTACGAACTCGACCATTACGTAGACGGTATTTGGGTAGACGAAGAAAAAGGCATCATCCTTGCTGTAGATGGCAATCAAGATGAACCGATTGTAGAATTTAAGATGTAATGTCTTGTCAGACCTGTTCTCCAAAGGGAATTTCCCTATTAACGTGTCATCCTGAGCAAAGCGAAGGATCTGTAAACATTCTCTATATGAAAAAAGTACTCTATATATTCATCCTGTTCCTGCTTGCTTCCTGTCAAGAGAACGACAAGGAACGCATAGCCCGTTTGTTGAACGAATGGAACAGAAAGGAAATCAAGTTTCCGGACCATTCCGTGTTCACCATTCAAGGGAAAGATACGGTCACTATGGATTTCCATAATACCGATTTTAAAGTAATTACTTACGTAGATTCCATCGGTTGCACCAGTTGCAAGCTCCAGTTGCACCGTTGGAAAGAGTTGATAGCCGAAATGGATTCCGTCACTTCGGGCACCGTTCCGTTCCTATTCTATTTCCATCCCAAGGATATGAAGGAACTCCGTTACCTTACTCGTCGTGATAACTTCACTTATCCCGTCTGTTTCGACGAGGACGACGAATTCAATTCCTTGAACCGTTTCCCATCGGAGATGACTTTCCAGACTTTCCTTTTGGATAAAGAAAACAAAGTGATAGGTATGGGGAATCCCGTTCACAATCCCAAGGTGAAGGAACTTTACCTGATGAAGATAACTGGAGAGAATCCATCAAAGGCTGATGTGTCCGTAACGAAAATGCGTGTTGACCGAACGGAGCATAACTTTGGTACCTTCTCCATGGCAGAAAAGCAGGAATGTACTTTCCGTCTGACCAATACCGGTAAGTCGCTGTTGGTCATTCATGATGTGACCACTTCTTGTGGATGTACCAAAGTTGAATACAGAAAAGAACCTGTCCGTCCCGGTGAAAGTATAGAGTTGAGAGTAAGTTACGAAGCCGAAGAAAATGGATACTTTGAAAAGATTATAACGGTCTTTGCCAACTTAGAAACTTCCTCTGTCCGGTTAAGGGTAAGAGGAAATGCTAAATAATCTGTAATACAATTGATGTGAAACCCGGGAGAAAAGAAGGGCGGAAAGAACACGGAGTAGCAACCTGTTTCTTCCCACCCTGAGAATCTCCCTTAAAATGAGGAGGGTAATCCGATGCAAAGTTAAGTCAGTTTTTTGAATGAAGCAAATCGGTGATTGGTTTTGTTCACGGGATTTCTTTCCGAAATAAGATGAGAAGAATTGAATAATAACAACTATTAAAAGAAACAAATATGAAGAAATTTATTAAATTTGCCTTTGTAGCAGCAATCGTAGCCTTTTCCGGTTACAATGTATATCAATCCCAATCAGTAATGAATAATGTTTCAGAATTATTGTTGACTAATGTCGAGTCTATAGCTGCTTGTGAAAGTATTGGCTGGTGGGATAATGATGGTAATTGTGTGAAGAATGATGCAGGTGTGTATTTTTGCAAATCTGATTCTTGGCCTGCACTCACAGATTGTTTGCAATAAATCAGAAGATTTTTTTGATTTGTTTAAATTCTTTTCTCCCCTTACATGTGAGGGGAGAAATATGTAATCAATATTGGTTGGATTATTAATCATATATTTTATGAATAAATCGCTTTTGTTACTCCTTTGTATAATAGTACTCTGTTCATGTACAAACAAATCAATATACCCGATAGACAATCCTTTCTTAGGAAACTGTGATTCTACATTTTTGTACCGCAGTGATAGTGTTGTTAGAATTAATATTGGTGGTTATTTGAATCCCAATCCTTCGGCTTCCCAATTTTATAAAGATAGCTTTGGTAGCTATTATATAATGTTGGATGAAAACTGTTTGTATCTGTTGGATTTAAATAGTGGAAAGCAAGTGAAAAAGGATTTGAGTTGTTGTGGCCGTTTGAATAATTATTCTGGATTCCTATATTTAGGGGATACATTGTTCGTATATGCGTATAAAGATAAAATAGCATTTATGCTAAACAAAAATGATGATATAATGAAAAAGTGGTTGGTAAAAGATAAATCTTTATCCGAACATCCGGTAGATGTTGAGGCTATTACTGATTTCCCAATGTTATATATACCTCCTAAATTATTCATGTCCGGTTCATCTTTAGGTTCTTTGGAGGGGAAAGATTTACAAAAATATCCAGTGGAATGTTCGATAGATATAAATGAAAGTATCATAAGTTACAGTGTAGAGTACCCGGAGCAATATCGACTGGCTGATTTTGGGGGAGTTTATATGAATAATGTGTATCATAGTGTTGCAAATGACGGTAATATTGTTTATAGTTTTCCAACCGATCACTCAGTTCATTTCTATTCTGATGATATGTCTTACAAGAAGTCTGTATATATGGGAAGCCGTTATTCTGATGTCATTAATTCATCTAATCAAAATTCTATGGAATTGTTTAAAGATAAAGAACAACGGATAAGATATTACATATCCCAACACTCTTATGCACGAGTATTATATGACAAATATCGTGGTTTGTATTATCGTATAGCGCAACATCCTTTGCTTGATTGGGATGGTGGGAACTTTGTCAAACCTTTTTCTATCATAGTCATGAATGAAGAGGGGGAATTGCTTTGCGAAACTCCTATAGTAGAAGATTATTCATCTTTGAATCTACATAATATGCATGTGACTGAAGAAGGGCTCTTGATACAACGGAAAACTAAGGATGAAAATGTGATAGAATTTGTAAAATATGTAATTGAATAGAATAATGAGGCTTTTTAAATGTATTGTTGTTTCACAATTATTACTTTGTGCTTGTACAAATATCGATGATAATGTAACAAGAGAAGTTCGAACCCTTTATGATTCAAGAGGAATCGTTTTTGATAAGAATTTAGAGACTTGTTTGGTCTTGCCGGAAGTGGGATGTGGTGGATGTATTGATGGTGCTGTCTATTTTTTGAATAAGAATAAAGAATTTTATAGAAAGGAACAACGTTATAATATGTTTGTCTTGACAGCTGTGACTTCTCCCAAAATGGCTTTAAGAAGTCTGAATGAAGTTTCATTGGAACAATATTATTGTATTTGGGACAGTACAAACCTTTATTTATCAGAAGGTAATAATGCAATTTATCCTTTGCTATTATATCTGAAAGATGGAAAGATAATGAAAGCCCAATATCAGTCACCATTTACTGATGATGTTTTAGGCGCTTTAGAAAAAACAATTAAAAGATGAAAAACTATATATTATTGCTTGGCTTGATATTGTTTGTCAGTTGTGACAGACAGGAATCCGTGCTTCACAATCGTGTTTTGGATGTAGCACAAATGTTGAAAAAGGAGATTGAAGTCCCTTTGTCGGAATTTAGTGATTCAATAGACTATGTCTTGTTGGAGACGAACGATTCTATATTGCTGCACCAAAATGCTTATGTGTTTTATGCAGATAATTCGGATTTGTTTATTCGCTCGAAGCAGTCTATCTTTCATTTCGATTCAAAAGGGCGCTTCTTGAATCGTATAGGTAAAATGGGTGATGGCCCTCATGAATATAATGTAATCTATAACGTGTCTGTTGATGATGTGAACAAGCGCTTATTCTTGTATGTCGGACAAAAGAAAATATATGTAATGAATTATGACGGCCAATTTCTGTATGAATTGAACCTTCAGGTAATGGAGGATGTAACAGCTGCATATTTGATAAATGAGAATCGGATTTTGGCTGAGACTAGAGCGTATTCAAATAATGGAATAAAGGTTGCTTTATCGCTCTTTAATATGCAAGGCGAGTGTATTAAAAAAGATTTGGTTGTTTTTGGTGATGATTTGAAAACAGATCTTCACATGCACACAATGCCTTATATGTATGCTTGTCAGAATACGGTCAGGTATATGAGTAGTTTTTCCAATATGTTGTATGGCTTACAAAATGAGGCAGTGGTAGATTCCATGGTATTTGATTTCAAAAACTACCAACCGGATAGGAGCCTTATTGAAAATATGAACAAGAGGAATGATTTACTGAGGAATTACGCTTCATTAGTTGACATTCAAGAAAATTCAAATACAATGTTTCTTCTAGTCATATTTAGAGAAGAATTGAGAGGTATGGTTGTTGATAAGAATACTGGTATAACACTTTTTTCTTCATTTATAGACATGCCCCAAAGAGGGGGAGGTGTAAAAAATGATTATTTGTATAATTGTAATTTCTGGCCTACTTACATGAATGATAATGCATTATATAGCTTGGCACCAGTAGAATTGATAAAGGAATCTTTGTCTGTTTCAGATTCTTTTAAAAGAAAAATAAAGGACGATGATAATCCGGTTCTCTTAAAAATTTTATTGTAAGGATTATAATGCTATAAAATATAAACAAATGAAAATATTCCCATATCTGATTGTCATATTGGTGATAGTGTGTACGGCTTGTTCGTCTGAATCTGTTGACGGCTTGAATAAAGCTTTGAAAGAGGCAGGACAGAACAGAAGTGAATTTGAGTCGGTAATAGCACACTATGGTAATGAACCGCAGAAAGAAGCGGCTGCAGAATTCCTAATCTCTAACATGATGGATAAATATTCCGTTCAAGGGAATTTCTTGGACCATTATTATGCTTTACAGGATAGCTTACAGTCACTGGAACATATCGGGCATGAAGATATGAGAGTGTTTTATGATTCCATTTATCAGTCGCATAAATGGAAGCAATTAAGAAGAGTTCCCGATTTGGAACATGTCAGCGGCGAATATCTTATCCGTCACATTGATGCAGCATTTAAGGCCTGGGAATCGCCATGGGCCAAGCATCTGTCGTTCGACGAATTCTGTGAATATCTTTTGCCTTATCGGGTGGGGAACGAATCCTTGGAGCCGTGGATGCATGATTACCACCGGAAGTACAGTCCCTGGATAGATACATTGCAAACCGATTGCATAGACAGCGTATATGCTGCAATCTCTCGGAAGATAGAAGGACACCGTTACTTTACACCGGATTTTGTCCCTGACTGCCGTCCTTCCTCCCTGCACGGTATCCGCATTGGCGCCTGTCGCATGTATTCGGCCTTATCCATATACTTGTTCCGTAGCTTGGGTATTCCCATTGTCTGTGAATTCACTCCCAATTGGAGTAATCATGCCATGGGTCACGAATGGACCTCTATTTATGTCGGCGGCAAGAGTTATCCCATCCAGTTGGGCGAGAAAGCCATGCTTGGCCGGCATGTGAAGGAATTTGTTTTCCGTGCTCCCAAAATTTACCGTACTCTATATAGTAGCCGTTATGGGCTGATAAATGATGAAGAGGATGTCCCTTCTCTTTTTAAGGACAAGCGGACGGTGGATGTAACTGCCGAATATCTGCCTACCGCAACGGTAGACCTACAACAAGCTTTCCCCAAGAGGAACCGTCAGAAATATGCCTACCTCTGTGTGTTCGATTTGATGAATTGGAAACCGGTGGCCTATGGAAAACGGAAAAATAAAGGTTATCGGTTCGAGAATATGGGGCTGAATGCAGTCTATCTGCCTGTATATTACGAAAAGGGTGTCTATAGTTCCGCCTATTATCCGCTGAAGGTGGATGACAAGGGAGAGGTTACGGTCTTGAAACCGGATACCACTTCTTTACGGAAGGTTGTATTGAGGAGGAAATTTATGGATGACAACCCTATACTTTGGGCAGATGCCATGAACGGAGGTTACTTTGTATTCGGAAAAGACTTGGACTTTCGTGACAGTGATACATTAATGGTTACTCCTCTCAGTGAATATGCATTCCAAGAAAGGACACTGAACGGTACTTATCGATGCATGAAATATGTCCCTCCCATTCATACTAAAGGAAACATAGCTGAGATTGAATTGTATGATGCAGAAGGTAATCGGGTGGAAGGCAGGGTGATGGGTAACTATGCACCGGGTTGGTTGGACAGCATGTTGACCATGAGCCGTGCATTTGATGGGGATGTGCTCAGCTTTACCTCAGCAAGCCCCGAACAGACAGATGCTTGGTTGGGGCTGGATTTCGGTAGGATGGTGGATTTGAACCGGTTGGTCTATTTACCTCGTACGGATGACAATTTCATTCGTGAAGGTGAACTTTACGAATTGTTCTATTGGGATAACGGATGGGTGAGTTTGGGGCAGCGGACGGGTAGCAGAAAACTTCAATATTTGGAATATGACAATGTGCCTGATAATGCTTTGTTGCTGCTTCGAAACTTTACAAAAGGAAAGGAAGAACGTATATTTACTTATGAGCATGGAAAGCAAGTGTGGTGGTAGTATGAAAAGCCGTTTGAAGAAAATATTCGACAAGGTAATTGAGGTGCTTTTCGCCGTTTGCTTGGTTGCTGTAACCTGGTTGGCTGTGGAATTGTTCTGCATCACCTCCTTCTCCATTCCCAGCGATTCGATGGAACCGGTATTGAAGGCGGGTGACAATATCTGGGTGGAGAAACTGAGCTATGGCACCCGCCTTTTCAATGTTACGGAAGCACTGAAAGGCAACCGGGTGGAGGTAAAGCGCCTGCCGGGACTCGGTAAGGTGAAGCGGGGTGATGTGGTGGTGTTCCACAATCCCTGTCCGCATGAATGGATGAAGTTAGAGATGGACCTGATGAAGTATTATGTGAAGCGTTGTGCTGCGTTACCCGGTGATACCTTCTATATAGAAAACGGGATATATAAGGTGAAGGGTTATGACAAGCCGATAGGCGATGTGGAAAGGCAGCAGGAGTTCTCGCAGACGATAGATCGGGAAGGTTATGACGGGAACCATCCGCTGATGCGGGTATATCCCGACAGCCGGTTCACCGGATGGTCGCCGCAGACGTTCGGTCCTTTCCATATACCGCAATGCGGTGACAGTATCCCGATGAATGAAAGGAATGTGCTGCTATACCGCAATGTGATAGAATGGGAGCAGCGGAAGGAACTGGTGTGGCAGGACGAGGAAGCCTTGTTGGGCGGTGAGGCTATAACGGGCTACCGTTTCAAGGGGAACTATTACTTCATGGTGGGTGATAAGGTGGAGAACTCCCGCGATTCCCGCTATTGGGGTCTGGTACCTGAAGAGTTCATAGTGGGCAAGGTTTGGAAGATATGGAAATCGGTAGATAAATATACGGATGAAATCAGATGGGAACGATTCGGGAAATCTGTAGAGTAATAAGGGTATAATCGTTGATGTAATGATCTAATAATGACTATAATATAAGGAAGGAGGTTAAAAAAAGGAACTTTTTGAAAAAAAGAGGAATGCGTTTCCTTCTCTGCTGAAAGGATAAATGCAGAAATTCAAATTAAACAATAACAAAATAATTATGAATATGAAAAAAATATTTTTAAGTTTGGCTGTTGTAGCTATATCTCTTACAAATTTGTTTGTGGGTCAAGAACTTCCAACAGAGGCTACTGATTTGGCATTGGAAAATATTGAAGTTGTCGGCCTTTCGGCTTCTGAAACAACTTGTGATGCGTCTAATGATAACAGATGTGAAATTATTTCTGTTGGTGTTGGTACTGGAAAATTGATTTATATTAATTGATAGTGTAGATTTAATCCTTTCAACCTTTAATAAATAAGGTTGAAAGGATTATTAAAATTAATGTTTAATTAAAATGTGGTAGAGATGAAAAAATTGTTATATATAATAGGGCTTTTACTTTTGATTTCGTGCAGTGAATCAAATAAGAAGAAAGAGAAAATACAACTGTTGAACTATACCGTATTGATTGATGATGAAGCATTGAACAATCCTTATTTGATTTCAGTAACAGACGATTTCTTGTTTTTGGCAAATAAGAAGACAGATACGATAATTGAAACCTTTTCTTTAAATGGGGAAAAAATCAGTCAATTCCTGTTACATGGTGAAGGGGCTGATGAGGCATTGAATGTTGTCGGCTTACAATATATAGCAAAGGATAAAGCCTTGCATATTGTTGATAATTTCCGTTCTTTAACCTATTCAGTCAGTTTGCTTGATGTTGGTGAGGATGTAGTGAAGATAAATAAGGAACCGATTGATTTGAGTAATATTGATGAGAAATTAGCTGTTAGGGATTGGTGGTATTTCTTGAGTAATGGGAATTTCATATCATCAAGTGCATCTCCGCAAGGTATGCTTTCATATTATGATATGTCAAAAGAAAAATTCAATTTTTATGAAAAATATCCGGATTTTAAATTAATAAATGATGAATTGAATGAATCTGCAGCCATAGAACTGTTTCAATCGTGCTGTAGTGTTACACCTGAGGGCGATAAGGCAGCTATAGTTTATTATGGCTCAGATATTATCGGATTTATAACTTTGAATAGTGATGGACTTGGTACGAAGTTTATAGTTTCTCAATTGCCGAATGATATTTATCCTATTCATTTGGAGAATGGTATTACAAGAGGGGCTTATACGGGAAAGTCGTTGAGGCATTATGTTAATGTAACAACAAATAAAAGTAATGTATATGCATTGTATTGCGGTTTACCAGAAGAAAAATGTGCACCAGGATTAATGCGGGGTAAATGGGTGAGATGTTATGATTGGGAAGGCGAATTGTTGCATACAATAGATTTGGGACTTGAAGTGTTGAAGATTTCAGTGTCTGCCGATAACAAGTACTTATATGCACTTGAATCTTCTGAAAATGGTTTTAGAGTATTAAGATATGAATTATAAAACAATATCTATTATATTCGTTTGTTCGTTGGTGTCTTGTACGCTGAAAAATACAGAGAAGGAACCGTTGGATGTCTGGAAAGAGTATTCGAGCACTTTTATAAAAAAACATTTGAATGAAAAAGTTGCATATGTGATACCTGAAGGGATGGATAGTTTGAAAGATGTTCCTTTAAAGATTCTATATAGTGTAAATATTGATTGTTCTACATGCTTGATTAAATTTTCATATTGGAATAGATTTGGAAATGCTTTGAAAGAAAAGTATGGCATATCTATTCCGATAGTTGCAATAGTAAGAACTGAAAGGGATTGTTCGGATATTGAGTCAAGAGTCTTCGAATATTGGAGCGGTTTATGGCTATATGACAAAACGGATGTTTTTGTAGAAGAGAATCAATTGTATGATGATCGTTTTCAAGCAGTTCTGGTTGATAAAGATGATAGAATAAGAGTAATAGGCAATCCGATATTGAATGAACAACTTACAAAATTTTATGAAAAAAGTATTGTTATGTTGTCTCAAGAGGAGTAGATTCTTGATATTTGTAACAAGCTTCCTGTTTGTTAATATCTTATTAAAGATGTTCTTGATAGATGTATGCCGTATATCAGGAGATTCTATGTGTCCAACTTTAAAAGATGGGGATTATGTCGTGTTGTGTAAATATTATGCTGGAATACGTCTGCCCAGAAATATGTTTGAAGTTCCGTGGATTGGGACTCTGGCTTATTATTTTAATGTATCGGAAAAGATAGATTCAGTTTTGCACAAGTCAAAGAGAGAGAATTTTAAACGAATTGGTGGAGATGTATTCTCTGTGAGAGCAGGTGATTTGGTAGCTTTTAATGATCCTTTGTCTGTGAACGGTTGTGTCGTGAAAAGATGTGTGGGATTACCAGGAGAACCCATAAACCAATATATAGATAAAAATTCCTTGATGTTTACTCCATTCTCTGTTATTCCGTATAAGGGTATGAGGATTTCGTGTAGAACATTAGGGGAAAAGGAAAAGACGTTGCTGAGAAAACATAGGGCTTTTGAATTTGATAAAAAAGATTCTTCTTTTGTGGCAGTCAATGATTGTTATATAATGTTGGGTGATAATAGGAGGTATTCTTTAGACTCAAGGTCATGGGGTGTTGTATCTAAAGACTTGTTTTTAGGGAAAGTCATATATGTCTTCCCGACTTTTAATGGTTTTAAATAAAGGTGGATGGTATTTATGCGTGGTTACTTGTAACAGGAAGTCGGTAGCCTCGTTTCGGATAAAGTTATGAGGACAGAGATATTTGTATATATTATCATTTTTTGCTTAATAATTATAGGCGGTTACGAAGCCTTCTTGGGCTTCCGCCAGCTCTATGGCTTTTCGGTATCCAACCATAGTCTGTATGCCTTGACGGGGAGCTTCTATAATCCGGGACCTTATATGGGGTACTTGGCGATGGTGCTGCCGGTTTGTGTTTATGTTTATGTAAGTGGGTGTACACAGATCCTTCGCTGCGCT
>JAFUNS010000044.1 GCA_017472925.1 Bacteroides sp. | reverse complement strand
TATTGACGGTTTCTGTTTTTCTTACCTAAGTAAGCTTTGTACTACTTGCTTGTTTATATCTAAATCTTTCAAAGAACTCTTCTTTAAATGCCGTTCCTTTCGGAAAGCGGATGCAAAGGTAGAGCTTTTTTCAATACCCGCAAAACTTTCTTGTCTTTTTTTTGAAGTTTTTTCTTCAGAAAGTTCAGACTTCTTGATTTACAAGCAGTTAAACTGCCGTTCCGTTCTGAAGATAATTTGGAAGGGGGGTTACCTATACCTTATTATTATAATATAAGGGTTCCAACAATGTGCGTCGGTTTCCAACGACGTGTCATCCTGAGCAACGCGAAGGATCTGTATACATCTACTTTATGTCTTCAGATTCTTCACTTCGTTCAGAATGACACACATGGAAGAATTGGCAGCAACGCGAAGGTACGACCATGCACCTTACCGCAACAAGATGTAGCATCTTACCCCGATAAGATGTAGCATCTTACTGCGATAAGATGTAGCATCCGTTCGCGGTAAGGTACCCTGACATCGACGAAAAGACGGGGAACCTCGACGGAACAGGACGGGTGTGTATGGAATTTTCATCAGCAAGCAACGGAAGCAGATGGGGTTCTCTTCAAAAATTAAGGGCATTTCTATCACCATAGGTTGGTATTTCCGTCAAAATGCCTCAAAAACACCCCTCTTTCATTTTCCCTATGAACAAAGAAGGGTTCACCTACCCCCCCCTATAAGTTTTCGGTAACTTTGCAAGCGAAAAGCGATAAAAAATACTAAAAACTTAAACATTTTTATTAAGGTATAATAGAGGGAAAAACATGATAAACATGCAACGGACATACATGAAAAGAATCGCATGGGCCATCTTCGTCCTGCTGATGCTTCCTTTCGCCGCACAGGCTCAGGAAGCCAAGAAGCACGAGACGGTGAAGGTCTATTTCCGAATAGGTTCGAAGAGCATCGATCCTAACTACATGGGCAACGCCGAAGCGCTGAAACAGCTCGCTTCGCTGTTGGAACCGTACGTACTGGACAGTACCAAGGGCAAGGGCCGCATCCACATCATGGCCAGTGCTTCGCCGGAAGGTTCGAACAATACCAACAATTCCCTGATCGAAGCCCGCTCGAAGGCGATTGCCGACTGGATTGGCAAGAGTTTCCACGTGGAGGTAGGCCATGAGGTCGACCTGATGGGCATTGACTGGGACGGACTGGTATCCATGGTAGAAGAAACTTCGGACGTTCCTTCGAAGCAGGATGTGCTGGACATCCTCCGCAACACGCCGGCAACCGGATACGAACGCCAGGCACAGTTGGAAAAGTTGCATAACGGCACACCGTACCGCTGGATTTACCAGCGCCTGTACCCCAAGATGCGCTATGCAGCCGTCCGTACACAGATTTGGTATGCTTCCGAAATCACCCTCACCTCGCCCAGCCCGGTATACTACAAGGCCGAAGGCGGCAGCGGCACCATCACTTTCAAGAAGAACGTGGAAGACAAGGTCGTGCCTACCGTGACTTGCAACGAGGGATGGATTACCGACATCGTGGCTACCGGTCAGGACATCACCTACCGTGTAGTTCCCAATACCGTGACCGAACCCCGCTCGGGCATCATCCACATCGAATGTTACGGAAAGAAATATCAGGTGGAAGTTCACCAGGAAGCCGCCGAGCCGGAACCTGTCGTGGTTCCTGAACCTGAACCGGAACCGGAGCCGGAACCTGTCGTAGAGCCGGAACCGGAATGTACCCGTCCGCTGTTCATGTCCGTTTCGAACAACGGTCTGTACGACCTGCTCCTCATCCCGAACATCGGTGCCGAAATCTACCTGGGCAAGGACTGGAGTCTCGATGCCAACTGGCACTACTCGTGGTGGAAGACCGACAAGCGCCACCGCTACTGGCGTACCTACGGCGGTGACCTCACCCTGCGCAGATGGTTCGGAAAGGCATCCATGCTGAAGCCGCTCACCGGTCATCATGTGGGTGTGTACGGACAGATGATTACCTACGACTTCGAATTTGGCGGCAAAGGCTATCTGGCCGACCGCTGGAGCTGGGCTGTCGGTGTGGAATACGGCTACTCGCTCCCTATCGCCCGCCGTTTGAACCTCGACTTCGCCATCGGTATCGGTTACCACTGGGGCAAGTACGACGAATACCTGCCTATCGACGACCACTATGTATGGCAAGCCACCAAGAACCGCAAGTTCTTCGGTCCTACCAAGGCGGAAGTGTCATTGGTATGGCTCATCGGCTGCGGCAACTACAATCATGGGAAAGGAGGCAAGAAATGAAAAAGCTTCTCAACATACTGACAGCGGTGCTGCTCATGGCGGCATCGACTTCGTGCGAGCACAAGGACCTGTGCTACAACCACCCGGAGCACGCCCATAAGTACCACATCCGCGTGGTGGCGGACTACCGCTACGACTGGGAGGAACTCTACCAGGGTACCGACTGGCAAGCTTCGTGGCCGGCAGACTACACCCCTTACGACGATCTCCGTCCGGACAAGCCAAGCGGTCTGCGTGTGGTGAACAGCAATGCCGAAGGAAACTCGAACACCCACAACATCCAGCCGGACGGCGGTACCGTGACCTTGTACGAGGGACTGAACGACATCCTGTTCTATAACAACGACACCGAATACATCCTCTTCTCCCGTATCGGCAGCGGCAGCGGTGCTACCACCCGTGCCACTACCCGTTCGCGTACCCGCTCCACCTACATGGGCAGCAAGTATGCCAACGAGGGCGAAGAAACCATGACTCCACCCGATGCGCTGTTTGCCAACTACTACGAAGGCTACCGTGCCGAGAAGGTGGTGGAACCGACCGTGGTGGAAGTGACTCTCCAGCCGCTGGTCTTCACCTACAAGGTGCGCTATGAATTTGCCGAAGGCTTGGAATACGTGTCCATGGCCCGCGGTGCCCTGACCGGCATGGCACGTTCGGTACTGATGAACACCGGCGAGACATCCGAAGAAGCAGCCACCCTGCTCTACGACTGCGAAAAGACCGATTTCGGTGCCCGCGCGTTCGTGAACTCCTTCGGTGTACCGGCATTCCCGAACGACCATTACCCGAGCCGTGCCGAAGGCAAGCACGCCCTGAACCTGGAAGTGATGCTGAAGAACGGCAACATGCTCTCCTTCGACTTCGATGTGACCGACCAGGTAAAGGCACAGCCCCACGGAGGTGTAATCGTGGTGAAGGACATCATCATCGAAGGTTACCAAGATATGCAAGGTTCGGGTGCTTTCGATGTATCCGTGAACGACTGGGGACCGTATCAGGACATCACGCTCCCATTGTAAAGAATGAAACAACAATCAGAAATAACAGTATTTATTAACCAAATTTTTAAACGTATGAAGAAAATTTTTATTTGCGCTCTTGCAGCAGGTATGTTCACTGCATGTAGCCAAGACGAGACTATCAACCAGCAGTCTCCGATGCAGATTTCTTTCGAAGGTGCGTTTGTTGAAAATGCTTCACGTGCAGCAACTGCAGCCGACCCGAGCACTACAACAGAATCAATCGAAGGATTTGATGTTTGGGGTTATATGGACAACCAAACAGGTAGAATCTTTGGTCAAGGTGACGATGGTGAAGATGTAACTGGCAAAAAGGGCAACTTCACTTACAACAACACTCAGTATTGGTATGCTGGCCATAAATTCTATTTTTCTGCTTTAGCTCCACTTAACAGTGCTAATGCAGTAGTAACACCACCAGCAAATGGTGAAGATGTATTAGGTTTAAAGGTAAACTTCACTAACGCCAATGGTACTGAAGACTTACTTTATGCAAAGTATACAAGAGATATCGCAACTAATGCAGACCTCGCTCAAAATTCAGGACCTGTTGAATTTACATTCAGCCACTTGCTTTCTAAGGTGAAGTTCTCTTTCAAGAACGCATACACCAACCCTAACATTCATTTCACAGTTTACGATATTCAAATGACTGCTCCTAAGAAAGCTGACATTAATTTGAATAATGCAGATTGGGAAGCAAACAGCACATGGACTCTTGATGCTGCAAAAGAAACTACAAACCTTGTTTTCGGCACAACAGATGATATCGTACAGGGTGGCGTACAAGAATGTGCAAACGAACGCTTGACTATCCCTGCTACTGCAGAGCAAGCATATACTGTAACATTCAAGGTAAATTTGTACAATGGTGATGTATTGGTTAACACTAAACCATACAACCATGACATTACTTTGAAGGGTGTAGCATTTGAAATTGGTAAGGCATACGACATCTATGCTGAATTGAATGCAGATAATATTATCGACCCAGATGACAAAGATAATCCAGATTCAAATTCTTATCCTATCGTATTCGACGTACAAGAAGTTGAAGTATGGGATCAAGCTTCAGACGCAAAGGGAGAAGATTATACAGTAGAAAAGGGAGAAGAATATATGTTGGCTACAGACATTACAGTCGTTGGTAGTTTGAAGTTAAATTCAGGTATCCTCAATGGTACTGGCAATACTGTTTATGCAGAAGCAGAACCGACAAACAACGGTTTAGTGCGTCCTAGCGGCGAATCAACCATCAAGGATGTGACTCTCAACGGTAAGAACAAGTCAACCGCAACAGGTGCAGGCATCCGTGGTATTTACATCACTGCAGGTGGTACTTACAACATCGATAATGTAACTGTAGAAGACGTAGCATATGCAATCAACGTAAATACTACAGCAGCAGTTACTTTGAACGTTTCTAATTCTACTCTCGAAGGTTGGACATCTTATGGTTCAACAACAACAGCTACTTTTACTAAAGTAAACTTCACTGTTGGAGATTTCTATGGTACAGACAACCAGAACTATTCAAAGAACGACAATGGCTTGTTCCGTCCTTATGGCACTACAACTTTGACAGACTGTTCATTTGCTAAGGACTTCTGGATTGACGTTCAAGAGTTGGCAAAGAATGGTAAGAAAATTACTTTTAACAACTGTACTTATAACGGCACAGTGATTACACAAGAAAATATTGAAACTCTTGGTTTCATTGACAATTACAATGCTGAAGCAATCGCTTGGTAATTAAATCAAACCCACCCATAGGGTATAGGGGGTTGAATGTTCCCCCTATACTCACCAAGGCGGAACCTCCGCAAGATGAAGAAGAAAAAATAAAAAATGAAGATGAAGAAAAACATATTAGTAACCCTGGCTTTTGCATCGCTCATAAGCTGCTCGCAAGAAGAGACCATAAACTCTCCGAGCCACGAAGCGATTGTTTTCGACAACACTTTTGTCGAAAACACAACTCGTGCAGCTTATGATGGTAGTTACACCACCAACTCTCTTGAAGAATTTCAGGTGTATGGTACTATCACCAATAAGAATGGTGATACAGGCAATATCTTCGACAATGTAGATGTTGCCAAGAAGGGTGATGCATGGACTTATAATGTAGGTCTACAATATTGGATTCCGGGCAATGGTTATAGTTTTGCTGCGACCGTACACGGCAATGAAGATGATGCAATCAGCACTGAAGTCAACGATTACCATATGCCTACCGCGATTTCAGTAAACGATATGTCTGTACAGAAGGATGTCCTTTATGCAGCTAATGGTCCGATAGCAGCCGATGCTACAACATGGGGCGAAACTGTCTCATTCATCTTCCACCACCTTTTATCTAAGGCAAAGTTTACTGTGTGGAATACCATTACCACTCAGAATGGTTACAATTACAAGGTAGAGAACATCACTATCCTGAATGCGGCCAACAACGGTAAGTACACCATAGGTACCGGTTGGGATGCAACGGCTACTACCGACTTTACTTTCAGTCCTGACTTCGGTCATGCGGTAGAGGTAGAGAACCCTACTTCGGAAGCTATTGCAGAAGGTACATTCATAGCAGTGGGTAAGAAGTCCGAATCGAACTTCGAGCGTTTGCTCCTTCCTGCTAAACAATCGTTCACCATCCAGTTCGATTACTATCTCTATAATGGTAATCAGGTAATCGATGTTCAAAAGGAGAAGACCATTATTAGTCAGGTAATGACCCTCGAAGCCGGCAAAGCCTACAACTTCGTCATCAAGCTAGGCAATCCGGGTGAACCAATCACCTTCGACGTAAGCAGCGTAAGCAACTGGGATACCGACCACAACGACGACGGTACAGACGATGAAACAGAAATATAATAATAACAATTAAAATATCAGAATTATGAAAAAGACTCTCTTAATCTGTCTTGCTGCAACAGCCATGGTAAGCTGCTCACAAGACGAAGTAATGGAAGTAGCTCAGAAAGAAGCAATCTCCTTCAAGGATGCTTTTGTGGAAAATGCTACACGTGCTGCTATCGATGGTAGCTATACAAACGCAAAGGGCAATCTTGCGTCTTTCCAAGTGTATGGTACCACTAAAGACAATGCCAATACTGCAGAAGTTAACATTTTCAATGGTGTAACCGTAACTGGTACGCAAAACACATCTTGGTCTTACGATAACCAATACACCCAATATTGGATTGAAGGCAACATTTACAACTTCGCAGCTGTTGCCGACGGTAATATAGATAATGTCACAAGCGTAACCTCTAACAATGTCAATATGCCGACAGCCATCAATATCCTCGATGCTTCTCAGCAGAAGGATGTTCTGTATGCAACTAACTTTTTTGGTGAATGTACAGCAACTTCTGCTACAACTGTTCCATTCACTTTCAATCACATCCTTTCTAAGGTCAAGTTTACAGCAAAAGTTGCTGACGCCCTTGATTCTAAGTATTACTACACCGTAAGCAACATTAAGATTACAAACGCAGCTAAGAAGGCTACATATACTATCGGTAGTGCAACACCATGGACATATGGCACAGAAGAAGATGACAAATACACCGTTGAATTCGGTAATATCGTTGAAACAGCTAATGCTACAACAGTTCCTACTGCATCTCAACTTAAAGCCAAAGCTTCTGTAGAATCGAACTGGGATCGTTTGCTTGTTCCTGAGGCTAATGTAAACATTGAATTTGATGTTGCTCTTTACACTGAAAATGGTCTTATCAACTCATACAAGGAAACCATTTCAAATTTTGCAGTAAATATGGAAGGTGGCAAGGCTTATAACTTCCAATTCACTCTTCCTGTTCCTGGTAAAAAGATTGAATTTACTGTTAATACTATTACTGACTGGACAAATGAAAATAAGGATTTAACAATTGATAAGCAATAACAATTATGAAAAAGTATTTATTTATAGCACTCGCAGCTAGCGCAATGGTAAGCTGCTCTCAAGATGAGACTTTGGATAATGTACAAGGTGAAGCAATCAAGTTTGGCCCTACATTTGTAGAGAATAGCACACGTGCTGCTGCTAACCCATCGTATGTAATGAACACAAAAGATATTACACAAGTAGATGTATGGGGTACAGTTACAGCTGCCCCAACAGGCTCAACTCCTGTATTGATTTACAGTAGCACTGATGTTACAAAAGGTTCTGCAGCTTATGGTGCAGTATGGACTTGTCCTGTTACTCAATATTGGGTTCCTGGTGCCACATATAAGTTTGTTGGTATTGTAGATGGTGAGAAGACTGGCGTAACAACTGCTAATATTCCAGAAGGTGAATTGTTACCAACAACAGTGACATATGTTGCAGATGGTGAAACAGACCTTCTTTGCGATGTAGTAGATGTTGCAGGTACTAATGTTACTGCTACATATAATGAGATTGTAAAATTCAGCTATACCCATTTATTGTCTAAAGTTAAGTTTACTTTAACTGACAATTCTCCTGCCGATGCAAGCGGTGTAAAGACTCATTTTAGATATTCAGTATCTGATATTAAGATAACTAATGCATATGCTCAAGGTACAGTGACAGTTGCTGATGGTAAGTGGAATAACTTATCAACAGCAAAAGCTGAAGGTCAAACAGATAACTATTGTACTTTCGGCGATATTGCTTGGAACGATGAGGATAAAGAATGTGCTGCAGAAAAATTACTTCTCCCTATGAGTAACCCTACAGTTAGTTTCAAATTAAAACTTGAAGGAAAGGATGCAAATGATAAATGGGTTACAATTTCTGAAGAAACTAAGACACCATCTGCAACAATTGCACTTGAAGCTGCTAAAGCTTATAATTTCAATATTGAAGTCACTGTTGGTCAGCAAATTCAATTTAGTGTTCAAACTCTTACAGCTTGGACTGATGCTACTCCTCAACCGGACGCATTTGAATTTTAAATTTCCTGTTTAAACAGGCGAACATAGGGTATAGGGGGTTGAATGTTCCCCCTATACTCACCAAGGCCAGGAAACGCCTGGCACATAAATAAGACAAAAGAAAAAGCTAGAAGATATGAGAAGATTTCATTTGGACATATGCACATTATTTACATCTGCTGTTTTTATGGTTGCTTGTGCAGACGACCAGATTATTGAACAAGACTTCAACCTGACTCCGAGCAAAAGCATCTGCTTTGATGCCAAAGTAGAATGGCCGGGCGAAGATTATATAGATAGCCGCAGTGCATCGGCTTCAATGAAACGAATCGGCAACCACCTGTTGCAATCCGACGATGATAGCGAGCCACTTCCTATGGGCGTTTACGTACAAGACGGTATTCATCCGACCTACGCAAACGAACCTGAAAGCCGTGGTGCCGTACTTACACAAGACGGTATTACATCTTTCAACGTGTGGGCTACCCTCAACAAGGCAGACAATGTCGGTGGTGGATCTATCGAGTACTTCTCTGGCGTAGCTTTTGATAAAGAAGGCGAAGATAACCTATTTAGTTCAACAAAAGAATATTATTGCCGGGCGAAGGTCCTACACTTGAGTTTGTAGCTGTTAGTAACGCACCAAGCAACTTTACAGCTACCCTTAGCAACAATAAGGTTTCTTCGTTCAGCTACACCGTTGATACAGATGCCACTAAACAGAACGATATAGTTGTTGCCACTACACTCCCGATTGCCGGCAACAACAACGCCTCTGTACCTCTTGACTTCCAGCACATCATGGCTGCTGTCAATGTGAAGATTGGTACGGAAATGACTGCGGGTACTATTAATTCTATCACTTTCAAGAATATCAAGAGTACCGGTACTTATAATGTATCTAACGGAACATGGGGAAACATTGGCACTCCAAAAGATTACACCGTAACCTTTAAAGATGACGGTGTGGCCGACAACACTGGTTATTATACCGATGGAGAAAATACAGAAGCCGTTGTCATCAATGGAGACAATGCTACCTTTATGATGATTCCACAGACATTGGAAAACATCCCAGCTACCGATGAAAGCGAAGCAAAGGAAGTTCAAATCATTGTGAACTTTACATACGAAGCTACAGATAATACAACTGACCTTACCGCTTCATTATCCGATCAAAAATGGGAAATGGGTAAGACAACCAATTATATGATTAATATCTCGCCAGACTTTACTTTGTCCATCGAAGAGGATGAGCAGGAGCCACTTACTACTGCAGATTGTCATTACGACAAACGCATTGTTCATATCAAGAACGAACATAGTAATGTGAAATGGACTTTGAGCAGTGATGTAAATTGGGTCAAGTTCCGCATAGTACCAGATAATTTCAGGGATGACCCAGACTTTCAAACATTTAATGATTATTGGATTGAAACACATACGGTTAGAACTATAAAAAAACATATTACTAGAAGTGGCACTAATGTTAAAGAAGATATTCTTAGCGATGAAACAATAGATTATCCAATCTCGGGAACTATTAATGGAGAGGGGTCTGCTACAGTCATTGTTTATTTTCACGAGAACACTGGAACTGCTCCAGAAGGCAGTACCAAAAGAGACGCCAACCTCATTCTCAACACAGAAAAAGGAACACTACAAGATATAACTTTGCCAATTTCTCAATTCTATCCTTTATGGGCATCTTATAATGGCGGCTATATTGCATATGAAAGAATTGAAGAAAAGGATGATACATATCCATGGGGGTTGGCTACAAGTCTAAAAATCGAATATTCATCACCAGATACTAAGCCATCATGGGCAAACAGTGGTTGGGGTGTTATTATATGGTGGGTTGTAGATACTTTTTTACCTGCCTTGGAAAAATATTTCCGTGAAGCAGGTGAACAATTAAGAGGTGAGCTATATAAAGAATTTTACGATACCTATTATAACACTGACACCAATAAATCAACCCAATTTATAACTATAACTTCTAATGATTCTTCAGACCCAGATGGCGACGGTACGATTGATTGGGGTAAAGAATGGCCATGGAAAGTAACCCTCAATTATAACAATTTAAATAATATTACAACCAACTCAACAGGGTTGGACAACACTCTGAAAATTATTAATTATGCAGCAGGTAGTGTAACAGACAGTCCTGCGGAAACATGGTTGAGTGAGAATAGTTTTACATCAAGTGTTATAGTTGATGATACAGACTATACGGATATTGAAGAAACAGCAGCTTATGTAACATCGAGACTTAAAAATCCGTTAAATCTGAATACTCAGATAACCATAACAACTGCTACCAATGATGGTGAGGAAGAAGAGCCTGTTACAGATGTACAAACTTTGCCTAGTATAGTAGATACATATGGAATAAAATGGTTCTTACCTGCAAATGACGAAATAAGTACATTAAAACAAACAGCTTGCGATAATGATACAGAAAATAACGATCAAGCACTGAGCGGCTCCTATTGGACTTCAACGTCAGGTGCAGGTGTTGACAATTCACCTTCTGCATTTATGTATAGTGCTGATGCTATAAGTGGTACAGATGTTTCTCGTAAATCTTCAACAACACACAAGATTCGTGCTGCACGCGTGAAACCATAAATACGGATTAAGACTCTTAATCAACAACATACATAAAAACAGTAAAAACAGATGTAAGAGAGGTACTTTATTTGTTGGGAAACACGTAAAGACAGGGAAAGACTCGCCAATGGTGAGTCTTTCTTATTTGGGTGGGGGATGCCTCCGATAAAATACATGAAAAAAGATTATTTTATTGTTGGTTTCACCAATGATTATTATATTTGTCGATAAATAAAGTCGAATTATGTCACGCGAAGAGACAAACAAGTTAAAATATACGATTGCACTAATCGCCGAGTTTGCAGACAGGTTTGGCATTGGAGAGAAGCAGGCATACAACTATCTGTCCCGTTTCAAAGGATTGACGCATCTGTTTTCTTTCTATGATGTCATCCATACACTATCTTTTGAAGAAGCAATAGATACAATGGTGCAGGTATGCAGTCATAATGGTGGAGGGTTGAGATGAAACTATATCATGGCTCCAACATAAAGATTGATGTTCCGGATCTTTCAAAATCAAAACCTTACAAAGATTTCGGAAAAGGCTTCTACTTGTCGGCAGACAAAAGCCAAGCAACAAGAATGGCCGAACAGAAAACCTTGCAAATGCTGCAAGGAGCACCTATCGTTTCGGAATTTGAATTTGACGAGTCCTTGTTGCAGAGCAAAGAACTAAAGGTAAAATTATTCAATGATTATAGTGTAGAATGGGCTAGATTTGTATTAGAGAACAGGGACAGAACACGCCAACATCCTATACATCATTATGACATTGTGTATGGTCCGATTGCCGATGACGGAGTTACTTTCCAGCTTCGTCGTTTCCAGTCGGGAGCAATCAGCATAGAAGAATTAGTCAATGAACTTCAATACGCCAAAGGAATCACATTCCAATATTTCTTTGGAACACCATTGGCGCTATCAAAACTTATCAAACGATGAAACTGACAGCCGGACAAATCAAAATGATGCAAGAGGATATGTATGCCGACCTTATACAAATCCTAATGGAAGAATATGGCTATACATTAGAAAAGGCCATGGAAACTCTCTATAATTCCGACACTTTTGCTCGTTTGCAAAATGCAGAAACAGGACTCTATTATCAAAGCCCTGGTTATGTTTATTCCTTCTTAAACAACGAATTGAACTTTTGTGATTACAGAAAGCAATAATAATTGATACTAAGACAGGGAAAGACTCATCAATGGTGGGTCTTTCTTATTTGGGTGGGGGCCTACTATTTTTCTTGCATCCGTTAGGAATGTTCGGTATTTATTTGTTTCTTTGCAGAAAAGATTAGGTATAAATGATGATGCAGCATTCCATATTCATAAATAATATCCACGAGGTGGCAAAGAAATCCATGCCACAAGGGGGACGTATGCTGTTGTTTGGATCGCAAGCAAGAGGCGATGCCCATGAAGATTCTGATTGGGACATTCTGATCTTGTTGGATAAAGAAAAAATCGCATTTGAAGATTTTGATGTAGTGGCTTATCCTTTTGTGGAAATGGGATGGAAAATGGGAATCGCCGTCAATCCGTTACTGTATACCTATTCTGACTGGGAAAAACGAAAGTTTACTCCTTTTTATAAAAATGTAGAACAAGAGGGGATTGAATTATGGCATTAACAATTGATAGTATTGAAGTAAGCGCTCAATAGTTACAGCTCGATAAAATTATACGTATTTGTTGGGAAACACATAAAGATTGGAAAAAACTCACCAATGGTGGGTCTTTCTTATTTGGGTGGAATGCTTGCATCTATTTCTTGGGCTGTATAAACCCGATAGGATTTCGCGGTCTTTCCTCTTTCTTCCTTTTCATTTGCAGTTCGGCCAATGATTGATTGATGAGTTCCAGTTGCATGGCTGTTTCTTCATTGATGTCATTCTGGTCGGAAAGGATTTCCTCTACGTAGTTCTTGAGCTCTGCGACTTCACTTTGCAGCTCAGCCAGTTTGTCCGATGGAGGCAGTGCAATCATCTGTCGTACGGCAACGAATGCACGCATGATGTTGATATTTACCTGAATGGCGATATCCGAATTCAGTAAGCCGGAAAGCATGGCTAAGCCTTGTTCGGTGAAAGCGTGAGGACGTTTTCTTGTTCCACCCCAATTTGATGTTCCATTTTGGAATATCAAATTATTCCTTAAAGTAGCAAACTCTTCCTCCGTCAATTGGAACATAAAGTCCGGTGGGAAGCGCTTGAGATTTCTTTTTACTGCTTTGTTCAAATTGCTGGTTGTTACTTGATACAACGCTGCAAGATCTCTATCGAGCATCACCTTCTGGCCTCTGATCTCGTAAATCTTGCTTTGAATTACTTGTAGCTGTTCCATGTTTTAATAGATAAATGATTAATTGGCTACAAATGTAAGAAATAGGATGATTCTTTCCAAACTTTCGTCCTTCTTCCATTTCAGATACCAAGACAGGGAAAGACTCCACCATTGGTGGGTCTTTCTTATTTTTAGCTAAATATTCGCAGATTACTTTGACAAAAGAAACTTATTCGTTACTTTTGCAAGAAAAGAAATGTAACACCTATACCAACCAAGTTTGTTAAGAAACTAACAAATACAGATTTCTATGAGCTACGCATTACAGCAGAGAACGAGGTAAGAGTTATCTTGTTTACAGCAGATAATGATAATATCAACCTTGCAAAACATGTCATATTCCTAAACGGATTCATCAAAAAGAGTACCAAGGATTATGACAAAGAAATAACAAAAGCTATTAACATTTTAAGAAACTTGCTATGAGTACAACAGAAAACCGATTGACAGCAGAAGAATTGCGGAAACTCCGTCAGACGGATTTCAGCAAGAAGACCGGATTTGTAAAAGCATCAGAAGTGCTCGCCAAAGAAATTGGTGAACCAGGTACGCCCGAACGCGAAGAATTCGATGCAAAAGCCCGTGCCTGGTACTACGGTGAGATTCTAAGAGACCGCAGGAAAGAATTGGGTATGACTCAAAAAGAATTGTCTGAAAAGATTGGGCGCGAACGCACTTACATCAATCGCATAGAAAAAGGAGAAACAGACTTGCAACTATCGTCATTTATACGTATTGCATCCGCACTTGGAATCACACTCCGACTTGATGTAAATATAGTCTAACGGTCATGGATTTTACATCTAAAGATTTAAAGCCGCCTGCCACTACCCTAGCACATGGATAGCAAGCTGGCGGCTTTTGTAAGCCTGCACAACTTCCTGCGTTTGTGAAACACAGGTATAACAACCAGAAAAACAGTAAAAAGATGAAGAGGGCACTCTATTCCACAGGAAGCGTGCAGACAATCTTTCTACCTACTATTACAGACTCACACCTGCATTGACAGACGCCCAGTCATTGACGGTGGCATCGAACTCAATAGGATGGGTAAGGAATCGACCGGCCAACTGGGCTACCTCGCCCTTGTTGAGCCAAGCACGGCCGGCTGTGAACACCAACGGCTTGCCTTCGATATCGGAATGTGCCAACGCTACTTCTACCTCTACTGTCTCACGCTGCATAGGCAAGAGATAATCCGAAGTCAGGACACGATAGTCCACGCCTTCGATCTGACGGGTTTCTGTCGGAACGGCTCCCGGAAGCAAACTGGCAGTCACGGCTTCACCTTCTGCCGTGCCATAAAGCGAATTGAATGTACCGGCTACACCCGATACAGTGATTGATGAATCCATTTCAGTCCCCCAAACACCGATGGAAGCGGCTGCTTCTACATCTTCTACAGTAGTCAGCACTTCGAGCTTGCTGAAAGGACTTTTCAATGGTATGGTGACATTATTACTGTTGCCTACCTTCAAACCGAACAGATTACCGTAAAAGGCATTGCAACGGCTGTCGTTACCGCGACAACGGTCATAGCACATCTTGATGGCCTTCATGTCCGAAAGGTCATAACAATCCATTCCTTCAGGCTGTGCCCAAAAGGCAATGTCGTAAGATTTGCTTTTTTCCAACTGGAGAGTCAACGTAACAGAACTGTTACCTTCGAAAGACACGGCTTGCAAGCCGGCTGTATTCTTTGCCACTACCGTACCGTCGGCAGCATCGTACACGGTGTAAAAGAGTTCCAACTTTTCGTCTGCTACCGATGCACGTGTCGCAGCATCCAATCGGGTAGTCAGAGTCACTTCCTTTACTTCATTCATGGGCACTTCGGCCATTTCGTCATTGGCACAAGACGCCAACAGACACGAGATAGCTAGGGCTAGCATACCTCCCAACAACAACTTCTTCATAACAGTAAAAACAGTAATAATAAAAATGTTAGATATAATAAGAACACCGCAAAGGTAGGTATTTATGCTTAATGAACAATAAAAAAGAGGGTGTTTTTTGCAAAATAATGTCAAAAACACCCTCTTTTATCAATTGAATGAATGAAAAACCCCTATTTATGACGATTCGCCCGCTTCTTTCGGATGTCCGCCTTCATCTTTGCGGCCCCCGATCCGTGCAAACCGGTAATGTAGGTTTTCTTCTTCGCCTTGGTCTTTACCTTGTCTTCTTTCTGTCCGTTTCCCGAGCTGGCCTTCTTGAAGACCACTCCACCCGTCAATATCTTTTCTATATCCATATCGCTTAAAATTCTATCAGTTGTACATCTTCTGCCGAAGCAAAGTCCTTCAGCAACTCTACCATATATCCGGCTGCTTCCTGCAACCCTTCCTTTCCACTATAACCGTTGATGATGGTCAGCAGGTGGGTAGTCTCGAGTCCCAGCTTGGTGCGCTCGTTGTCACTGGTGGGTGTACCTACCCCACCGATGGCATCGCGATATACCGGCATCCCTTCGATGTTCAACATTCCACGACCGATGCCTTCGTAGGGCTCGCCTGCCTTGCCGATACCCAATGTCAAGGTATCGCCCTCAAACTTGTCGGCATCGAACCCACCGATGGAATAACCGAAACGGATGGATACCAAGTTGATCAAATCCACCAAGGTATCTATCTGATACAAAGGGATTCCACGCAAGATGCGACGGCACAACGCTTCGCCCGACGGACGGTAACGGCTGGGATCCTTGCCACATTTCTTATAAGCTTCGCGGGTGGCGTGGATGGTCACCATGTCCTTGATGGAATCGGTGGTATACATCTCACGATAACGCACGGTAAATTCGTCTATCTTCTGCCACAACGCCTCGCAATAGGGGGTATTCTTGACGGTGGCAGCTACCGCTATGCCGGCAAACTGCGGACAAGCGTTCTTGATTTCTTCGGATACTGTTATTTTCATCATGCTGCGAAGATACAATCTATTTTTTGAATTATGAAAAGTTTAAAGTAACTTTGCGAAAAGACATCAAACATCGGATTATGAAGAAGATACGTTTTGGGGTGGTCGGCACCAACAATATCACCGACTGGGTGATTGCCGGAGGACGGCAGGATGAACGTTTTGAACTGACAGCTGTCTGTTCGCGGACACAGGAACGGGCAGACGAGTTTGCCGCCAAACACGGGATTCCACATACCTTTACCTCGCTGGAAGAAATGGCCAAAAGCCCGTTGATTGATGCGGTGTACATCGCCACGCCCAACTATGTACATGCCGAGCAAAGCATGCTCTGCATGAGCCACGGCAAGCATGTGCTGTGCGAAAAGCCGTTTGCCTCCAACGCCCGGGAAGTGCAACAAATGGTGGATACTGCCCGAAAGTACGGCGTCACCCTGATGGAAGCCATGATTTCTACCCTCAATCCGAACTTCGGCATCGTGAAGGAGCACCTGAAGGATCTGGGAACTATCCGTCGCTATTTTGCCAGTTATTGCCAATATTCTTCCCGTTATGACAAATTCAAGGAAGGGATTATCCTCAATGCCTTCAAGCCGGAGCTTTCCAACGGGGCGATGATGGATATCGGTATCTATACAGTGTATCCGATGGTAGCATTGTTCGGTCGTCCGCAGAAGGTGGAAGCACAAGGAATTCGTCTGCATACGGGTGTGGATGGACAAGGATCCGTGAATTTCCAATACGAAGGAATGAACGCCACCGTACTTTATTCGAAAATCGCCAATTCTTCCTTACCGACCGAAATCGAAGGGGAAGCGGGCAACTTGGTCCTGGACAAAATTCACATCACAAACACCGTGGACTTCATCCCTCGACAGGTAGTGGGACAAGGACAGGAACAAGCAAATATCCCCCATTCCATCGGAGTTTCTTTGGAAAAGAGCCCTTATTATTATGAGCTGGCGGAGTTCATGAATCTGATTGAGCAAGGCAAGCAGGAATCTTCCGTGAACAGTTGGGAGAACTCGTTGGTAACGATGGAGGTGATGGATGAAGTGCGTCGACAGCTGGGAGTGCATTATCCGGCAGATAATATTTGACGAAGAAATGTCTAAATAGAAATTGCCTTATCATTGTGTCATCCTGAGCAACGCGAAGGATCTGATTACATCTACTTTATGCATACAGATTCTTCACTTCGTTCAGAATGACACGTCCTTTTTATTGCACGTTTTCATTTTTACAACTCGTATTCGTCGCTACGCTCCTCTGAATGACAAATCTGAATTCCTGAAAGAATACGTCCGGACTTGATTCCCAAACGCCTAGCC
>JAFUNS010000043.1 GCA_017472925.1 Bacteroides sp. | reverse complement strand
TATTTGTTTGCTTCTGTAGCCATGCTCAGTGCCTGCACTAACCAGCCTGCCTACAAAGACAACAGCCTAAGCCCGGAAGAGCGTGCCGAAGATTTGGTAAAACAGCTCACACTTGAAGAAAAAATTACATTGATGATGGACCGCTCAGCCGCTATCGACCGACTGGGCATCAAGACATACAACTGGTGGAACGAAGCCTTGCACGGCATTGCCCGTAGCGGATTGGCTACCGTATTCCCCGAACCTATCGGTATGGCAGCTGCCTTCGACGAAAAGGCGTTGGAAGAAGTGTTCATCGCTGCTTCGGACGAAGCCCGTGCCAAGAATACCAAGGCCGTACAGGAAGGCGAAGTAGACCGTTACGAAGGCCTTACCATGTGGACTCCTAATGTAAACATCTTCCGCGACCCACGTTGGGGTAGAGGTATCGAAACCTATGGCGAAGACCCTTACCTCTCATCTGTCCTCGGTTTGAGCGTGGTAAACGGATTGCAATGCTCGGATGCCGGCGAAAAGTACGACAAGCTCCACGCATGTGCCAAGCACTTTGCCGTACACTCGGGTCCTGAATGGAACCGCCACGAATTCAATGCCGAAAACATCAGTCCGCGCGATTTGTACGAAACATACCTCCCTGCTTTCGAAGTCCTGGTCAAGGAAGGAAAGGTAAAGGAAGTGATGTGTGCCTACAACCGCTTTGAAGGCGATCCTTGTTGCGGTAGCGACCAGTTGCTGATGCACATCCTCCGCGAAGAATGGGGATACGAAGGCATTGTGGTATCGGATTGTGGTGCCATCAACGACTTCTATAAGGAAAAGGGCGGACACAAGACTCACCCCGATGCCGCCAGCGCCTCGGCTGCTGCTGTATTGAGCGGTACCGACTTGGAATGTGGCTCCAGCTACAAGGCCTTGATGGAAGGTGTCAAGCAAGGTTTGATTAAGGAAGAAGACATCGACGTATCCGTAAAGCGTCTGTTGAAAGCCCGCTTCGAATTGGGTGAAATGGACAATCTTGAAGACGTATCGTGGAGCAAGATTCCTTACTCGGTAGTAGCCTCGGCCAAGCACGATTCATTGGCCCTCGACATCGCCCGCAAGTCCATCACCTTGTTACAGAACAAGAACCAAATCCTTCCGTTGCAAAAGGGTGGCAAGACCATCGCCGTAATGGGTCCCAATGCCAACGACTCGGTGATGCAATGGGGTAACTACAACGGTACTCCTGCCCACACCACAACCATCCTCCAAGGCATCCAGCAAGCTGCCGGCAAGGACGATAAGGTGGTATACATCCCCGGTTGCAGTTGGGTGGAAAGAACCCTTACACGTAGCGTGTATAACCAATGTAAATCGAAAAGCGGACAAGGCTTTACCGCTACTTATTGGAACAATACCAACTTCGAAGGCGAACCCGTGGCCACCATGCAGATGGAAAGTCCGTTCAGCCTTTGCACCATGGGTGCTACCGTGTTTGCTCCGGGTGTGAACCTCACCGACTTCTCGGCCACCTATAAGAGTGTCTATACTCCGAAAGAATCGGGCGATGTAGTATTCGAAATGTATACTTGCGGTGCCGGCGACCTCCTGATTGATGGCGAAAAGGTGAAGGGATTCAAGAACAACCACGGCGGACGCACCACCAACTACACCATGAAGGCCGAAGCAGGCAAGTCGTATAACATCGAACTCCAGTTCAAGTACAACGCGGGTGCTGCCCAGCTCAATTTCGATATGGGCTTCAAGGAAACCGTAGACATCCCGAAGGTAGTGGCTCAGGTGAAAGATGCCGATGTCATTGTCTTTGCCGGAGGTATTTCTCCTCGCTTGGAAGGCGAAGAAATGGGCGTGAAGTTGCCGGGCTTCCGTGGTGGCGACCGTACCGATATCGAACTCCCGACCGTTCAGCGCGAATTGCTTCAGGCACTGGCAGCTGCCGGTAAGAAGGTGGTATTCATCAACTGCTCGGGTTCACCTATCGGTTTGGTACCCGAAACCAAGTCTTGTCAAGCCATCGTTCAGGCATGGTATCCCGGTCAAGCCGGTGGTAAGGCCGTGGCCGATGTCTTGTTCGGTGCCTATAACCCCTCGGGCAAGCTCCCTGTTACTTTCTACAAGAATGTTGACCAGTTGCCCGATTTCGAAGACTATAACATGGCAGGACGCACCTACCGTTACTTCCAGGGCCAACCGCTCTATCCGTTCGGTTATGGTTTGAGCTACACCACATTTACTTACGGCGACATCCAGATACCAGCATCGGCCAAGGTAGGCGAAGCAGTTAAGGTAGTGGTTCCTGTAACCAATAGCGGCAAGATGTGTGGCGACGAAGTGGTTCAGCTCTACCTCAAGAAGCAAGGCGATGCCGAAGGTCCTATCAAGACCCTCCGCGCTTTCAAGCGTGTACACATCCCGGCAGGCGAAACCGTTCAGGTGGAACTGGAACTCACCCCCAAGCAATTGGAATGGTGGAACCCCGAAACCAACACCGTATGCGGTGTAGCGGGTAACTTCGACATTATGGTGGGTGGTAATTCACAAGATTTGAAAGTCAAGACCATTGCGTTACAATAATATAAGTTAGAGAGAGAGAAGGGTATGTCATGTTTTGGCATACCCTTTCTTTTTATTCCCCATACGCTTTAGGTGACCAATCCCAATATTCATCCCATACCACATTCTTGTTATCCTGTGGGTGTCCCCCTATTTTGTCATCTTGAGGAAATCCTCCATCCATGTCATCCTGAGGAACGGAGTGACGAATGGATCTGTGTATACCCACGTTTATGTCTTCAGATCCTTCGCTTCGCTCAGGATGACAAGGAGGATGGAGTCGTCAGGATGACAAAAGAAACATCAACTAAAACTAAACTAAAAACTTAAACAATTATGGGAAACAAAAACAAAAGCATGTGGGGCAAGATTCTCCACGTAGTAATCACCATTCTCACCGCCATCGCAACCACCTTCGGGGTGACATCGTGCATGGGGTTGTAGACAAAGAAAAGAAAAGTTAAGTCTTCATGTAAAAAAAGTGGATGTGCTAACCAACACATCCACTTATTATTTCAAGTACACTCCCACTTATAGTAGGGAAATGGAATCACTTCTTCTGCCAGAGGTTGAAATCGTCGAAAGCAGCCCAACCTTCGTTGTCGGAGTAGGTAGTGTGATAGCAACCTACCTTCAAGGTCTTGTCGGCCAAATGCTTGAGCTCAACTGGCGAACCGGCCTTATCTACCCAAGTCTTGCCATCGGCACTGGTGCGGATGTAGAACATATCGCCTATACGCTCTATCTGTACGTATGGATGATAGTCCCAACCGTTGGCCGAAGGGAACTGAGGACGACCCATGCGAGGAGCTACCACGGTGAGCATGTTACCGCAATTGTAGCTGGGGAAAGCACCAATCTGAAGGATGGTCTGTGCCTGGGCATCCGAATCGTCCAATACCAGGATACCACCTTCGTTGTAAGAGGGCGATTTCTTTTCTTCTTGTCCGGCCAATGCGGCAATCTTACCCTGTACGATAAAGTCGCCCTTCACTTCCTTGTATTGAAGTACACCGTTTTCGGCCTTGTTGAAGTTGAAGTTGGTACCGGCTGAGGTAAGTTTCAACATGCCGTTTTCAACTGAAACAGTGCCTTTCTTGGGCATGTTCACACCATCCCAATTGTGGGTGTTGCCCGAGAAATCGTCGGCAAAGTGGGTAAACATACCTTCGGGAATATTGATTTCGGCTGAAAGCAATTTCTCAAAGGTTTTGTTATCGTCTGTAACACGAACTAAGAAAGTCTGTTCAGCCTTACCATCGGTTGAAAGTAATAGAGAAGAATTGTTGGTTCCTTCACTAAACTCACAAGGAGGAGCAGGTTTAGTAGAGAATACTCCATATTCGTAAGTAAGCAAGCCCGATTCAACTTTATCGCCCTTTTCATCAACTACCGTTACCTCAACAAGCGAAGGAGAGAGAACGCGTGTCTTAATGGCCAGTTCGCTATCGAAAGAAATCTTGTCGTCGGTATCCGATTTCTCCTCGTAAGCAGCTCTGACATCGGCTGCACTGAAGGCCTTGTCATAGAATTCGAGTGAGTGGATGTAACCACTGAACGGATTGCCACCATCCATCGATGCACCCAAGGTGATGTATTGAGCCGGACGAAGGGTGAGGAACATGTTTCTTTCCAGTATCTGCTTGCCATTGAGGTAAACACGTTCGGTGTATCCGTCGAAGGTGATCACCCAATGTTGCCACTTGCCTTCGCCTTCCTTGATTTCCTTTTCGGCACCGGCATTTTCAAACCAACCGATGTGTGAAATCAATCCTTCCTTCGGGTCAAGGCCTTGACGGAATTCCAAGGTAGAGAAATCGTGACGGATGGTAGAGAACTCGGCCACGGTTTCAATGCCTCCTACCGAGGGGTTCAATGTCCAAGCCACCAGAGTGTGAGGAGCATTGTAAGTAATGGTCTTGGGCAAGCCGAAATCGCTCTTCATGTTTTGCTGACCGTTGAAATAGAAGCCGTATTTGCCGTTCTTCACTTCGACAATCACTTCCTTATCGCCGGTAAAGACGCCACCGGTGCGGTTTTCAATCTCTTTAATCTTGATGGACTTACCCTGGGCATAATCGTCGGCATTGATATCGACAATCTTATTGCCCACCTTAGCGGTCTTTTCGTGTTCTTCGGGCTCGATGTCCTTCTTGTGAATCCATGGATAACCGGCCAACAAGGCTTCTTCGTCTACGGCACCATCGGGGAGGAGAGTCTTCGGGTCGGCTCCTTCAGTAGCCTTATATACCTTCACATTCCAAATGGCGGGGAAGTGACCGTTCTTCTGGGTATCGGTAATGGTGATGCGGATGTAGCGGGCCTTTACATCGCCTTCATCAATCATCGGCGAGCCTTGGTATACATTGTCGCGCTTGTCGGCATACATATTCCAGGTCTTTCCATCTTCCGAAGTCTCAATCATGTATTGGTAGAAGAATACGGTATATTCAAATTGTGTCCAGATTTGGTTGAATTCCTTGGCTTCACCCAAATCGATGGTAATGCTTTCGGCACCGTGGCAATTCTTGGCACGCCACAAGGTAGCGTTGTTGTCGTCTACGGCATATTCGGGCTTGAACCAGTCGCTATACACCGACGAGGCGGTTACCTTGGCACCAAAAGCTAAGTTCTCGAACTTGGCGGTTTGGGCATTCTGCACCAATGAGGCAGGGAGCAGACCTTCGTGAGTAGGGTCAATCTTCAGGATGGCTCCGTTTTCGTCGAACTTCATTTCGTCGATACATACCTGACGGTTGAATCCGTGGAGTGACTTGGGCAAACCGTGGCGGTGGTATACAATGTAATAGTTGTCGCCATCGACCAACATAGAGTGGTGGCCAGTGCCCTGGATGGTCATATCTTCGGTATATTCCAAGATACAGCCCTTGTATTCATAAGGTCCCATAGGGCCTTCGGTGCTGGTAGCATATTGCACACGGTAGGTATGGTCGTGGCAAGAACCCGAAGAGTAGGTGAAGTAATAGATTCCGTTGCGCTTGAACACAAAAGGTGCTTCGAAGAAGTCCTTGATTTCGGTGTTCAGAATGAGCTTCTTGTCGGTAAAGCTCTTGCCATCTTCGGCCAACTTGGCTACACCGCAACCAAAGCCTTCGTAAATACCCCAAGTACCGAAATAGAGGTATTCCGAGCCATCGTCATCACGGAAAAGCTGAGGGTCGAGGGTGATGGCATTGTGTACAAAGCGGTCTTCCACGAGAATGGCATCGGGAGCACCCAGACGGTTCTTCCATGGGCCGATGGGGGAATCGCTTTCGCCTACATAAATCACACAAGGAGTACAATAATAATAACGGTAAGTGCCATCGGGTTGCTGAACCACATCGGGTGCCCAAACCACTTCGGTAGTGGGCCAATTCATGGTTACATTCTTCCAGTTGACAAAGTCTTTCGACATCCATACCTGGGCAGGGCCATAACCGTTACCGGTACCATCGGTGGTGGCGTAGATGTAATAGGTATCGCCAAACTTCTTGATGGTGGGGTCGGCAAAATAGCCGGGGAGGAGAGGATTACCGGCACCCGGTGTATTCCATTTGACCGAGGTGTCTTCTTTCACTGTAGTAGTGCACGAGGTTGCCGCCAATAACATGAGCATGGCAGCTGCTTTAGAGAATAATTTCATAATATTTTAAACGTTTAATGACTACAAAAGTACATTTCTTGTCCTGAAAATCAAAACAAGAAAGACTAATTTATTGCAAATTGGACGATTGTTTCATTAAAATATTTATCTTTGTGCAAAACAAATAATTATTACTTATGAAAAATATCGTTTTAAGCGTGCTGACATTATGTGTGGGCACTTGTTTGTGGATGAGTTGCTCTTCGACCAAACAAACATCGGAAGAGGAAGTATTTTATAAGGGTGCCGACATCAGTTGGGTGACCGAAATGGAATCGAAAGGGCACAAATTTTACAATGCCAAAGGCGAAGAACGCGAATGTACAGCCTTGATGAAGGAATATGGAATGAATGCCGTACGCCTGCGTGTGTGGGTAAATCCTGCAAAGCACAATAATTGGTGCAATAAGGAAGACATGTTGGTCAAAGCTCTACGCGCAAAGGAACTAGGTATGGAAGTGATGGTGAACTTCCATTATAGCGACTGGTGGGCCGACCCAGCCAAGCAAAACATACCCGAGGCATGGAGCGGACATACCTATGAAGAAATGAAACAGGATGTGGCCAACCATACACGCGAAGTGCTGCAATACCTGAAAGACAACGGCATTACACCCAAGTGGGTACAGGTGGGTAACGAAACATCCAACGGATTTCTTTGGAGTGTAAAGAGAAATGAAAGAGGTTGGGAGATAAAGGATGAAGAAGGACGCACCACCATTACCGAATCGATGGGACATGCCCAAAACAATCCTGAACAATATGCCGGTCTGTTTGCAGCCGGATACGATGCGGTAAAAGAAATATTCCCCGAAGCCATTGCCATGGTGCATCTGGACAACGGATTTGATGAAAACCTGTATAATTGGAACCTCGATATACTGAAGAACAACGGTGCCAAGTTTGATATGATTGGCATGTCACTCTATCCGTATTGGGCCATGGATGCCGGCCATCGGGATGATGCCGAAACCACCATTACCGATTGTATTGCCAACATCAAGAAGGTGAGCGAAAAATATGGTTGCGATGTGATGATTGTAGAGACAGGTATGGAAGCCTTGAAACCCGAAGAAGGATATGCCCAACTGAGCCGCATCATCCGCGAGTGCAAGGAAAATACCAACGGACGCTGTAAAGGGGTATTCTACTGGGAACCTGAATGCAAACCCACCCAATACAAATTGGGAGCCTTTACAGAAGACGGACGACCTACAAAGATTATGGACGCTTTTTTGGAATAATACCATAAAGGATTGTTGGGATTTCTTAAAAAAAACATATAATAGTCAACATAAAAGAAAGTCTTTCATTTTATAGTTACTTTTACGTATTGTTACAACCTCTTTAGTTGTTGATGATATGATACAATGGCTTTCTGATATGATTTCTCCTTCCCTCCAAAACCGGATAGGCTTGGGAGTACAGCTGTTTATGTTCCTTGTTTCCGCCATAGTAATGGGGGCCATTGTGGTGGATTACGGTTTCGTGCTGGATGCCCGTGAAATGTCCGTAATCCTCCACATTTATCATTATGGATGGTGGATTTACCTTCTTCTATACATTTCACAACTCATTTTCCAATGGAGAACCATTACTCAGAAAACCGTTTTCATGACCGTAGTCATCGGTTTACTTCTCCTTGTTTCTGCCCTGTCCAAATATTTTTCTTCCTCTCTACCCGAATGGATGAACATCTTCGGAAGCAAATATTATACAGTAGCTCTTTTAGGAATGTTTGCCTTGCTCGAGGTCTCAAAGGGTGTGGTGGCCTTCATAAACAAGAAAACCAATCCCGCCTTGCTTATGGCGGCTTGCTTTGCTGTAATCATAGCCTTAGGTGCGTTACTGCTCCTGCTTCCCCGTTCTACACATGAACATATTCGTCTGCCTATTGTGGACGCCCTCTTTGTATCGACCAGTGCGGTATGTGTAACAGGGCTTTCTACCGTTGACATAGCACAAACGTTTTCTTTGGAAGGACAGATTATCCTAATGTTATTGATACAAATTGGTGGATTGGGAGTTATGACAATCACCAGTTTCTTTGCCATGTTTTTTATGGGAAGTACAGGATTATACAACCAGTTTGCCTTGAGGGACATGATAGGCTCTGACACATTCAGCTCGTTGATTTCAACATTGCTTTATATCTTGGGATTCACTTTCACCATCGAACTGATAGGGGCTTTTGCCATCTGGACAAACATCCATGCTACGATGGGCATGACCATTCAAGAAGAAGTGTTCTTTTCCGTTTTTCATGCGGTATCGGCTTTCTGCAATGCCGGGTTCTCCACACTGACAGACAATCTGAGTAACCCTGACATATTGATAGGGCATAACGGTTTTTATCTGATTATTACCGTATTGATTGTTTTAGGAGGTATAGGCTTCCCTTTACTGGTAAACTTCCGCAGAATGATAGCCTATGGATTGGGCAAATTGTGGTTCAACCGGAAAAAGCGATATGTTCATTTGGCAAACATCAATACAAAATTAGTATTGGTCACTACAAGCATTTTGATAGTAGGAGGAAGCATATGTATCGGCCTATTGGAATGGAATCATGCCTTTGCCCATATGCCTGTAAAAGATAAAATAGTGCAATCACTCTTCAATGCCGTAGCTCCCCGTACCGCCGGATTCAATAGTGTGGACATGCCTCAACTCTCCTTCCTCACCTTGCTTATTTATATGGTACTGATGTGGATAGGGGGTGCTTCACAATCTACTGCAGGGGGTATCAAGGTAAATACAATAGCCGTAGCATTCGCCAATTTTGTAGCCGTAGTAAAAGGACGCGAACGAGTGACACTCTTCCATCGTGAATTGTCGCCCGTATCTATCCGAAGGGCATTGGCCAAAGTATTTGGATCGTTGCTTGCCATCTTTGCATTTTTCATAGCATTAGTCGTGATGGAACCCGACATAGCACCGAAAGAATTGTTATTCGAAACCATATCGGCTTATGCCACGGTAGGAGCAAGTCTGAATGTCACTCCGCTATTGGGAGATAATAGCAAAATACTCGTTTCTATACTCATGTTTGTAGGCCGTGTGGGATTGATTACCCTACTGATGAGTTTGGTACACTCAAATGATTCACCTCCTTACCGGTTACCGCAAGACGATGTAATTATCAACTAACTATACGACAGATTATGAAATGTTTGATTATAGGTTTGGGAAATTTCGGCAAGACATTAGCTGAAGAACTGACCGACAAAGGTCATGAAGTGATAGGTGTAGATGCTAATGAGCATCGGGTAAACGAATTAAAGGATCGTATTTCTGTAGCTTACATCATGGATGCTACCGAACGATTGGCACTTAAAGCACTTCCGTTGGACGAAATGGATTGTGCCATAGTATCCATCGGTCAGGAAATGGATCATTCATTGCGAGTGGTAGCTGCTTTAAAAGAATTGGGCATGGCAAAGATTTATGCCCGAGCCATCGACCCGGTACATCAGTCTATCCTCCGTGCCATGAATATTCAAAAGATATTTATACCCGAATGCTATGCCGCACGGGTGTTTGCCGATAAATTATCCAACAAAACGATAGAGGATATGGTTTAATGTATTCTTTTTGTGAAGAAAGAAAGAAGAATCTGAATACATCCACGTTTATGTATACAGATTCTTCACTTTATACTATGTAAATAGAATGCTCAATCCTTATTCAGCTGTAGCCAATGGCGATGGTGTAGTATAAGTACGTGCAGCCAATTCCTTATCGAGCATGTACATGCCGTACTTGTTGTCTTCTACCGCCTCAACAGCAGCAATCATATCGCGTGCTGATTCTTCTTCTTCCACTTGTTCGTCGATGAACCAAACCAAACGGTTGATAGAGGCAAAATCGCGGTCTTCGTTAGCAATGTAAGCCAAATTGTTGATAAGGGATGTAACCTTCTTTTCATGTTCAAGGGTTTGCTTGAACATATCGAGTACACTATCCCAAGTAGCAGGAACTTCTTCAATTGGGAGCAAAGTAACCTTGACATCGCGTGAGTTCAAATAGTTCATGAAGATGCGTGCATGGTCTTGCTCTTCCTGGAACTGAACATAGAACCAATTAGCTACTCCTTTATATCCCTTTGTTTCGGCATCGAGTGACATGGCCAAGTAAAGGTAAGCTGACCACAATTCGGCATTGATCTGTGCATTGATTGCATCATGTAAATTCTTGCTTAACATAATCTTCAAGTTTTAATGGTTATTTTCGGTAATGCAAATTTAGTGAAATTTTAATAGTTTTATTCATTTTCTTGATAGAAAATAATTATCGGATTATAGATGTAGTTAATAATTCATTATCTTTGCCACTAAAGACAATTATCCAAACATCTATCGATAATGAAAAAATACATGTGTATGCTTGCTTCGATGCTATTGATGGCATCTTGCGGAAATCAGGAACCTTCGTCCATCCTTCCAGAATATTCATCGCCCAAACTATTGAGCGACTATGCAAATCCATTGCTCGACCATAATTTCAATGCCGACCCTACAGCGGTGGAATATGAGGGCCGACTGTATGTGTATGCCACCAACGACCATCAGCAACTGGATGTGGTAGGACCTAAGGGGAATAACGGATATCAGCATATCCATTCGCTGGTCATGATGTCGACAGATGATATGGTGAACTGGACATTTCATGGATACATCGATGTAAAGGCCTTGTCGCCTTGGGGAATTGCCTCATGGGCACCTTCCATCACCAAACGGGTAGAAACCGACGGAAAAACACATTTCTATCTGTATTATTCCAATTGCGGTGTAGGAGTGGGTATGCTTACAGCTACCTCGCCCATCGGCCCATGGACAGACCCGTTAGGAAAGAATGTGGTAGACAAGCAATCAGAAGGATTGGGTAATTGTGGAGCACCCTTCGACCCTGGTGTGGTGGTAGATGATGAAGGAAGAGGATGGCTCTCGTTCGGCGGAGGCTCTAACCAATACGGTTCTGAATACATCCCTGGTAATGCAAGAATTGTTCGCCTGGCCGATGACATGATGAACCTGGATAGTCCCATTACAGAAATAAAAGCACCTTACCATTTCGAAGCCAACGAGCTGAACTACATCAACGGCACATGGATATATACCTATAATACCAGTTGGGTAGAACGGAAGGAATGGCCTTTGGATACAGAAAAGCCAAGCATTTGTTGCATGAGCTACATGACCAGCCAAACGCCATTAGATACTGACAGTTGGACTTATCAGGCCAATTACTTCAAGAATCCCATGGATTATGGTTTTCTGCCCAGCAACAATCATACGCATTTACACAAGTATCAAGGCGAATATTACTTGTTGTACCATACCCTTTCCTTGGAAGAACACCAACAGGGTAAAGGAGGATTCCGTTCGGTATGCATAGATAAGATAAAGGTTGACGAAGAAAACCTGACCATTCACATGGGCGAGGCTACCCGCACAGGAGTAACGCAACTGAAACCTCTCAATCCGTTTGTTTGGGTGCAAGCCGAAACCGTTGCCGCCACACATAACCTCCGTTTTGTCCCTACAGGCCGACTAGGTGATACCGCTGCGGCATGTCATACAGACGGACAGATACTGAAAGTACGTGGAGTGGATTTCTCTACCCAACCACAAGAAGTGACGGTAGTAGTAAGAGGTCCAGGTAAACTGACTGTACGATTGGGCCATCCGAAAGATGGTCAGGTACTTGCTACCCTCGCATTTGAAGGCGATGAATGGAAGGAAGTGAGCGAAAAGATTACCATACCTGTATCGGGGCAGCACGATTTGTTCTTCATTACTTCGGAAGGCGACTTCCAGTTCGACAAATGGATTATGAAATAAGGAATTGATATACAAAAGATGAAACTGATTATTATCGATTTCGACGGGACATTGGGCGATACACGCCAACTCATTGTGGAAACCATGCAACAAACTATCCAGGAACTAAAACTGGCTCCACGCACCGACGAGCAATGTGCATCGATGATTGGCCTCCCGCTCAAACAAGCCTTTACCGACTTGATTCCGATGACCAACGAAATGGGCGACAAGTGCGTGGACACGTATCGTCGTATTTTCTTTGCCAACAATGCGGCCTATTCCATCCCCACTTTTCCACACGTAATCGAAACGTTACAAGAGCTTTCCTCCAAAGGCTATACCATGACCCTGGCCAGTAGCAGAATTCGTAAGAGCCTAGTGGATTTTGTCCACTCCATGCATCTGGAAGACACCTTTACCTATATATTGGGAGCCGATGATGTGACTCATGCCAAGCCTCATCCGGAACCTGTATTGCGAACACTCGAAGCTTTCCATTGCCCGCCTGAAGAAGCACTCGTTGTAGGCGATACCATTTACGACATTGAAATGGGACGCCGTGCCGGTGCACATACTTGTGGAGTGACTTACGGCAATGGTACTCGTCAAGAATTGCAAGATGCTAAAGCCGATTTTCTGATTGACGATTTTCAAGAGATACTGACTATTCTATAATCAGATAAATATTATCTATTACCCCATAGAAACAATCTGTTGGTAAGTTTTGTTAGAGTATATATATTTGCAACAGAAAAAATAACTAACTCATTAAAAAGAAAAATTATGGCAACAAAGTTTTATAAGTGCAACCATTGTGGTAACGTGATAGAAAAAGTAGTAGACAGCAAGGTTCCGGTAGTATGCTGCGGAGAAAAGATGGAAGAGCTTATCCCTAATACAGTAGATGCAAGCAACGAAAAGCATGTACCGGTAGTAACCCGTCTGGACGATTGCAGAATCAAAGTAGAAGTGGGCAGTGTGCCTCATCCCATGACACCCGAACACCACATCGCCTTTGTATATGTAGAAACCGAAAATGGAGGTATTAGAATCAATTTGAAGGATAAGCCCGAAGCAGTGGTTTGCGTATGCACAGAAAAGCCCATTGCCGTATACGAATATTGCAACTTACACGGATTGTGGAAAACTGAACTTTAATAGATATAAGGATTACAGAAGAAAGTGTGCAAAACACGAAACCACTATTAAAATGTCGTTTCATTCTGAACGAAGTGAAGAATCTGTTTACATAAAGTGGGCGTAATCAGATTCTTCGCAATGCTCAGAATGACATATTGATAGGTGATTTCTATTTTGATACACCCTCTTTTTATTTTAAGAATTGGACACATCCAAAAATTTGAGTTGCGCTTCAAGCATCTCCAAACAAGGCATGGAATAACCCACTGTATGTGCCTCGGCAATGGCATGACTATACAAATAGGCTATTTCCATGGGGCGATGGAAATCGTAATCCAATTTCATGGAAGGCGAATAAGGAGTCATGGTAAGGGTCATATCAATCATCTTATCGGCAAACGACGCATCGATATTCTGAACTCCAAGTGCTTGTGCCGCCCCAATCACCTCCATCATTTGGCGATGAATGAGTTCGCGCGTTGCGGGGTTAGCCAACAACTGGTTAGTTTGGGCATTCATCACCACCGTCATTCCATTGAACGGCATGTTCCAAACGGCTTTTTTCCATCGTGCTTCCCGATATTCCACCTCTAACGCCTTGACACCTGCCTGATTGAAATCGGCTATCAACTGATCCATTATCCGGGTATCCTTACAAGAATAATTGCCAATGTTGATGCTACCATAACACTGATGGTTTACTCGTCCCGGCTCTGTTTTCGATGAACAGATAAATGCCAATCCTGCGGCCAAATAAAGGTCGGGAAATTGCTTTTGAAGTTCGGCCTCGGGACCTATGCCATTCTGAATGAGCAACACAAGCGTATCCTTATGAAATAAAGGAGGAAGAAGAGTGGCCAACAAATGATTACGTGTAGTCTTCAGTGCCACGATAACAACATCGGCCTTGGGCATATCTGCCGTATTGCTATAAACATGGGGATGGTCAAGATGAAAAGAACCGTCACACGAATCGACTTGCAACCCATGTTGCTTTACATATTCATAATCGCTATGAAGCAGGAAATGCACATCGCATCCGGAGTGGGCCAGCTTCCCGCCATAATAACTACCTACGGCTCCTGTGCCTATAATTGCATATTTCATAAGAATCTATTTTCTATTAAAACAGCGGCAAAGGTAATTATTCTTTGGCAATCAAATTTAATATTACAAAAGAATATTAGCTAAAAGGCAAAAAGTTCTTATCTTTGCCCTCGGATGATTAATACGAATTCGGATATTGTGATATAAATAACCGTTTCGGCCAAATGGTTGACGGTTATCCTTTGGATTTCTCAGACAGGCATTTCCTTTCTGAGCTAAAATTTATATCTCAATATTAACCCTAAAAATGAACAATTATGAGTAATGATAATCATTCCATCAACGAATTCGATTTCCAATTAATTTGTGAATACTTCTCCAGCACCGACCGACAAGGACCGGGTAGTGAAGCATGTACTTTAAAAGCTTTTTCCTATTTAAAAGACTTACCGAATAATCCTCATATAGCCGATTTGGGATGTGGAACCGGGTCATCTTCACTTGCCATAGCAAAACATAACAAGGTACAAATTACAGCCATCGATCTATTCCCGCAATTCATTGAAAAACTGAGTGTTCGTACTAATCAAACTATTTTATTAGGAAAGATAGACACAATGGTTGGCGACATGGGAAAGCTTCCTTTTGAAAAAGAATCATTCGACGCGATATGGTCAGAAGGAGCCATTTATAACATTGGTTTTCAACGGGGAATAAAAGAATGGTATCATTTCATTAAGACCTATGGATATATTGCCGTAACCGAAGCAACCTGGCTTACCAACAATCGTCCGAAAGAAATAGAAGACTTTTGGACAGATGCTTATCCGGAAATAGACACATTACCCAATAAAGTAAGACAGATGGAAGAAGCTGGATATAAGAATATCATCACTTTCGTATTACCAGAAGATTGTTGGACGAAAGAGTATTATATTCCTCAACAGAAAGCACAAGAAATCTTCTTACAGAAATATATGGATAATCCAACGGCACAAGCTTTGATAACCAATCAGCGTTATGAAGCAAAATTATATCAAAAATACAGGGAATATTATGGATATGTATTCTATATAGGCCAAAAGTGATTTATCATATGAGTGGATGGGAGTGGGAACAAACATCCACTCATTTCTTCTTGACTTTCGGTTCAGGAAGTTCCTTGCAAGTAACTTGAGCCAACGCCACAAGCAACTCATGGTCATCTACATTCTCTATGTAGAAACAAGGTTTAGCACCGGGATAGGGCAATTGGAGAACAGGAGTACCCAATAGAGCCCGGCCACCTTCTGTAGGTTTAAAAAGCAATCGGTCATCACACACCATCGCAAAGAACTTTCCGTTGCAATAGAGTCCATACTCACCAAACATTTTCTTGGATGTGATTTCGCCGGCCCGATTCATCTGGTCGGCAATGTATTGTACTAAATCGGGATTGCTTGCCATTTTCCTTCTTCATAGGATTATTTATTCAAAATTTCTTTCTGCAAAAATAGGAATTTAAATTATCTTTGTGCTTGATTGAATCCATAAATAACGAAACACATGAAAAGAACAACTCTGAAAGGATTGGCCTTCCTTGCAACGGCCCTTTTACTAATAACCATAAGTACCCAAAGTTGTAGTACCAGCCATACATGGACTCCCAATGAAGAAGCTTTGATAAACGATGCTCCCGGTACCAAGATGCGTCTATGGACCATCGACAACGCGGAAGATTCCATATTCCTCCGTCAACCCAGCCAACCCTTGACACAAGCCGACATCCAACATCCTGCATTCCAATTGTTGAAAGAACGGATGTTGCTCACTGTTACTGACCCAGGAAACGAAGGAGTAGGGATAGCCGCTCCACAAGTAGGGATAGGCCGACAAGTAGTGGCCGTGCAACGCTTTGACAAACCCGAACAACCCTTTGAATTCTATGTCAATCCATGCCTCACATACCTGTCGGACGAAAAGCAAAAAGGATGGGAAGGATGTCTGTCGGTGCCCAACCAAAGAGGGGAGGTCATGCGTAGCAAACAGGTGGTGGTAACGTTCAATCATCCTACCACTTTCGAGCTACAATGTGATACGATTGAAGGCTTTACCGCCATCATCTTCCAACACGAAATAGACCATTTGAGCGGTACACTTTACATTGACAAGGCCGAAACATTGAAATAGTCGCATCCGGATAGTAACTTTCACCCGAAACTTCACGTATTTATTGCGGAAGTCTTTGTATCTTTGCGCATTAATTTGAAAACAATAAAACAATTATAAAATCATGGAATACAATTTCAGAGAGATTGAGAAGAAATGGCAACAACGTTGGGTGGACAACAAGACCTACAAAGTTGTGGAAGACGAATCGAAGAAAAAGTTCTATGTGCTGAACATGTTCCCTTATCCATCGGGAGCCGGCTTGCACGTAGGTCACCCACTTGGCTATATCGCCAGTGATATTTATGCACGTTACAAGCGCTTGCAAGGTTTCAACGTATTGAACCCGATGGGTTACGATGCGTATGGCCTTCCTGCTGAACAATATGCTATCCAAACCGGTCAGCATCCGGCCGTAACAACCGAAGCCAACATCAACCGCTACCGCGAACAGTTAGACAAGATTGGTTTCTGCTTTGACTGGGATCGTGAAGTACGCACTTGCGAACCGGGTTACTACCATTGGACTCAATGGGCTTTCCAACAAATGTTCAACCACTTCTATTGCAACACTTGCGGCAAGGCTATGCCTATCAGCAAACTCGAAGAACATTTTGCACAGAAGGGTACTGAAGGAATCGATGCTGCTTGTAGCGAAGAACTGAAATTCACTGCCGAAGAATGGAATGCCAAGAGCGAAAAGGAACAACAGGAAATCTTGATGAACTATCGTATTGCTTACTTGGGTGAAACCATGGTGAACTGGTGTCCGGCTCTGGGTACCGTATTGGCTAACGACGAAGTAGTAGACGGTGTATCTGAACGTGGTGGTCACCCGGTGGTTCAGAAGAAGATGCGTCAATGGTGCTTGCGTGTATCGGCATACGCACAACGCCTGCTCGACGGATTAGATAACATCGACTGGACAGAATCGTTGAAGGAAACTCAAAAGAACTGGATTGGTCGTTCGGAAGGTGCCGAAGTACAATTCAAGGTAAAGGACAGCGACATGGAATTTACCATCTTCACCACTCGTGCAGATACTATGTTCGGGGTAACCTTCATGGTATTGGCTCCGGAAAGTGAATTAGTAGCCCAATTGACTACTGCTGACCAGAAGGAAGAAGTGGAAGCTTATTTGGATAGAACCAAGAAGCGTACCGAACGTGAACGTATTGCCGACCGCAAGGTAACCGGTGTGTTCAGTGGTTCGTATGCCATCAATCCGTTTACCGGCGATGCTGTACCCATTTGGATCAGCGATTATGTATTGGCAGGTTATGGTACAGGTGCCATCATGGCCGTTCCTGCTCACGATAGCCGTGACTACGCTTTCGCTAAGCACTTCGGTTTGCCTATCGTTCCGTTGGTAGAAGGTTGCGATGTAAGCGAAGAAAGCTTCGATGCCAAGGAAGGTATTGTAACCAACTCACCTAAAGCAGGTGTTACTCCGTATTGTGACCTCTCTTTGAATGGCTTGACTATCAAGGAAGCGATTGCCGCTACCAAGAAATATGTAAAGGAACACAACCTCGGTCGTGTGAAGGTAAACTTCCGTCTCCGTGACGCTATCTTCAGTCGTCAACGCTATTGGGGTGAACCGTTCCCTGTATACTACAAGGATGGTATGCCTTATATGATTGACTCGGCCAAGTTGCCGCTCGAATTGCCGGAAGTAAGCAAGTTTCTCCCTACAGAAACAGGCGAACCTCCATTGGGTAATGCAACCAAGTGGGCTTGGGACGTTCAGAAGGGTGAAGTAGTGGACAATACTCTCATCGACAACGTAAATGTATTCCCACTCGAACTCAATACCATGCCGGGCTTTGCCGGTTCATCGGCTTACTACATCCGCTATATGGACCCACACAACACCGAAGCCTTGGTATCGGAAAAAGCGGACAACTACTGGCAGAACGTTGACCTTTATGTAGGTGGTACTGAACATGCTACCGGTCACTTGATTTACTCTCGTTTCTGGAACAAGTTCTTGCACGACCTTGGCGTGAGTGTGAAGGAAGAACCATTCCAAAAGCTCGTTAACCAAGGTATGATTCAAGGTCGAAGCAACTTTGTATATCGTATCAAGGATACCAATACCTTCGTTTCTCTCGGCTTGAAAGACCAATACGATGTGACTCCGCTTCACGTGGATGTAAACATTGTATCAAACGATATCCTCGATGTAGAAGCATTCAAGGCATGGCGTCCGGAATACAACAATGCTGAATTCATCCTCGAAGATGGTAAGTACATTTGTGGTTGGGCAGTAGAAAAGATGTCTAAGTCCATGTACAACGTAGTAAATCCGGATATGATTGTTGAAAAGTACGGTGCCGATACGCTCCGTATGTACGAAATGTTCCTCGGCCCTGTAGAACAAAGTAAGCCTTGGGATACCAACGGTATTGATGGTGTACACCGTTTCTTAAAGAAACTTTGGGCTTTGTTCTATAGCCGTAACGACGAATTCCTTCCTGTAGATGGCGAACCCACCAAGGAAGAGCTCAAGGCTATCCACAAGCTTATCAAGAAGGTAACAGGTGATATTGAAACCTTCTCTTACAATACCAGCATCAGTGCCTTTATGATTTGTGTGAATGAATTGGGTGCTTTGAAGTGCCACAACAAGGAAGTATTGAAATTCCTCACCGTGCTTCTCGCTCCGTTCGCTCCTCACTTGGCCGAAGAGTTGTGGGAACTTTTGGGTAGCACAACTACCGTTTGCGATGCCCAATGGCCTGTATACAATGAAGACTATTTGAAGGAAGACACCGTGAAGTATACCATTTCGTTCAACGGTAAGGCGCGTTTCAACTTGGAATTTGCTGCTGATGCCGACAATGCCACTATCGAAGCTGCTGTTCTCTCTAACGAACAAGCTCAAAAGTGGATTGAAGGCAAGACTCCGAAGAAAGTCATCATTGTTCCAAAGAAGATCGTTAACGTCGTTCTATAATTATGAAACAAGTAATTCTAAAAACAAACTGGGCCAGAGAAATCAAGGACTATCTGGCCATTACCTTTGGACTTATCTGCTATGCAGTAGGTTGGGGCGCATTTATGCTTCCCTATGAAATCACCACTGGGGGTGTAACCGGTATTTCGGCTATTATCTATTATGCAACAGGCATAGAGATTCAGGTATCCTACTTCTTTATCAATGCCTTGTTCATGCTATTTGCCTTGAAAATATTGGGTTTCAAGTTTTGTATCAAGACTATCTACGCCATCTTTGCACTGACCTTCTTTTTGTGGGCCGTGCAACAGATATTGAGAGACGAAAATGGTAATTTGCCACTTTTGTTAGGACCCGGTCAAGAATTTATGGCTTGTATCATTGGTGCCGGCATACTGGGTTTTGGTATGGGGTTTGTTTTTATCAATAATGGTAGTACCGGAGGTACCGATATCATCGCATGGATTATCAACAAGTACAAGGATGTTACTTTGGGCCGATTGATTATGTATTTGGACATCATCATCATTTCATCCTGTTATTTTGTATTCCATGACTGGAAGCGTGTATTGTTCGGATTTACCGTATTGTTTATCCTTAGTTTTGTGATTGACTATGTGGTGAACAGCGCCCGCCAATCTGTTCAGTTCCTTATCTTCTCGCGCAAGTACGAAGAAATAGCCGAAGGTATCAACCAACAAATCAAGCGCGGTGTAACCTTATTGAATGGTACAGGTTGGTACAGTAAGCAAGATGTGAAAGTGGTCGTAGTATTGGCTAAAAAGAGTCAGTCGCTTGATATCTTCCGATTGGTTAAAGATATAGATCCCGACGCCTTCATCTCACAAAGTAATGTAGTGGGTGTATATGGCGAAGGATTCGATAAGCTTAAAGTAAAATAACTATAAAAAAAGAAGTGGGTGTGTATCTCTACACACCCACTTCTTTTTATTTCTCAGCCCAATATACTCCTCCTATAATAAATACGGCCCCTATCAGCGAAGCGACCGTGATTGTTTCCGAAAGGACAATAGCCGATGTAACCATGGTAACAAGTGGTTGGATATATCCATAATTAATCGCCTTGATAGCTCCTATGTGCTTCACCGCTATGTTATAGGTGAAGAAACAAACCATAGAGGCCACAATCCCCAAAAATAACAAGTTATAACTTACTACAGGTCTAAGCAAAATATCGGTCTTAATTTCCAATGGGTAAAAAAGGAAATAGAAAACCAACGATAGTATGCCGTATGCAAACACTTTGCGGGTAATGTAAAGAGTAGGATAACGCCCTTCCAGACGTTTCAAAATCAAACAATAGAATGCCCACATAGCTGCCGATGCCAAACTCAAGAAATCGCCTAGCGGATTAATCTCGAGCAATACACTCCCATTGAACACTACCAAAGCCACCCCAATAAGACCTACAAAGCCCCCTTTCAACGTATTCTTGTGCAGAGGTTCCTTACCAAACCAATGACTTACTAATGCCGTAAAAAGAGGAGCTGTGCACACCAATAAGGCCACATTCGATGCTTGTGTGTATTGTAATGCCGTATTCTCGGCTATAAAATAAAGTGAGCCACCTGTTATTCCCAACAAGAATAACAGTCCTTCATCCTTCCAGCTATTAGCCCACAATCGATTGTGAGAAATGAAGAGTATACATACATAAGCAATGGCAAAACGATAGAACATGATTTCTACCGGGTCAAGCCCATTTTGCAACAATACTTTGGTAGATACAAAAGTGGTTCCCCATATAATAATGGTTAACACAGCCAATATATGATAAAATACAAGCGATTTATTCTGTTCCATCCGTTATACCTTTATAGGGCACAAAGATAATTCTTTTCCAAAGATTAACTTTCATATGCAAACATATTCTTATATCATTTGTTGAAAGTTTTCACCAAAACAAATGAATATGAATACCAAACTGTACGCTTTCTTACTCGCCACAATTAGTTTGTCTACCACCCAAAGTCCGATAGATGCCTGTACTGGTATTACCTTGAAAAGTAAAGAAGGAGCAACCATTACAGCACGCACTATAGAGTGGGCGGCATCCACCATGAATACATTTTATATAGTAGTCCCTCGCAATCAAAAACTCCAATCACTGACTCCCCAAGGAGAAGATGGTTTGAAATTCACAACCAAGCATGGATACATAGGTCTTGCGGTAGAACAAAAGGAATTTATAGTAGAAGGGATGAATGAAAAAGGACTGGCTGCTGGCTTGTTCTATTTCCCCAATTATGGTAAATACCAACCCTTCGATGAAACAGACAAAAAACATTCGTTGGCCGATTTCCAAGTAGTATCATATGTATTAGGAGAATGTAGTACGGTTGACGAAGTAAAAGATGCCCTAAGAAAAGTACGAATCATTAATATTGATCCACGCTCATCTACCGTACATTGGCGATTTACTGAACCTTCAGGTCGACAAATAGTACTCGAAATAGTTGACGAAGGCCTTCATTTTTATGAAAACAAACTGGGTGTACTTACCAATTCGCCAGGCTTGGAATGGCATTGGACTAATTTAAATAATTATTTGAATCTGAATCCAGGCACATCACCCGAACATTCTTTCGGGGCATTAACCATTCCTCCTTTTGGTGGTGGTAGCGGATTATTGGGACTACCAGGTGACGTGACATCTCCCTCTCGATTTGTACGGGCAACTTTCTATCAAATAACGGCACCACAACAAGAGACCAACCAACAAACGGTTTTACAAGCCTTTCATCTCTTGAATAATTTCGATATACCTGTAGGTATACAGTTCCCTATGGGCGAGGCTCCTGCTGATGTGCCTAGTGCCACTCAATTTACGGCAATATCGGATACTCAAAAATGTTTGCTATATTATCGTACCATGTATAATAGCAATATCCGATGCATTGATTTAAAGGATATCGATTTTGAGAATACCACCTATCAATCACATCCATTGGATGCAACCAAACAACAACCCATAGAGATGATACAGATAAAATAAAGAAAACCTATCCAAGCATTTGAAGAATACTTTCCTTGTCTTTCTGCATTTGTAGAACCAATTCATCAACAGATTCAAATTTCATTTCGTGACGAAGGAAATGGAGAAGTTCCAAGCGGATAGGTTGGTGGTAAATATTACCCGCAAAACCTAAAATATGCACCTCAATACTCAAGTTGGTACCATTGTTCAATGTAGGACGATGCCCGATGTTCAACATTCCTGCATATTTTTCTCCCTCTACATATACCGATACGGCATATACCCCTTCACAAGGGATGAGTTTGTCAGGATGCGAAATGGCTAAATTAGCAGTTGGGAATCCTATCTTGCGTCCCACTTTATAACCATCGGTTACCCTTCCTTCCAATGGGTAGGGGTAACCCAGTAAAGTGGACGCAGATGTAACATCACCTTGTGCCAGCAATCTTCGCACAACCGAAGAACTGACCTTATCCTCGCCTTCCGTATAGGCATCGGCACGTACAATGTGTATACCCAACTCCTTGCCGTAACGTTGATAATCCTCGAATGTTTCTGAACGGTTATGACCAAAACGATGATCATATCCTATTACCAATGCACGGATATTATACTCTTCGCGAAGCAGATGCATAAACTCGTAGGCCGAAAGGCGAGATAGCTCAAGGGTAAAGGGCAACAGGATGCAATGGTCTATACCTGTTTCTTCCAACAAGCGGAGTTTCTCATCGGGAGTAGAGAGTAATAACGGACAGAATTCGGGTTGAAGCACCTTTCTGGGATGTGTAGGAAAAGTAATGACCGACGAACACAAACCATATGCATCAGCCACTTCCTTTACTTGATTGATGAGGAAGCGATGCCCCTGATGAACCCCATCGAAGAAACCAATGGTAGCTACTGAGGGACAGTTGTTCTGCTTGTTATGTTCGTCCATCATGTTCATTATTCGAAAATCTTTTTCAAGTTTTCTCCTATCAGATAACGGTGTACTTGTATGCCCAATTCAGAAGCAGACTGACAGTTGGCTTCCGAATCGTCAATAAACAAGGTCTCCTCGGGCACTAACTGAGCTTCGCATAACATCTGCTCAAAAATGGCCTTGTCGGGCTTAGCCAGATGCATTTCGTACGAAAGGAATATCTTTTCAAAGTAATCGTTTACGGTATATCCATCCTTATTGAAACAAGTCTGGCAGATGTATTCCCAATGGGGCTCATTGGTATTGCTCAACAAATGCACAGTATAGTGTTTGCGAAGTTCTCGCACCAACTCCAATTTCTCCTGAGGGATATCGAGAAGAATCAAGTTCCAATAAGCAGGTATCTGCTCCAAACTCAGCGAACCATTGGCTTTCTTTTGGATGGCTCTAAAGAAATCCGCCGTACAGATATTCCCCAATTCCAAGTCCATAAAAATACCTTCACGACTGAATGATTGTACTTCGTGGGCCATATCCTTCAGCCCTGCCTCAGCAAAAGCATCAAGCGCCCGTTGGAAGTTGAGGTCAATCAGTACTCCTCCCAAATCAAATACGATGGTCTTTATTCCTTTCTTCATTATTTTTTAATTCGTTTAATCATACGCCATACTTCGCCTATCCATAACACGATAGAGGTAGATCCTATAATGTACAACCATTCTGTGAGCGAGAGCGGTACGGTACGGAATACCTTGCCACCAAACTCTACTATGATGATTTGTCCTATCAGGATAATAGCTGCTACACTGATCATACCTGCCGCATGTCGACCATCCTTAAATACCGAGTGATTGGTGCCGAATACACTGGCATTGAACAAGTTCCAGAACTGAAGCATCACAAACACCGTAAAGAAGATGGTGAGGGCGGTAGGTACTTGTTCCGTTGGAAGTTGCTTGATGCCCATAATCATAGCCATTAATATCACCAGGAAGCAAGCTGCAACACCTAATATATTATAGCGCATGGGGCGACTGATGATGAAATCGCTGGTCTTGCGGGGCTTTTCATTCATTACATCGGCGCTGGGCGGAATGGAAGCCAAAGCCATAGCGGCAAAGGTATCCATAATAAGGTTCACCCACAACATCTGTGTAACGGTAAGCGGAAGCTCGGTACCGAGGAAAGCGCCCAGCAATACACTGGCCAAGGCCACCACGTTGATGGTGAGTTGGAATACAATGAAACGCTGGATATTTTTGTAAAGTGAACGTCCCCACATCACAGCTGTAGCAATGCTATGGAAGGAATCGTCCAGCAGTGTAATATCGCTGGCCTCCTTGGCTACAGAAGTACCTGTCCCCATCGAAAGACCTACTTGGGCATGGTTCAAGGCAGGGGCATCGTTGGTACCATCGCCGGTAACCGCTACTACAGCCCCTTTCTTTTGTAACAATTGTACCAGGCGTTGCTTGTCCATGGGGCGAGCACGACTCATCACCTTGATATCGAGTACTCTGTCGAGTGCTTCTTCATCGCTCAGTGCGGCAAATTCCACCCCTGTAATACGATTACGCTCCGTATCTTCAGACTTCCACAAACCAATCTGACGGGCTATCTCTGTAGCTGTACCTGGGGTGTCACCTGTTACAATTTTAATACCAATACCTGCACTCTGACATTTTCCTACGGCTTCGGGAACATCCAGGCGGATAGGATCGCTGATGGCAAAAATACCCAAGAATGTCATGCCACCTTCGTTCACCAACTCGGCGCAATCGTTGCTTGCTCCTTCCGGAACCACTTTATAAGCAATGCCTAAGGTACGCATGGCCATGTTCTGGTAGGCCAAAAGTTGGGCATTGTATTGGGCGATGGTTTCAGCTGGGAGGTTGCATTTGCCCATCACAATTTCGGGAGCTCCCTTTACATACAATACTCTCTGTTGCTTGATGGGAGAGTTGACCAGGGTGGCCATGTACTTCCGTTCGGTAGAGAAAGTCAATTGGTTTACCACTTGGGCCTTTTCGCGCAACTCGGCATAGTTCTTGCCTTGTGAGTTCAGCCACAAGAGTAAAGCCACTTCGGTGGGGTTTCCTACACCAGATGGTTTCTTGCCTTCTTCGGGTTCTTCGAGGAAGGCCGTAGAGTTGGCGCTGATGCCTTCGGCTACCACATCCATCTGACTTTCATCCACTTTGGCTTCGTGCACCTGCATCAGGTTTTGGGTAAGTGTACCCGTCTTGTCGGTACAGATAACGGTGATGGCTCCCATGGTTTCGCAGGCATGCATCTTGCGCACCAAGTTGTTGGTCTTCAACATTCGGCGCATGTTCAATGCCAAGCTCAAGGTTACACTCATGGGGAGACCTTCGGGCACTGCTACCACAATCAGTGTTACGGCCATCATGAAGTATTTCAAGACAATGCGTGCTATGTGCAACCATTCGTGCCAACCGGTGATGTCGGTCACCGACAGATATTGGTACAAGTCCTTTCCTGTAAATATAATAAAGGTAAGTCCGGCAATGGTGAATCCCACCTTCTCGATGAATTTGGCCAACTTGCCCAACTGAATGTTGAGTGGAGTTTCCTCCAGGTTCTGCTCGGTGGCTTGCTGGGCTACCTTGCCAATTTCCGTTGCATCGCCCACTCTCACTACTTGCATCGTGCCATGACCATCGGTCACGGTGGTACCTCTCATCACCTCATTGCTGGGGTAGGTCGCTTCTTCGTCGAACGAAGCCTCGTCAGTAGTCTTGTTCACCATCAACTCTCCGGTAAGGTTTGATTCGTTTATTTGCAGGGAGATGGCCTCTGTCAGTACTCCATCGGCCGGCACTTCCTCGCCGGTATTCAGAATGACAATGTCACCCACCACCACTTCCTTGCGTGGAATCTCTTGTATTTTCCCGTTTCTGCGTACAGTTACAGGGGTTTCTTCGCCCACCGCATTCAGCAATTCGAACTTCTTGTTGGCATCATATTCAAAATAGAAGCCGATGCCTGTAGCCAGGAAGATGGCGAAAAAGATACCGATGGTTTCTGCATATTCCCCCTCGATAATGGAGATGACGAGCGAGAAAAAGGCTGCTACCAGCAGGATTCGTATAACGGGGTCGTTGAATTTTTCGAGGTAAAGTTTCCACATGGAAGCCTTTTTGGGGGGTGTAAGCAAGTTCATGCCATGTTTTTCCCTGCTTTCCAGTACTTCCTTGTCGGTCAAACCTATAGAGTAGTTTGTTAGTTTTGTTAAATTCATAGTTGCCATGAATGATAAATGGTTTTGCAAAGTTACAATTAAATTCCATGATAGTTGGTTGAATTAAGTCTTTTTATCAAAAAAAGCGCTTTATCTTTTGCAGATGTCGCAGATTTGTTCTACTTTTGCACTCGCTAAAGGAAACAAAGCCTTTACCGGACTTGTAGCTCAGTTGGTTAGAGCAACAGACTCATAATCTGGAGGTCCCTGGTTCAAGCCCAGGCTGGTCCACTCAAAAAATCAAGCAGTTGCGAAATTTCGTAACTGCTTTTTTTATTAATTCAGTCTGCTATTTTAGTTTGGCAAGCGCAAAAATACAATGGAATGACAGACATTTCAAATCTTTTCGATATATTTGCAACAATTCCTTATTATAGTGGTAATTGGGATTGATTTTATTATTGAAAAGGTGTTATTGAAATTATCTTTATCTCTCAAATTCTCGCAAAATTATACTCGTCTTGAAAATCAATAACTTACAGCAATTGTTCTTTAAAATTGTTCTTTAGGCACTCAGAATTGAACGATACAAAAGTAAGGATGTTTCCCTAAAAATCCAATTTTTCAACAAATTAAAATCTGATTCCTGAAATTTGTTTTGAATCTAAATAAAGGTCTATTTTTGAATATTCAGACCATTCTTTTACAGTATAGTCATTTGTTGTTTCTGTAGATGTGCGAACCTATTCGAAGTGTTCCAAGTATTCGCACTGTTCGCAGTTCGCACCCCATTACTTAGCTTTCACCACAATCACATCATCAAGATTGGTAGTATATTGCTTTGAGATATACTCATTCTTCAAATACCATTTCTTTTCTTTATCTGAAAAAAATAACTGTCTATTCTTTGAGTATAAAAGAAAAGTTGTATATTTGCACTAACAATTCCCACCACGCCTCTCAACGATGCGTACCACGGTGGGACTTCGCTTTTTATATGGGTATATGAAATATGATAAACGTCCAATAGATTTACCTCAGCAACTTGAAAATTTGAAGCAAAGAGGTTTGACCATTGCCAATGAAGAAATGGCATTGGAGCAACTACATTCCATCAGTTATTTCAGATTGGCTAGTTATTGGAGTTCTATGGAAAATCAAGCAGACAAGCATCAGTTTTTACCTGATAGTAATTTTGAGGATATTATTACTACATATACATTCGATAAAAAACTGAGAACCTTGGTTTTTACTTCCATACAAGATATAGAAATAGCACTTAGAACAAGAATTATCCAATTCTTTTCATTGAAGTATGGTTCGTTTTGGTTTATGGATGCCAACTTGTTTAAGGATACTACCATACACGATGCCTGTTTGAAAAATATAGAAAAAGAAGTTTTACGTTCTAAGGAAGAGTTCTTGACTGAACATTTCGCCAAATATGACGAACCGTCTTTACCGCCTGTTTGGAAAACATTGGAAGTTGCTTCTTTTGGAACTTTGTCCAAACTGTATTGTAATTTTAAAGACACTGAGGTTAAAAAACAAGTCGCAAAAAGTCTTGCTATACCCCAATATATTTATTTGGAAAGTTGGTTGAAATGTGCTACTGTATTAAGAAATCTATGTGCCCATCATTCACGTCTTTGGAATAGACGCTTTGCTTGGAAACCACAACTTCCACAAAAAATGCCTCTTAATTGGATGCAAAATGTTCAATATGTCCGTCCCATTAAACTATATGCCCAATTCTGTTATTTGGCATATTTAGAACAAAGTATAAATCCAAATAGTGCTTTCAGAAAGGAAATTGTTGATTTGTTGAACGATAAACCAAAGCAAACGTTGAAAGCAATGGGTTTTCCTGAAAATTGGCAATCCGAACCATTATGGAACTAAAATGTCAACAATTTGCCAAAAGGATAATGAACCATTATTGTCATTATCCCCTTTCGTTTTATATCAAAAACTGATACCACCACCCACATCATTCAAGTTCTCCCATTTCAATGGAACTTCTGAAATGTCAGTGGTAAAATTGTTGTTCTTATCCAAGTAACCCCATTCACCATCCTTTTTTACTCTAATACCCCAATCGTCAATCGGTGGTGCAATCTCATCATATATGGGAGGCAATAGTTTGGTATCAATCGACCACAAACCATACTTGTTGCCTTTCCTCAACAACAGGTAATTGTCCTGATAATCCCATTCAAGCTCTCCAATCTTTTGTTTCTTCTCATATTCAACAAAGGTGATTTCATCATATTCACAAGGGACATAGATATGCCAATCCCAAACACCATACTTGCCGTTCTTGCACAATAAGAGGTCATCATTAGGAAGCCAATGGAATGAACTATACTCAACGTCCAACCTTTTGACCACTTTATCGTGTTCCACATCAATCATACCATATTTACCATCCTTTACCACCTTATACAGATAGCTACTTGTAGTAAATGACCTCAATTGTTCAATGGTATCATATATCGGTGGAATGACAATCTTACCGTCACTCATTTTAAGCCCTTTCCTGCCGTTTTCTTCAATCAGGATAGGTACTCTATCATCAAACAAGAAATCTCTTGTAGAACTTGGCGACAACTTGGTCATAACATATCCATTTATATAGTCATTGACGCTTCACCTACAAACTTCAATCCGTCATTCGTGTAATCAAAAAGATGTACGGTTGAATATACATCATATCCATCAGTCAGGTTCAAATAGAACTCCCATTTGGAAATTTCATCAACCAAATCCAACGGATTCTTGTCCTTGTCAATGTATTCATCCTTAATCAAAGTATTGACAAACTCCTTTTTAAACTCCTTATGAGTAAAATCACCGTATTCTATTACATCATAATCTTTGGTATATAGAATGATTGATATTAGTGTATTCTTTATCAGGACTCTTGGTCTGATACACTTTACATCTTCCTTGAAATTGTAGTTCAGGACATAATCCAAGAACTCAGCAAACTTAACCTTATCCATAGTATTATAAATGTAAAAATGCCTTATTCATATCTTCGGTAAACTCATTTTTGGTATCAACATATCCCCAAACACCATTTTTCATTACCTTTATCCACCCCATCACGGTAGGAATGAAAATACGTTCATATTCGGTTGGCAATACATATCCATATTTGAACAAACCACATTTACCATTCTTTTTCAGGATTACATAACCGCCATCGGTTTCCTGAATATCATCATAGATTGGTTCAGCCTTTACCTTTGCAAAATCACCGCTATATAATTCAATGATACCATATTTGCCGTTCACTGTTATCTTGACCAAATCACCGAAATTGCTTAATGGTTCAATGTTATCATAAATGCAAGGGCATACCAATGTTCCTTTTCCATCTGATTGGATGATACCGTATTTGCCGTTATCCATTACAATATAGTTGAGACTTGCATTCGTTTCATCTACAATCTTGTCAAATATCGGTGGAACAATCCAATGATTAAAGAAATCATTCTTTACCCCTTCCTTTCCGTTTTCCTGTACGGTATGGATAAAGTCCTTCATTGGTTGATATTCTTCCGCTTCACACCAAATATCACTCCATAAACCATCATAATCAGGTGTACCCTCATTGAATATCTTCAAGGTTGCACATCTGTTTGAAAAGTCCTCCAACACTTCACGGGTCAATGGTTTCATTTCTCTATCTTCATCAAAATCACACATATATTATTTGATATATAATAATGGATAAATCATATCATAATTTGACTTCAAATATAACGCTTTAATTTGGTCGGTACAAAAATATCACCCTCTGAAATGATATAGAAATGCCTTGTCCATATCCTTGGTGTAATTATTGTTTTCATCAATGTAACCCCATTCACCATCTTTCTTAACCATTATCCAACCCAACACTTCAGGAACGAACACATCATCATAAATGGGTGTAATGAAATGGTCATAACTCCATAAACCACATTTATTATCCTTTTTGAGCAATGTGAAATGGCTATCCCAAATATGTTCTATCAAGTCATATTCAGGTTCCACTTCCGTTCTTGTAATATCACGACAAACTGAAACAATGCCTTGCTTTCCGTTCAATGTTACGCAATATACACCTACATAATAATCCTCGCTCAGTTCATAAGCAAGGTCATAGATAAATGGGAATATGATTGTTCCTTTGCCATCTGCCTTTACAATACCATATTTGTTTTTATTAATTGCAACCGAATAATATCCTTTGGCTACAATATGGGGTATCTCATCATAGATTGGTGGAATAAGAACTGTACCGAACACATTGTTCTTCATACCCATCTTCCCGTTTTCGGTAAAAAGGGTGTTGTCAATATCAATGTGCTGATAATGGCATAAACGGAAAATCAGTTTGTCCTTCATTTCAGAATAATCATCAATGCTCATCTTATTGTCGTGGACAAGCATTGATTCATATTCCATAAACTCATTGATAAGTTCCCTTGATATATGTTTCAGTTCATTGTATTCCATAATGATAATGGTGGTCAAATAGGAACTGTTTGAACTTATCTTGTCTTTCGTTCATAATCTGCAATTGCATCATCAATTTCCTTTTCAGCACGCATATAGATGTTCATTCTCGTGTTCATTTCATCTATATAGGCTTTCCAATCACGTTGAATGTTTGCAATGCAATTATTCTTCATACCATCAGCCACCTTGTCGTTCCAATGCTCAAATACTTTTTGGGAACTCATCATCAAGGTTGCTATATCATTGTTCATCAACTGTAACGGATTCATACTTTCTTTGAATTATCTTTGTATTGTTCTAATTGTACTGATGCATTCTTCAATAACTGCCGACCTTTCGCTATATCTTCACGCAGCTTCTTCTGAATCATTTGAGTATTATCCAACATACAACGTACCGCTCCTTGTGCCACATTGTATTGTGAAAACACCTCGCTTTTCATTCGTTGGGCTGCTCCCTTTTTATGTTCGGCTTCTTTCAACTCAACCAACAATTTACGTCTTTCTTCAACATTCTCAGAAGAACAGTATGCCAATTCATTCTCAATCTGTTTCCATTCAGCAATTGCTTCGGCTTCCATTTCTTCAACCTTTCTCAATTTCTGACGGAGAACTTCAAGTTTCTGCATCATCACATTGTTGAATGAAGTGAAGTTCTTGGACATTGACTCTATAAATCCACCCAAATGGTTGGAATATGCAGCCAATTCTTCAACCCTCTGTATCTTAGCATCTGCTGCCATAATCTAAGTGCTTAAAAACGGTTGTTCTGATACATTTCCAACAAATCGCAGCTCTTTCCAATGAACTTGGAAAAGTCTTGCATATTGGCTGCAATTTTATCAATTTCCTTCACGTTCTTTTGGAACTCGTTCATAAACTTGATATTCACATTGTCGTTCCAACCATCGCAAACGTGATGCATCTTGTTTTCCGCAGCGTGAAATGCACTTGCAAGCTGTTCGCTCAATCTTTTCAAATCACTGCCGAATTGTTTCAATTCTGCAATATTTCTTACTCCTACTTCCTGTGCCATAGTTATTCTGTTTTTAAAAGGTTCATTATTTCTTCGTTACTCAATTCCATATAAGGTGTGAACAAGGTGAACGTATCACTTTCTTCCGAATAGTAATAGGCACGCAAACGTTCCAAATCCTTGCTCAATGTTTCCAAACGGATATTGTCATTCAAATGCAATTGGGCCGATGCTGCTTCATCAGATTTCAACATAATCAGATGCTTGAACTTCTGATAGACCATCTTTGGTGAAATGTAATCACTGAATAGGAAATTGGATGGTTTATCCAACTGCATAATAGTATGCACACCAAACTCTGGCCCCTTATCTAAAATCAACTCCAATGCTTGCTTAAAAGTCTTTATGGATGAAGAGGATGTACCCTCATTGCTGAAGCTGAAACCACCGAAACCGAAAGCATCATCTTCACTTGGTTTGCTTTGCTCTTGGGCTATTTCCATATCCATCTTCAATTCACGGAAACGTTCCTGACCCAATATTAGAAGAATGGTATTTCCAACCGTTTCATTGGATATGTCTTCTGCCAGTTGTTTCAAGAACTTACCTCTATCTTTTCTACCTTCAATGATTTCACAATATCCCTCTTCTTCCAACATATCCAATTGCTCGGTATAGATGCTATCCTCATTGGATAGGCAATTGAACACCTTGAACTGATAATCCAATCCCTTGCGTTTGGTATATGACATCAGGGAAATGAACAGATTCATCGTTGTTCTTGTTACTTGTTCCACATCATTCAAACCGAACAAGAGTATATTCTCACTGTAGTCCTTTCTTAATGTAATGCTCAGGTCATTCTGACTGATGCTGATATTCTTACCCATATAGGCTACAGGATATTTTGCACGTTTCTTTCCTTGCTCCATAACCGTTTCATCCAGCTTGAACAATTGTGAACCGTTGAAATAGAACTCACCATTGCTTTGGTGGTTTTCAGCCTTTTTCTTTGCAAGGTCAATCAGTTTCTCTGCATTTTCCTTATCGGTGTAGTATGCCTGGAACTGTACCTGACTGTCCACGTGGTGATAGTAGATTTGTCCTGTAGAAAGTTGGCTTGTAATTTCAGAACTCCTTTCAACCATCCGTTCAGAATCTGCCGTTGCACATTTCAAGAGGTAATGGTCGGAAACATTGTTGAGGATTTCATTGCTTATTTCCGTACCTGATAATGTTTGGGTAGCTAGTATAAGGTGAACACCTTGGCTACGACCTTCTTTGGCTATCTTGGTGATGATTTCTGAAATCTCGTTGCTTACCGTTCTTGGAATATCGCTGCCCACTCTGAACATTTCGTGACATTCATCCACCACCAACAAAATTTGTGGCATTGTTGCGTTGGGATTTTGCTTGTTGTATTCCACAAGGTTATTTACACCACAATCACGAAGCTGTCTTCCTCGTTCAACCATACGTTCACGAAGTTCTCTCAATATTTCAAGTGTGATTTGTTGGTCGGAATTGTCCACCAAAAGGGATTTCACGTGCTTGATACCCTTATATCGGTTAAATTCAACACCACCCAATTTAAAGTCAAGCAAATACAATTGCAGGTCTTCGGGAGCATATTTCAATATGGAAGAACCAATGATATTATGTAAGAATACAGACTTACCTGAACCTGACTGACCGATAATGAATGAATGGACGTGGCTGACCATATCCATCGTGAAGTTTACTTCCGCTTTGGAAGATTTACCGATTGGTATAGTTATAGTTTCAAGATTCTTTTCGTAAGTGTTTGAAGCTGATTTGTTGAAATCTTGTTTAATTACAATCGACTCTTTCTTCTCAGCTTCATTGTTTATGTATTCCAAACAGACTTTCAATAGATTCTTATTTTCAGTAATTGGAATACACTCTAACAATCTCGATTGGTTATGTACAGAAACATCTTTTATTTCTAAATGTTCTATTTTATATTCAAACCCTTCTGTATATCCATAATTATATCCACACTTTCCTGTTTCATTGTCATAATCTTCAAAACACTCAACAGAATACTTGTGAGAATCATTTTTATTGCAATTGCATTGTCTTTGGTAAAAACAAAATGGTGCTTTTCTCTTTAATACATTGTTGACAACAAGGCTTCCATCATTAGGATATAAAACGAATGCTTCCCTAAGAACTTCATACGATATTTTCCCTTTGTAATACAGCCATTCATCTACTTTTACATTATCAAAAATATATTTGTTTCTATTTTGATTTATAATATCTCTTATACTGCCATTTATAATCCAATCAAATTGATTTAAATTAAATTGATTTAACAGTTGAAGACCACCATATTCTTTTTGAAATATAACATAAATGCCAGCTTCATGACCTCTGTTTTTTAATATTTCTATTTTCTTTTGATATTCTTTTTCTAGATTTCCTATAACCACAATAATCTCATAAGGTGTTGGGATTGTTTTATTTTCAGTACAATAGATAGAATAATCCCTATACTGCTGCTGAAACTTCAAAAATCTTTTAGATACTTTATCTATATATTTATTTAAGTCGGATTTGGTTGTTATAGGTGCCTTATTATATAATACGGGAGAAATATTCTTTAAAATGAAATCATAACTATATGTGGAATCCAAATCAATAAAAGTTAAGTTTAACTTTTTTATTGGCAATGAAAGAACTACACTTAACAAATAAGGAGTTAAATCATCTTTAGAAACGGAAAGATTGTTAAACTCAGCTGCTCTAATTGCAGGAGTCTCTATAATATCGTTTCCTATAACATCTATGAATCTTGATGTTGAAGGGAAGTATGGTATATAATTATCAATAGCGGCATCTTTTAGCCTTTCAACAAGATTTATGGCTTCCTCTAAACTGATATTTTTATCACATAAAACGTGTAGCAGCAAAGGATATTGATAGACCAATTTCCTAACATCAGCAACAAGCTCTGTTGATGAATAGTTATTGTTGCTAGCAAAATAACGCAACAATTCTTTTAAATGAATCAATGTCTTCATTTTGTTTTACATTCTTAGAGAATTGCACAATTCATAAATATTCAAGAAGTCTGCTTTTATGTCATCTATTTCCTTGTGGTATGACCTAGATGTAAAGAAGCCAAGATAACTAGTATCTTTTAATTCGGTAAACTTACCCTCTATTTTATAACAACCAAAGCGTTTCACATATTTGACAAAGATGTGCCCTAGAGCACTCAAGTGTTCAATAGGACAATATTTATCTTTACGTTTATTATATTTATTGATAAGTTCTAACAATTGGTCGGATAAATCTTCAGATTTAATAAGACAATTAAAAATAATTTCACCTTCTTTTATAGATTTAGATTTGATTTTAGGTCTTTCTATTTCTGAATCAAATACAACAGTCGATTCTATCTGATATTTATCAGAGATAATACCAGACTGTTTATTGTTGTCTATGTTAATCAAAAATGATTGAGGTTGACTTCTGTTGCAGCCAATCATTGAATAATACTTTTTAGCCATATCCATATTAATAGCAACTCCTAACCCAAACTCATACTTTATGGCTAAACTCATTTGAGCTTCTTTATTCCCTTTATCAGCTTCTTCTTTCAATTTGTTTAATCCATTATCGTCATCTTTTTGTTGAGGGAATGTATTTTCACTCTTGTCTTTTTTATTTACTGTTGCTATATTGTTGTCATTCATTGTGGCAACTTTTGTAGTAGCATCTTCTGTTGAACTTAAAACAATATCAACATCTATGTTTGCTTCAGAAGTTTCAACTTTATCAACAGTCATTGTAACTTTAGAAGTCACTTTTGGGGGTTGTACTGTTGTATCTTTTTGGGGGTGTACACTTTCTATAGGTTCAGATGATTCAGGCTTTGAAACTTCTTCAACCTTAGTCACCTCAGCCTTTAATGGTTCTTCAAACTTTGTGCCACAGTTAGGACAAAACTTTTCACCCTCATTCTGCTTAGTTCCACAATTCGCACAAAACATAAATCAGCAATTTAAGTAAACCAATCCGTTAATTTGCTCTCCGTATTTCATCAATTAATTGAACTTCACCATATTGAATCAAACGAATGTATGTAGTACCTTCAATGCCCATATCAATGTATGAAACTTTAAACCAACCGTCACCCTCATCAGTTACGTTTGTAACCTTTGAGACATCACTAACTCCATCTTGATTACCTGAGCGGAAAAGCCACATTGCATAACAATCTCCGCTTTCACACTCATATTCATAAGCGTCCTTCAATTGTTGTAAAAGTCGGGGTGTACAAGTTGTTTGGGCTATAGATGAAAAGTCTTTGTTACCAAACACATAATCATTATAGAAGTCGGACAGACTCATATAGTTTCCTTGTTCGTTTGAAGAAGTATTTTCAAACTCCATATATTGCTGTTGATATTCTTCTTTGTTGGAACTTTTTTGTGCTTTCCAATAACCTACAACCATCATACCGATACATAATAGGATACCAATCCAATTAACCTTTTTACGTTTGCGAGGTTTAGGTTTCTTTGATTCTTCTTTAGCTGTTGATGCTGTTTTTTCTTGCGGTATCTTTTCCGTTGGTACACTATCAGCTTCAACTTTTACTTGTTCTTTTTTAACCTTTGGTTCAGACACAGTTTTCTTTTCCTCCGTTTTAGGAGTTTCTATAACAACTGGTGTTTCCTCTTTCTTTGGAGTAGGATTTTCAGTCTTAACCTCATTCTTTGGCTGAACTTCTTCAACCTTTGGCTTTTCTTCCTTTACAGGTTGCTTAGTGCCACAATTAGTACAGAATAATGCTTCTTCTTTAATGAAAGCACTACACTGAACACACTTCTTTGTTTTTGGTAATGGTTCACCACAATTGGTACAGAACTTTGAACCATCTTTTATTTCGGAATTACATTTTGGACAAATCATATAACCTGTTTTTGTTTATTTAGTATTTCATTTAATTCAAATATATCGGTACACTCTTTGGTCTTGCAAATACATACTATTTCCCCATTATATAATTCAGTTGGATTTTTTTTCATAATCTCATCTGATAATTCTTGTTTTGATTTTCCGACACAAAGAAATATATATGATTTAAAATGCAGTCCTGATTCTGAAAGCTTTGTGAGTTTATCTAAATCGTCTAATAAATTTTGATTTGTAGACATCTTGATTTCACACAAAAAATACTGAGTATCTACGTCTACACATCCAAGACTACCGTGTAGAACCAAATCAGGATAACAGCTACTAACATTTTCTTTATCTATTATTTTCTTGTCCTTCCATATCTCGCCATTTATATAATAGCCACAATCTTCAGGCATTAGCTTACGAAATTGATGATATAGCTCATAGGCAAAAACTTTTTCTGCACGTTTGGTAATAATTTGCAACTCATCACCAATAACTTGGTATGTTTCATATTCCATATAAATGTCTTTAACATTACTTAGAGCCTTCATAAACATATTTAAATAAGGTCTTTTCTTGTTAAAACAAAGAGTATTGCAATTTGATGAACTACACATATTTCATAATTCCATCAGACTCAGAAATGGTAGATTAAGATTTAAGACAAAGGCATAAAAAGAAAAGTGTGAGCCTGTAAGCTCTTATCTTGATAGTAGGCTCTGGACTTGCCCTAATGTGTAGATAAGAAAAAACAGCTCACACCTTTGGCTGTATATGTAATGAGATACATATATACGAAACCAAAGGAAGAACGTCCTTACTTTTTTCCACACATTAAATGAATTGTCCAGATTCACTATCAGGGAAAAAGCTAAACGCTTTCCTAAATATGTCCGCTACACTTGTAGCATCGCAAATATAGGAATAATTTAGCAAAAGGACGTTCTCTGTGAGCTGTTACTTTGCAAAAATAGTCAATTTAATGCTCTTTAAAGGCAAAAATCCGTCTTTATTCTCTGAACGGTACTAATTCCACGGTTTGAAATCTTTGCCACATTGCGGACTGAATACCCTTTTTTGAGCAATTGGATAATCTCTTTGTATTCTTCTTTCTTTTGTTCGGTGGTCTTGATGCTGCCTTTCTTTCTGCCTACTTTACCACCATTCGCTTTGTAGTTCTTGTAACCACTTGACAAGCGGAACTGAATGTTATCCCTTTCAATTTGGGCACAGGTAGCAAGTGTAGCCAACATTATCGGAGCAAACATTGATGGTTTACCATTATCATCCAATAGGGTCAATTGCTCCTTTTGCATATACAAGTTAATCTTATGGTCAATGAGTGTTTTCACCGTCTCCAATACCTCAAATGTACTTCTTCCAATTCTTGAAAGCTCACTTGTGAGCAAAATATCAACTTTGTTGTCAATGCAGTAATCAATAGCATCTTGGAGAATGACTCTTTCATCATTCCGCTTTCCACCACTAATATATTCCTCAAATACCTCAACCACTTCCAAGTTAGCATATTCGGCATAGGCTTTTAAATCCAATACTTGACGTTCCGTATTCTGTCTGTTCCGTTCAATGGTTGAACTCACTCTTGCGTATATAACTGCCTTTTTCATATCTTCACATTTATGTTCATTAAATCCTTTGGATTGGGTGGTTACACTTGATTCTGGGTATTCGTATTCAGAAAATCATTATTTGAACACATCTATTTTTTGAACACATTTTCTTGGGTCAGTACCTTGTATCAGTCCAATGGATAATCATACCTTGATAGGGTTCATTGAAGAAAGTCCAAAAATCTTCCATTGTTTCAAAACCGTCATTTTTAGATAGTCTTTCCATATTAACTTTTGATAGTTCCATTCCATCAACCTTGATAGTTCTTAAAGATGGTTCAATGGTTATCATTTGAGTTGAGGTACAAAAATTGGAAAGTACACATCTTCTTTCCTTGTGGTATGGATAAACGATATGGTTCATCATTGTTCCGACTGCAATGGGCTTTTGGCGGATGGTGTGCAATTTCACACCATTTGCCAATGCTCTTTCCATTTCCTTTTTATAATTGATATTCATACTTCCTTTATATAATAGACATTCAATTTATATTCCATTCAATATAACCTATCAATTGAGAATTTCAATCAGTCTTTCTTCCTTGAAACTTCTCCAACCGAAACTTTCCAAATCAATGTAGCAGAATGTACCCATCGGTTTATGATATGTTCCGTTTGCCTTGGTATTGGCTGCAACAACGTCAGCTTGCAATGTACCGATAGCACTACGGATTGAACCATCCACTTTCATATACTTGAACTTGACCATTTCGCCATTGACCATACGATTTCTCAATTGCTCCAACATTATACCTTTTCTTACAGCATCGTTAATATCCATCTTGAACTTGTTCACGAACTGAACAGCCTTTGCTATGACATTGGTCTGATTTACTTGGGTTGCTTTCATATCCTTTGAATTTTATGTTATTATTTCCTTTTCTTGATACAAAGATACCTGAAAATCAGGACTTTAGCAAAGATTCAACGGAAGTTTAACTGGGTTTAAGACCCTGATAATCAGGTGTTAAAGAAACCTGATAAGACAAGAAAAGTGACCTTTGGAGTCACCTTATATTATATAATGTAGTCGGGTAAATGGGTGTCGAATGGGAAACGAAATGGATTCTCTTGGATGCATCTCCCACACCACAAATATCGGGAGAATCCAGCGTTCCTGCAAATTCCTGAAAATCTTTTAACTGGGTTTAAGACCCAGAATGTCAGGTTGTTAATAATTGAATCCAAAAATAAAAAAGGGAATCCAAGTGGACTCCCATAATTGAATGTAAATTGAAATTAAGATTAACGTAAAAAGATTTTATATCATTGAAAAACACGATAAACAGTTATTTCCCTATTCAGAAGTATCTGTAGCAAGGATTCACCAAAAATCATCTATACCACCCTTGACGTTTTACATTAAAAATAGGTGCGAATATGCGAACAATGCGAATACTTCGGATAGTGCGAATACTTCGAATGGTGCGAATAGTGCGAACACTTGGTTATGATTTCTTTTTCTTGCTCATTCTTTTCTATCAATGCGAATGGTGCGAATACTTCGAATAGTGCGAATAGTGCGAACACTTGCCGTTATCATTTCTTGTTTTATTACATCATTAAAAAACGTTGTTCTCTTTAATGTGAATGGTGCGAATGTGTACGAACCATTCGAGGTGTTCGAAGTGTTCGCAGTTCGCACTTACTTGAATCGGTTATAGTTGTTGCTCAGTTGGATATACTTTTCAACCTCACGAAGCATATTGATATTTTCCATAAGAGTATTAATGTCATTCCTTACTTGCACCTTACAATCCAACCATATATGTTTGACCTCTTCATCATCGTTCAAGTTATAGAATGGATAACCAATAGATAATTGGTTTCTTGCGTCATCACGCATAATCTTTCTGATTTCACGTTCTCTTTTATTGTGTTTCTTGTTGGACTTTTTATTTCTCAATGAGTTCATATCAGAACAAGCGATATTCCAAAAATCCTTGTCTTGGGTTTTATGTCTTATGATTACATCCTCCAATTCCATTTGCTCATTTGCTTTGTCAGTCCATTTATCAAATCCGTCCAATTGTTCATTGATGCTGTTGTTCCATTCCATTGCTGCCTTATGTGCATCATCCATTGGCTTGTTGGAATAATCCTTGCCATCCAACATCTCAACATTACGAATATTGGCATCATCAACTTCCGCTTGATACAATGCTTTTAGTTCATTCAAATCAATTGTTCTCATTCTTAATCAGGTTTTTATCAAAATAATCTTTAATGGCGGTGTCAACTATAGCTTCAGTATTGACCTTTGCCAACATTTTACGCATTGATTCTTTTTTCAATTCCATTGCTTCCATTTTCAATTGGTGTCTGAATAGTTGGAACAAAGCATCAATGAGGAGATTTACCTCATCCGTGACTTGGAATCTCAGTTCAAGGAATAATTCATAGTCATCCAATGGCACATTATCATTCGGGTTCTTCAATTCCAACTTTCTGATTTCATTCTCTTTCAATGCTCTGTTCAATTTTGCAAACCTCATTCGCTGGGAATTGCTTATTTTCTCCCTCGTTTCAGGTGTTTGAGGTCTGCCCACTTTCTTTATATTATTCTCCATATATTATTAATGTAGCTTATATCTTATTTTATTATTAGGTACTTTTATAAGTATGGCATATCAGTTTATCCACTTGATTACCGTATCACCGTTTGAAACCTTTCTCCCAAACATACCAAGCGTATGCCATTGCAGACCTGGGATAAGTGTCAAAATCACCGTTCCTTGCACAGTTAAGTCTTGATGAACTTACATATACTGTCTTAGGTGGATATTCTTCAAATAGTTTTCTTCGTTCCTTGCCTTCAAGGAATTGGACTTTCAAGAACATAGCAACCTTGTTTCCGTTCAGGTATTATATCCAATGCCTTTCTTACAAACTCCGTTGCATACTTGAACGGTGGGTTGGTTATTATATCACCGTGCCATTCCTTGTTATCATTCGAAAGGAAATCATATATTTCATTCCCACATCTATCCACAATATCACTGCTTCTTACCTTATATCCGTTCCTCTCAAACTCATTGGATAGATGCTTCTCACCGACAAGCACATTCCCATATATCAGTATTGAATTGTTCCACCTCCATTAGAAGTTGAGCTGCATAGGGTTCTGTCGCATAGTAATCATATTCTTCCCTTTCATAAGAACTATGGTTGCTTGCTCCGTAACGTTCTCCATACATAGTTATTCATTTCATTATCATTTTTATCATCCACATTATATTTATAATTGAAGTAACATTATCAAGTTACATATATAAATATCAAATACTTTGTAAATAATTTTGTTTTTTGAAATTATTTTTTATATTTTTGAAGCATAAGAATAAAAATACATAAAAATTAAATATTATGAGATTAACGTTATCATTAGAAAACTACAGTAGAAAGCCTCTTAAAGAGGAAATGGGAAAGATTAAGTACCAAAGAAGAAACATTGAATATGGGGAATTGGTTGAGCATATAAAGAAGCGGTCATATCCTTTCCGCCAACTTTACGGAAGATGATTCAACCATTATCACACAGAAACAAAGAACTTATTCAAACTTCATTGATACCCATATCATAATGTTTGACTTGGACGATGATGTGGAATGTGGTCTTGATGAACTGGTATCAGGATTAAGATATAAACCATCAATCGCCTACACAACATACAGTCACCAACAAGAGGGAAAGGGGAACCGTTACAGACTGCTTTATTTATTCCGTGTTCCAATTTCTGATACAGACATATATAAATCAATATATCAGATTTTGATTGAAAATTTGGGTTTTAAATTGAACGACAATTGCGGTGGCAATGTAACCCAAGCAATCTATGGAACAAACGAGAATTGTCAAATCATACTAACTGAAAATATCTATTCCATATCAGATTTTGATATATCGGATAAAATTCAAAATGGACATTCTAATTCTATAAAAGAAAAAGAGAGAAACATTATAGAGTTAGAAAGTCCAATTCAGGATAATGACTATATCAATGATTTTTGGAATATGTCTTATGGTGATTTATTATTGAAATATTCCGATACCTATCCGATATTTGAACATACACCACTGGGAGAAGTTGATGATGATACACCGTTCATTATGCTACCGTCTGATTACATTGAGATAAAGAGATATTGGTTTATGGAAGCTGTATATGATGAGAATGGTGATAAACGATATTCCGTATCAAGAGTCAAGAAAATAAAGGATGGTGAACACCGTAGAAAGAAACTCTTCCTCAATGGTATATTGAGAAGAATGATGATTCAAGAATTATCATTTGAGCATTTATTGAATAATATGGCTTATGAACTTTATCATTATATTGATAACTCAAAGGATAAAATTAACAAGAAAGATTTATTTGATATTTCTGTAAATATATATAAATCGGACATTGATAATTATAATGGTTTAATCAAAAGGGATAAGAGAAAGTTCATTGTCAATGACAAGTATTGCATCAAGCATAATCTGAATAGGAAACAAGTCAGGAACATCAGTCGAAAGCTCATTACATACAATCAGATTGGTGAACTGTATGACTTCAATCTAACCGACAAACAGAATGTTGAACAGTTCAAAGAATATGGATTGAACATATCAACCAAGACTCTTCAAAGGTTCAGGAATGAGATGGGAATAACCAAGTACAATACTACTGGAAATGGACATTCTAATTATATAAGAGAAGAGAAAGAAAACATTATAGAGTTAGAAAGTCCAATTCAATTGGAAGTTGACAACTCCGCTTATTTTGATTATCAATGTGAGATTATCTTGGATGAATTGGAAGATTATCTCAATGAAGGTTTCTATGATATTGATGATGCAAGTTCAGTCAGGGGAATGTTTAAATATTTCATTAAAAGGGTCAAGTCTGATACCGATTGCTCATATTCAAATGAAAAACTTATTGAACTGTTCAAAAAAAGATTTCTATTGAAAGCATCATAAGTGTTCGCACTGTTCGCATACTTCGCAGTGTTCGCACCATCCGAAGTATTCGCATATTCGCACTTCTAAAATTCAAAGAATAATTCAGTGTTTTAATCGTGATATAATCCGTTACATTTTATATCACGATTATTTTTTTGTCTCATTCCATTCATTGTGATATTTGCTCAGGAAATGCCGTTTTAAACGCTTGTCAGAAATTAATATTCCCGAAATGTAGATTTATACTAACAATTGATAACGGCTCAGGATTTCGCTTTAAATAGCCTCTTATATATCATAAGGAATAAAGTGGCCATCATTTTACGCTCAGGATTTTCAGGAAAAATTTTCGATGAACCCTTCGCATATAAACAATGCCCTTTATTGGGTGGAGGGGGTACGGTTACAGAAAGGTCCCCCATAGGGAGGACCATATCATTGTCATTTGAATTTTTCTATTTTTTTAGGGAACAATTTTAATAAGGCATCAGGAACTTTAAGCTTATACTTTTCAAGTTCATCCTTAATATAATTTCTTGAATTACTAAATGACTTTGTCGGGTCTCCCAAATATGTATATATGGAACTTTTTGCAATTTTCCCATCGGAAGGCAATTCTTTACCCAATATACAACTTATGAATCTTGTCATAAAAGCTCTGTTCTCATTGACATAATCACATAATAAATAATATAGCAATCCGACATTCTTGGCATCATCACCGTGTTTCTTTTCCTTGCCTATATTTTCTTCATTATCCTCACAATTTTCATCCTCAACTATATAATCTTGTATATTACCATAAACCTCAGTTTTGTATGAGGGCAAAGTTAATGTATTTTCAACATATAGTTCCATATATAGTTTATGTAACGTATCAGAATCCGTGAAATTATCATATCTTCTTTCCAGCTCATTTTGCATCATCTCTTCCAAATCAAAATATCCATTGGTTTCTTCGGTCACATATTTACTAAAAGGTAACACCCAACATTCAAAACGGTCTTTTACCCATTCTGCAAAGGTAATGGTAATTTGACTTCTCGCTTCAGGAGGTATCCTATTTATGAACTTCTCAGAGTACATCCCTTTTAGAAAATCTCTTGCTTCCTTATCTTCACCATTTAGTTCTTTCTCATATAAGGTTTCAATGTGTTCAAGAACCCTTTTATATAATGTTTCAACGGATTCTGATTCAGATGTATAGAAGTGCATTATTTCATTATACAAGAAGCTATATATGTAGACTGGTAATTGAAGTTCCTTTTGTAAATTGAAAAACTCCTCAAACAATTCTTCAATTGAGGGTATTTCATTTGTTTTATCGAGACCATCACCTTCAATTGGATTCAAATCTTGGAATTGCCTTTGCAACATTTCCAAAAGGAGCAAGCGTACAAATTGGTATTGTTTTATTGTTCTTCCGATATTTGACGCATAAGAACAAAAGGGTACAACAATTTCTGTAGTCTGGTCATAACCTTTAAGTTTTTCAATAATACCATCCAATAACATTACCCATTGCTTCACCTTGACCATTTTAATTAAACCATCAAATTGATGCTCGCATAATTCTAATAGATGATTGTAGATACACTTGTCAGCACATTCATCAATATAATCTACATAATCGTATTTGCCATAAATATATAATATGGAATACACAAGCTGGTACTCATCACTGTCCAAATGAGTATATGTTATGAAATCGGTATCTGTTATTACTTTAGTCATATTCAATATTATTAAAGATACCACAAATGTAGTTATATTATTTGATTTATTAAGTAATTGTTGAACATTCAGTTGAATATTCAACAACCAATAAATTGGGGTTATCCCATTTTTTTATTATATTTTTGCATCATCAAAATAACATCGTTCTTAACTTACTGAAAACAAGAAATCAAATCAACAAGAAGAAAATGAGAGGTCTTCAAGAAGATTTGCAATAGCATATCCCTACTAAGCTATTGGGAACTGTAGGGTATCGATTCTCAGTCGATAAGTTCCGTTTCTTGGTTCAATACAGAAGAGTTCATCATACAGGATAAGTATGTCTTGACTGATACCCAACAGTATCAGAACAGGGAAGGTACACCCTTAATGTACCATAGTCAAAAATTTTCAAAATGCTGATTTTTAATAATATAAAAATGAAAAATATAATTTGCCATTACGATTCCGAAAATGAACGTGTAACCATCAGAGCTGATGATGCAGTTATCGGAGAATTGAGAGAAATTAAAGTTGATAATGTCGCCTTTGTGGTGCAAAGTCTAATAAGGATGTATCAAGTAGTTTTTAATATTAAAATAAAAGAATATGAACAAGAATAACATTTTAACAGTATGCCAATTTAACGAAGTAAATATGGTTGTAAACAAAAAAGAAAAGTATTGTGCTAAATGCTCTCTGAAGCGTGGTAGAGGTTGGACTAACAAGATGATTAGTTTGTTTTATCCGACACCATCATTGGAAGTCACTAACCCACATTATGCAACAGCTCCAAGAATGAAACTGTACAAAATTCTCGAAGTGGAACGTATTGAACAAACAGAATCGTTCAAGAACTATTGGAACCGAATTGCTCATAAAAGAGAGGTTGCAAGAGCTATGATGATTGAACGTCACAGAGCTGCAAAAGCCAAGCTGATTGAGATGGAACAACATACCATCGGTATGAGCAACCAACGTGCATAATGCAGTTGGTTTGGGGTCGGCACTCCCTTAATTGTGCCACCATTATTGCTAACTTTAACCTACTGGTGGATGGGTCAACCTTTATAAAAATTATGGAAGATAAAATAATAATCGCTCAAGTAAAACAAGATTTTTCTAAGGACTTAAAAAACATCATTTTGTATCTAAAGGATAAGGGAACTGAACGCTTTAGAAGAGACGTGTTGAAAGCAGCCAAATATCCATATTTTCCAATGCCGACATATTACACAACAAGCAATGGACACAAATATATGATTATCGCTATTGCAAGG
>JAFUNS010000042.1 GCA_017472925.1 Bacteroides sp. | reverse complement strand
TTGTATTACAAATGTAGGGGCAAGGTTAGCTTGCCCGACTACATCCACATTGTTTCATGCGCATGTTTCGGGCGGGCTAACCCCGCCCCTACCAATATTCATTCGTATATTCTTATTACAATTTCACTTTCTTCTTAACCGGCTTCGATTCGTTGTGCAAGCGGTCAAGGGCTGTAACCACATATTGGTATTTCACTTTACCTTCTTCGTATGGAAGTTTGAAGAAAGTGTCTCGGGTAATGCCTACGATATGTAAAGGATCATTCAAGTCAATTTTTTCCTTTTTGTCAAAGCGATAGACCACATACTGGATGGCCTTATCCATTTCGGTTGCGGCTTTAGGAGCCGTCCAGAAGAGAACCGGACCTTCAAAAGTCCACACCATTTTCAGTTTCTTTACCTTTCCCGGAGCTTTGTCGTCCATGAACGGAGAGGTCGGAATCAAGGCCGGATAACGATGATATTCCTTTTCCAATAAAGTACAATAGTTGCCGGGATTGTCAACCACCGCCGCCGCATACCATTGACAACTGCCTTCTACGGTAGGCAACGAACGTTGTAACTTCATCTTTGCCGGCAACTGGTGTTGCAAACGGTTGTTCAAATCCGTATTTTTTACGGTGCGCATCACATCCTGACCAATGAACAACGGACGTGCCGAAGCATGCTTTGCCCACCAGCGGATAAGCGTTTCATAATCGGCCGCCTTGTGGCCGATTTCCCAATAGATTTGCGGAATGTTATAATCCACCCAGCCGTTGTTTACCCACATCAACACATCGGCATAGAGGTCGTCGTAGTTCTGAAGGCCGTTGGTTTCACTTCCGTTCGGATCGTTCTTCTTGTTGCGATAGATACCAAACGGACTGACACCAAACTTTACCCAGGGTTTACATTCCCGTACTGTTTCATGAATCTCTTTGATAAGCACGTTCACATTATCGCGTCTCCAGTCGCCAACCTGACTATATCCTCGTCCGTATTGAGCAAAGGCTACACCATCGGGAAACTCCTCACCCGGGTTAGGATAAGGATAGAAATAGTCGTCCATGTGCAAGGCGTCAATGTCGTAACGACTTACAATGTCGCGGATAATCTTGCAGATATACTTCCGATTTTCAGGCAATCCGGGGTTGAAATAGAGCTGTCCGGCATAGCTTACGAAACGTTCGGGTTGTTTGTTGTACGGATGAATGGGCGACAAAGCGGCCGTTCCTTTGGTCTTGGCCCGATAAGGATTAATCCACGCATGGAGTTCCATGTTACGCTTATGACATTCATCAATCATCCATTGTAACGGATCCCAGCCGGGCGATTTTCCTTGCACACCGGTCAGGAAGCGGCTCCAGGGTTCATAGTTAGAATGATAAAGTGCGTCGGCTTCCGCACGTACCTGGAAAATAATGGCATTGATTCCTGCTTTCTGCAACACATCAAGCTGAGCAATCAACGTTTGTTGCATCTTTTCGGGTGTCATACCCTGAAACTGGCCATTCACGCACTGTATCCAAGCGCCTCGGAATTCTCGTTTGGGCGATTGTGCCATGATTGTCAATGCACCCAAGAGTAATGCCAGCGTACAAAAAAGTGTTTTTATTTTTACCATAATGTCGTTTCTTTATGCCGACAAAGATAGTGTAAAGCTTACGGAGAATAAAACAATTTTTCTCTTTTTTTATTGGCAAAAAACTCTTTGAAGGACGAGGCAACGCTTCAAAGAGTTTTAATCAATTCTCCAAAGAGTTTTTTTTATTGCTCTTAGATGTGTTTTTGGTTTGTCATTTCCCCTCTTGAGAGGGGATTAAGGGGTGTGTGAGACACATCAACTTAAGGCTTTTTATGTGTATGTATTTCACACACCCCCTTCCCCCTCTCAAGAGGGGGTACTTACATTTCAAAACAAACTCTAAATGTTTTTGGGGTTTGTCGTTTATACAATTTCCAATCGCAATGAATCAGACTTTCACCTCTTTCACTTTCTGCTGATTTACAAGAAATTAAAGTGAAGGTCTTATGAAATAAGGAGTGAAAGATGACGCTTGCAGTCTTGATGGTCAACGAAGCAAGTCTCGAAGGCCAACGAGACTGCAAGCGTTGGCCGATGAAGCAAGTCTCACTTTTACACGCCGCCTATTAAACGGATCGGCACTCTAACCTTTTGTGAATCAGCAGAAAGTGAATGTAGTGAAAGTTATTTCGCCTTGTTGATTTCTACCCCAATAACATAATAGTGAGGCGTATTTTCTACATAGTCGGCTTCCATATTCGGACCGATTTCCATTGCGCCACAGAAACGGAAGAAACCATAGACCTTATCCACCCAACACGAGGCAAAGAACACCAAAGGAATAAACTTACCTTCTTCAAACTTATCAACGATAAACGGACGGCTTTCATAATGGTAGAACTTTTTACCAGTCTTCGGATCTGTTAGGGATTTCAAGGTTAATTGCCTTCCACTTGAACCCATGCCATCCATTTCCAAATTGACACGCCGCAAAGAATCCGACGTTGCCGGCATGAACCCAATCGTCAGCTTTTTGGCTTGCATATATACGCCCTTCTCCGGATCGGCGGCACGTCCTTCTTCCAAAATTCGTTTTTGCGATTCTTCGGGGAAATCATTCAACATCATCCGATTGCTGAACATTGAGAAACGATTGTTTCCAGGCACTTCTTCCCGATTTACATACTCTTTGATGCTGAATTTAAAGTTGTAAGTGTCGTTCAGGAACTCAGTTATATCGAACGAATATACTTTATAGCCCGTAGCATTCAACAAAGGCAAATAATCATCCATTGTTGCTTTCTGCGATTTTATGTTTTGCGAGAAAACGGATACAGCCATGAACAAAGCCAAAACCAAGAATTGAAATCTTTTCATCTTTATTTTTTTGAGTTAAAAGTTGTTTGGAATTTATCCCCTCTTGAGAGGGGGAGAAAGAGTTACTCCAATCGAATCCCCATAATCTTCCAATTTTCACTTTCCTTGAAATTGAAAGACTTAATGCCTGATGGAAGCGGCTCGAATGTCAGAGAGAATTCAGCTTCACCACTTTCCGGCATGAAGAATTCCTTATCCAATGTAATTCCTTCGGCTTTCAGCACTTTGAATTGCTTTCCGTCGGATGTCGTCAGCATGGTAGACGAAGCTATTTTTATCCAATAGTTAGGGGTATAGTAAGCATTGAAGTGAATTACAGTTGCCTGGGGTGTACACTCTACTTGCTTGATTTCCAATGTGCCGTTGGTTTGATTGGATTGAACATCCGGATAGTTGACCAGCAAAACTCCTTCTTTCTTTTCAAAGCTCATGGCTGGCTTCGGTTGCATGTACGGTCTCAGCTGTCGCCATAAACTACCTTTACCATAGCCAAACCAAGAACTTACCATCTTGCCTTCCGGAGAAATCAAAACATAGTGCGGAATCCCATTTACCCCATACTTGGCATAAAGTCCACCAGTCTGCTTCTTATCACTCCAGTTCTTCCAAGTCATGTTATGACGGGCAGAAGCCGCTTTCCATTGTTTCTCTGTATCTGAGCTAAGGCTTACTACCGTCAGCTTGTCAGCATATTTTCCCTGGATTTCTCCCATCTCCGGAATAGCCATGATGCAAGGGCCACAGCCACTACTCCAGAAGTCGAGCAACAAATACTTACCCTTCAACTCTGCCAAATGATGCAGATTGCCTTCCAAGTCGTACAAGTCCGTATCAGCCATCTCCTCTCCTACTTTTACCACCTTAGGCGGGAAGACATTGGGAGTAATCAGTTTTCCCATATCCGAATTCTTCTGTTCCTCCGACATACGGGCATAAAGAGCCTTTACATCTTCTGTATATGGATAATCCGGCTTATATCGAACACCCATACTTAAGCCATACATTTTGTCCAGCCAAATGGGTGTAACAGGCCTTTCCTTCATCATAGCAATCTCTATCTTACTGATTTCCAGCTGAATTTCTTCACATTCCTTACGTAAAGATTTCATCTTATCCTTTGCCGCCTGCTTTTCCTCGGAAGTAGCAGTAGAAGAGTCTATGATTTTCCAAAGACCACTTTCTTCAGCCCCCCGTTTCTGGAACTCTATCCACAAGTCCTTGGCAGCAAACAAATACTTATCGGCTTCTTGTTGCTCTTTTACATCGCTTTTTACCTCCCAAGTATAAATCAGATTATCGTTCCCAATCACTTGAATATGAGAATTGGGAGTAGCATACACATCACGAGTCATGGAAGGGAAATCAGTTGATCGCACATAGACGGAAAGCTTATCCAATTTATCTTTTGCTTCCACCTTGAAATGAAAGGTTCCCCCTTCAATGGTGTCCGTCGCAATGGTTGTACCTACCCTACCATCTTCTCGGAAAAGGCTTACGATAAGTCCATCCTTTACATTCGTTACTTTACCGTCGATGGTAATTTCATTCTGTGCTTGTGAAGCCATCCCGAGCAATATCAACAAGCCTGTTAACAATGTCTTTTTCATGCTATTTCTTTTTTACTCTATCCAATGAATCCTTTTTCGCTTGAATCATCTTCATGTATTTATTTTCAAAATAATCATCATGCGCCCCATTGCGGAAGAAATCTTCTACTTTGATTTTCTCCACTCTCCGCTTTACCCGTTGATACAATGTTTCGGCATTAGGGAGAGGCTTGCCTTCCTCATCCAATGCTTCTCGAAGATTTTTAGGAACGAGTTCCATGTATTTTTCGTAATAATGAACTGCATTGGCATAATCCTTCTGACGGTCGTATATATCGGCAATGGAGTAAAACAACCTATATTTCTTGTTATAAGAATAGAGTTTCTTCATCGTCTCTATCCGTTCGTAGGGATCGGTCTTCACATATCGCTGACATTCCACCAAACCGTCATACAAACGAGCCATCAAGCTGTCGGTAGGCACAGCTATTTCGAGTGCCGCCTTCATATAGTCCATTCCTTCTTGCTTCCACGAACTGCGCACCGAAGCTTTGCCTAAATAATACAAGATATTAATGTCATTCGGAGCCTTCTTGTGAGCCTCCAATAAGTTGTCTCTGGCTCCATACATCCAATTATCCCCATAATGACTTACCCCTAAATAATATAAGGTAGTAAAACTACGGTCGCCCATTGCTTTCAATCCTTCATAACGCTGAACAGCCGTAGGATATTCCTTCATCATGCAATAGGCTTTGGCATTCTGTCGATTCACATCTACATTCAAGGTATCTGTCGAACGATAACATTCAGTAACTGCCACCGCATCCGGATATTGTTCGTTGTTATTGAAGATAGAGGCGATGTGTGCCACCGTCTGCGCATCCAATGAATCAATCCGATAAGCCGCATTGTAGGCCATGAAAGCATTACTTAATGCATCCGGATTGTCGGCGGCCACCATACCTTCATAGGCCATGCCCAAGAATTTAAAGGCCGTAGCCGAGAGAGAATCCATATCCAACCAAGTATGGCACGAGTTGCGAGCTTCCTCGTACTTGTCGGAAGCCAGCAATGAACGGATGTATTGCTGACGGAAATACTTGTTTTCGGGATGTAAGGCGACTGCCTTTTCATAACAAGCAGTCGCCCCCATCATTCGATTGACCAACTTATAACACTCTGCCAATTCTATTAAAACTTTGGTGTTTGTGCTGTCTTCTTTCAGGATAGAGTTCCATTCTTTCAAGGCTTCCGAATGGCGATTCATGGCTTTCAAAGCCTGCGCCCGCAAAGGAGTAAACACCGAGTCACCAGCGGCCGGGGCTATTTGCGCAATGGGTGTTTCAAAATCATAGCTTTCCAATGCCTTTCGGATTTCTTCTTCCGTCTGGGCATTCACCCATAACGGAAACATACACAGCAGAAGTGTTATAAGTTGTTTCATGTACAATTAATTTTTCTTGGTAGTAATTATAATCACTCCGTCTTTCCCTTTATCGCCATAAAGTTCCATTGCTGATTTATCTTTAAGAACAGTCATGGACTCAATGGATTCCGCCGAAAGGTTCTTCATGGTTTCTTCGCCATTTTCTTGTACTTTTCCATCAACTACCACCAATGGCTTTTTATCGTTTGGAGTACGAACATCCACTACCGTACCCTTTATTTTCAACAAATTCTTTGCCTCGTCTACAGTTTCCCTCTTGACACCTTGCTCTACTTTCATAGATACCTTTTGGGTAACGGCATTATCTTTGGGAGTATCCAGACGGAACATTATCGGCATGGTAAATTTTACAGCTACGGCCTTGCCTCTTTGTTTACCAGGAGTCCATTTCGGCATCATGTTTACTACCCGAATAGCTTCCGCATCCAATTCCGGACTGACACTACGTACTGTTTTAACATCGGAGACACTACCATCTTTTTCCACAACGAACTGTACTATCACTCGGCCTTCAATCTTGGCTTTCTGAGCCACCGATGGATATTTTATGTTCTTAGACAAGAACTTCATCGCTTCTGCCATACCTCCGGGGAATTCCGGCATCTCTTCTACCACCTGGAAGATAACTTTTTCTTGAGGCTCTTGTGTAGTAGACTCTTCGGTTTCCTTTTTATCAGCATCCGCTTTGTTTTCTTCACTACTGTTTTCGTAACCAACGACTACCATTTCATCCAAAGTTTGTACCTTTTCGGTCATCTGCACCACTAAAGGAGTAGTATCCTTTACGACTACCAACTGAGTTTGATAACCCACAAACGAAACCATGATTACGTCTCCCACTTTCACATCGGACAACTCAAAGTTTCCATCAATATCGGTCAAAGTACCTTTCGTTGTACCTCTCACAATGATACTGGCACCTATCACCGGAACATTCTTTCTCTCGGCTTCTACTACCGTACCAGTAACTTTGAACTTCTCATCGGAAGAAAATTCGACACTTTTAACCTCTTCCGCTTTCACGATTGAAGTTAAATCATTAACTTTGACACTTAAAATCTCATTGAGTTCATTTGAGACTTCAGGACGGGCGAAAGCAGCTACTGCAACTGCTGCCAACGGGAGTACATATAAGTACTTCACACGCGCCCAGGGATTTGATTTTTTCTTGATCATCATAGTGATACGCTTTTTAAGTGAACTGTGATTAAAGCTGTTGGCAATAGAGTAGAGCATTGCGCCAACGGATTTTTTAATGATTAATAACTGATATTTTTTTGCATCGATGCCTTGATTGATTACCCACTCATCTGCTTCATACTCGTGGATATTTTGTAATTCTTGCTTCAACAGCCAAGCCGCAGGATTAAACCATTGGAAGAAGATGCAAGCCTCAGCCAACAACAAGTCCCAAGAATGGTGATTCTGAATATGGGCGCGTTCATGCGTCAGCACAGTTTCGCCACTTTCTTTCCAATCACTCTCCGATATGGCAATACACCTCATCCAACTGAATGGAGCTACCTCTTTCTTCTGATGAACATAAAGAATAATTCCATCCTCCAACACTTTTTTCCGAGCCGAACGAAGCAATCGTACCATCTTACTCAATGACCATAAATGACGAATCAGAAAGAAGAAGATACCAGCAATATACACCAACAACAAAAGTTCTCGCCAGGGGAAAGCAACCTCCTCTTCCACCACCACTTCCGAACTAAGGTCGGCCATCATCAACATTTCTTCCAAAGACAAAAAGGATTGATTCACTTCCGACACTTCCTGAGTAGTAACCTCTATCAAAGGAGTAAGGCAAGAAAATGCCAATAACCCCAACAAAGCTACCCGATTGAAGCGATGAAAGGTTTCCTTACTCAACAGCAACCGGTAAAACAAGTAGAATCCGGCCAAACAAACCGATGCCTTTACGGCATAAACAAAGAATAATCCCATAGTCCTACCTTATTTATTAGCATTCTCCACTTCACGAATCAGTTCTTTCAACTCTTCCAACGAGATTTCTTCCTCTTGAACCAATGAAGACACTACCCCTAAATACGAATTATTGAAATATTTGCAAATGACACTCTTCAAGGTTTTCTTTTTATACTCATCTCGGGACACAGCCGCATAATATTGATAAGTGTTCCCCATAGCCCGATGCGCTACATAACCTTTTTCTTCCAATCCTCTAACAAAAGTAGAAACAGTATTGAAATGAGGACGAGGTTCATCGTAAAAGTCCAGCATTTGTCTGACGAACAAAGGCCCCTTATCCCAAAAGAAGCCCATAATTTCTTCTTCTTTTCCCGTTAATGTTTTCATAGCTTCATGTTTTTTGCAAAGAAACTAATTTAAATAGTTCTTAAACTAATCTTTCTCGTTAAATAATGCAAAAAGGGGAAAGAAAATAAAAAAGAGGTCAAACTTCATTAGTTTAACCTCTTTTTTAGTAGCGGGACCCGGGATTGAACCGGGGACCTCATGATTATGAATCATGCGCTCTAACCAGCTGAGCTATCCCGCCATCTTCCAATAAAAAAACCGCCAGGCGTGGAAGCCACCCAACGGCAAAATCTTTTTCTTTGTAGCGGGACCCGGGATTGAACCGGGGACCTCATGATTATGAATCATGCGCTCTAACCAGCTGAGCTATCCCGCCATCATTTCTGATTTGCGGGTGCAAAGGTAGAACGAATTTTTGATATTCACAAATCCTTTCACAACTTTTTATTGCAACATCGTCGAAAATTTATCAATATATATTAGGGTAATACAAAAAAAATGCCTTAATTTGGCACCGAATCTTAAACAATAATATATGGGAAAAGAAAAAATACACATGGAATACATGCTCAAAGCGGGCTCAGGAAATATTGTATGGTCGATTATTGGTACTCCATCGGGGTTGGAAACCTGGTTTGCCGATAAAGTAACCGTGCAAGACAAGATATTTACTTTCCATTGGGGAAAAACCGAGCAACGTGAAGCCGAGATGACCCACATGCGTACCAATAACTTCATCCGCTTCCATTGGTTGGACGATGAGGACAAGAAGAGCTATTTTGAGCTGAGATTGAGCCAAAATGAGCTGACCGACGACCTTATGCTAGAAGTTATCGACTGGGCCGAATCTGATGAAGTGGAAGACCTGCAAGACCTTTGGGACTCTCAAATAGAGAAGATGAAACGGGTTAGCGGACTATAATTTCCAAAAAATAGTCAAAACATACCAATGCTCTGCATTTTTTATGCTACTTTTGTAGGCTGAAAGTTGTACAAAAGAAAAGCATGCTACGCATTAAAAAATTAGATATATTCATACTAAAGAGTTTCTTGCAACTCTTTGCCGGCACATTCTTCATCTGCCTCTTCATTTTTATGATGCAGTTCTTATGGAGATATGTGGACGAACTGGTAGGGAAAGGGCTGGAAATGGACGTGTTGGGCCAATTCTTCTTCTATTCGGGGCTGACACTGATTCCCTTATCACTTCCACTGGCCATCCTCTTGGCCGCCCTCATGACCTTTGGTAATTTTGGCGAACGATACGAACTGCTTTCCATGAAAGCGGCAGGTATCCCTTTGCTACGTATCATGAGTCCGCTCATCATTTGCTGTATGCTATTGGCCGGCACCTCATTTTATTTCCAAAACGTAATCGCCCCCAAAGCCCAGCAACAACTATGGACCCTCCTGGTATCGATGAAGCAGACTTCGCCCGAGCTCGATATCCCCGAAGGTGTATTCTACGATGAGATAGACGGATACAACATTTACATCAAGAGCAAGGACCGCGAAACGGGCATCATGGAAGAAGTGCTCATCTATAGCTTTACCGATGGATTTGAGAATGCCCGCATCATCTTTGCCAACGAAGGCAAGATGGAGATGACCGCCGACAAGCAACATCTGCAACTTCACTTGTACAATGGGGAGCAATTCGAGAACTTGAAATCGCAAACCATCTCATCAAAGAACGTACCCTATCGCCGTGAATCCTTCCGCGAAAAGCATATTATCATTGAATTCGATGGTGGATTCGAAATGATTGACGGTAGCTATTTGGGCGACCGTTCGGATAGTAAGAACATGATTGAGATTAGCCACTCCATCGATTCACTCTCCCTCCAGGCCGATAGTGTAGGACGATCTATGTACAAGGACATTACCGTAACAACCTACACCAAGAAGATATTCACCAAGCGAGATTCCACCAAAATGGAAGCGGGTGAGATTGCTGCTATCGTCAATATGGATAGTGTTTTCCAAGCCTATACCTTGATGGAGAAGGATGAAACACTGAAGAATAGTGCAGACAGAATGGCCACCTTGGCTAACGATTGGAAGAGTCGAAGTGTGCAAAACACTGAGACCGACAAGAACATCCGCAAGCACGAAGCTGCCTGGCATCAGAAAATCACCTTGTCGCTCAGTTGCTTGATGTTCTTCTTTATCGGAGCTCCGCTAGGCGCCATCATCCGTAAGGGTGGATTGGGATTACCCGTGGTTATCTCCGTCATCATCTTTGTGCTCTATTACATTATCGATACAGGTGCTACCCGTGTGGCACGAAGCGGCGAAATGAACATGATACTCGGTGTATGGATGAGTACCCTGGTGTTGACTCCCATCGGTGTGTTCTTCACCTATAAATCGAACAAGGACTCCGTGGTGTTCAACCTCGAAGTATACCTGAACTTCTTCCGTTGGTTGTTTGGTTTGAGAAGCTCACGCCACATCTTCAAGAAAGAAGTTATTATCGAAGACCCTAACTATGCACGCATAGTAACCGATTTGGACGAAGTGAGCAAGCAATGTCAGGCTTATTTGAGCCAACATTCATTGAGTGCCGTCCCCAATTATTACAAAGTGTTCACCAACCATGGACACGATGACAAGATTGCAAGCATCAGCGACCAATTGGAAGCCTTGATTGAAGAACTTTCGAACAGTAAGGATGGCCCATTGCTCAACCTGATGAACAATTACCCGATACTTTCCACCAAAGCCCACAAGAGTCCGTTCGACAACCGTTGGCTCAACCTGTTGGCAGGTATCATTATACCGGTAGGCCTTTTCTATTACATCCGCATCTGGCACTTCAGCAAGCGTCTGGACAAGGATTTGAAGACCATCACCAAGACCAATACCGATATACAAGAACGAATTAAAAACGAATTACTATCAAAATAATATGGAACAATTCAAACTGAACACAATTGAAGAAGCCATTGCCGACTTCCGCGAAGGGAAATTCATCATTGTAGTGGATGACGAAGACCGCGAGAATGAAGGTGACTTCATCATTGCCGCAGAAAAGATTACTCCTGAAAAAGTGAACTTCATGCTGAAGGAAGGTAGAGGTGTATTGTGTGCACCTATCACCATGAAGCGTTGTGCAGAGCTTGAACTCGACAAGCAGGTAAGCAACAACACTTCCATCCTGGGCACTCCGTTCACCGTTACCATCGATAAGTTGGAAGGATGCACCACCGGTGTATCAGCACACGACCGTGCCGCTACCATTCTGGCCTTGGCCGACCCCACCTCGACCGCTTCTACTTTTGGCCGACCGGGACATATCAACCCCCTTTATGCACAAGACAAAGGTGTATTGAAACGTGCCGGACACACCGAAGCAGCTATCGACATGGCTCGCCTGGCCGGTATGCAACCCGCCGCAGCCCTCATCGAAATCATGAACGAAGACGGCACCATGGCTCGCATGCCCCAGCTCATTGAAAAAGCAAAACAATATGACATCAAGATTATCTCTATCCGCGACTTGATAGCCTACCGACTTACCCAAGAGTCATTGGTAGAAAAAGGTGTGGAAGTAGATATGCCTACCGAATACGGACATTTCCGCCTCATCCCCTTCCGTCAGAAAAGTAACGGATTGGAACACATTGCCATCATCAAGGGAGACATCAAGCCCGACGAAGCCGTACTGGTACGTGTACACTCCTCGTGCATCACCGGTGATATCTTCGGCTCCAAGCGTTGCGATTGTGGCGACCAACTTCACAAAGCTCTCCAAATGATTGAAAAGGAAGGTAAGGGAGCCGTGGTCTACCTCAACCAGGAAGGTCGTGGCATCGGCTTGATGGAAAAGATGAAAGCCTACAAGCTTCAGGAAAATGGCATGGATACTGTAGACGCCAACATCCACTTGGGACACCAGGCCGACGAACGCGATTATGGCATTGGAGCCGAAATCCTCCGTAGCATTGGCGTAACCAAGATGCGCCTCATGACCAATAACCCCGTGAAGCGCGTAGGATTGGAATCATACGGCCTTTCGGTAGTGGAAAATGTAGCAATCGAAATTACACCCAACCAATACAATGAACGCTATTTGAAAACCAAGAAAGACCGAATGGGACACACCCTACACTTCAACAAGTGATTTTTCTTTCACATTTCAAATAAATTCATTTAATTTGCAAAAATATTAATACTAAATACAATCATTATGAACCAATTATCAGATCGTCTGAACCGCTTGTCACCTTCGGCCACACTTGCCATGTCGCAAAAGAGCAATGAATTGAAAGCCCAAGGTGTTGATGTTATCAACTTGAGTGTAGGAGAACCCGACTTCAATACACCCGACCACATAAAAGAAGCAGCTAAACAGGCTATCGACGACAATTTCTCCAGATATTCACCTGTACCGGGTTATCCGGCACTTCGCAATGCCATCGTGGCCAAGTTGAAGAACGAAAACGGATTGGATTATACCGCCGCACAAATCTCATGTGCCAACGGTGCCAAACAATCGGTTTGCAACGCTATCATGGTATTGGTTAACCCAGGCGACGAAGTCATCGTACCTGCTCCATATTGGGTAAGTTATCCGGAAATGGTGAAGATGGCCGATGGTACACCTGTTATCGTAACAGCTGGTATCGATCAGGATTTCAAGATTACTCCCGCCCAACTCGAAGCTGCTATCACTCCGAAGACCAAGGCTTTGATTCTTTGTTCTCCATCAAACCCTACCGGCTCGGTATATAGCAAGGAAGAATTGAAGGGATTGGCCGAAGTTTTGGCCAATCATCCGCAAGTGTACATCATTGCCGACGAAATCTATGAACATATCAATTATGTAGGCAAGCACGAAAGCATCGCCCAATTCGCAGAAGTACACGATCGTGTAATCATCGTGAATGGTGTATCAAAGGCATACGCCATGACCGGTTGGCGCATTGGTTTCGTAGCAGGTCCCGAATGGTTGGTGAAGGCTATCAACAAGTTGCAAGGCCAATACACATCAGGTCCTTGCTCGGTATCTCAAAAGGCCGCAGAAGCAGCTTATACCGGAACTCAAGCACCCGTAGAAGAAATGCGTCAAGCATTCGAACGTCGTCGTAACCTGATTGTACAATTGGCTAAGGAAATCCCTGGATTCGAAGTAAACAACCCACAAGGTGCTTTCTACCTCTTCCCAAAATGCGATTCGTTCTATGGCAAGTCTGTAGAGGGACGTACCATCAACAATGCTGATGATTTGGCTATGTATTTGTTGGAAGAAGGTCATGTAGCTTGTGTAGGCGGAACTTCATTCGGCTCACCTGAATGCATCCGCATGAGCTATGCCACTTCTGATGAAAACATCGTGGAAGCTATGCGTCGTATCAAGGAAGCATTGGCAAAGTTAAAATAAGACTTTAATAGTATAAAAAATAAGTGGGTACGTAGAAATACGTATCCACTATTTTTATAGGCACGGATTACACGGATTGCACGGAAATAGTTGATGTAAACATACACTAAAAACCGTGTTAATCCGTGTAATCCGTGCCTAAAATACATTTATGACACATTCTCTATATTGTGCCTACTCTTCCACCAACTCCAACCCATAGTCAATACCTTTCTGGGTAGACGAAACACCATACTTCATCCACTTGGGCATAGGGGCACCCTTCAAGAAATGATCCATAAATTGAGAGAGGCGGATGGTATAATCCAATGCATTTACACGCTTTGACAAGTTGTGTGTTTCATCGTTATATTGAAGCATCCACACGGGCTTGCCCAATCTACGCAAGGCGGTAAAGTATTCAATGCCTTGATACCAGGGCACCGCTTCATCCTTATCGTTATGCATAATGAGGAGAGGTGTCTTCACCTTATCGGCAAAGAAGAGCGGAGAGTTCTCGATGTACAAATCAAATCCACCTTCATCCCACAAAGTCTTGCCAATACGGCTCTGGGTATGTTCATATTGGAATTGGCGCACTACCCCGCTTCCCCAACGGATACCCCCATAGGCACTCGTCATGTTAGCTACAGGCGCACCCGATCCTGCACACTTGAACATATCGGTTTGTGTAACCAGATAAGCCACCTGATAACCACCCCAACTCTGACCCTGGATGGCGACGTTATCCTTATCCACCCAAGTATTCTTGCAAAGGTTTTCTACCCCCGACACAATGCAATTATAGGCACTCTTGCCCGGGTGTCCTACGGTATAATGAATATCGGGCATGAACACCAAATAGCCATTACTTACAAAATAGGTAATGTTGATGGTTGAACGGCTCACATCCGGCTTGCGGTAATAATGCTTGTATTGCGAAGAGGTTTCGTAGAAATACACCACCATCGGATACTTCTTGTTTGGGTCGAAGTTTTCGGGCTTGTAGAGCAATCCTTCCAACTCACGACCATCGTATGCCTTCCAATATACCGACTCGCAAGTACCCCAATTATAATCCTTCTGTTGCGGATTGGCATTCGTCAACTTCTTCGAAGTCTTGAACATATTCGTAGTCACCCACAAATTCTGGCTTTCCACAAAGTTGGATTTGGTAAAGGTAATGATATTGGCATCCTTCGCCTTGTTAAGGTATCCCAATTGGAAGTTGGGTTCCATAATCAGCTCCTTCATGGGTTGCCACTTGCCCTTACCGGCTTTACGCATGTAGTAACCATTACCCTTTGTCTTGTTGTCGAAAGCGGTAAAGTAAATGTTATCAGTAGGTTTGATAGGTGTCTTCTTCACCCCGGGAGTCCCCTCAGGCAATTGCATGGCATCCCAACGCATCATCTTGAAGGTATATCCCTTTTCGCGTCCCAAGCCTTGGGTAAGCATTTCCGCCTTACGCTCGCCTAACGGGTCAAGCGACCACACATCATACTTGTCGTATACATAGAATGTCTTTTCGTCTTCGCTCCATCCGCCATTTCCATAAGGACCGGCCATCTGAGGCTTGTCGTGCGATTCTTTCCACAACGGATGTGGAATATCCCCACTTATCTTGATGGTCTTGATTTCGGCTTCAAAATCACCCTTGTTCACTTGACGAAGGTCCATGGAGTAATACTGGTTATCTTCCGGATTGAACCACACCAGGTAATCGCCCGATGGTGATGTGTGCATACCAAACACATAACTACCCTTGGCCAAGAGGCGCGAAGAACCGTCCTTCAACGAGATGATGTACAAATCGCCTATCGGATTGGCATCCCACTGGGCTTGTATCAAGTAAGGCTGACTGGTATGTGTATAGGCATAATTGGCACTCCATTCATCGGGTACGGTAGGAACAGGATAATCTTCTGTAGCCAGACATACCATCTTTTCGCTCTTCAACGAATAGTCGAGTGTATCAAGTTCCACTACCGACAAATAGCTTCTTTTCTGAAGCATCCCCTTCATGTGCAAATCCTGCGTAGCTATATACGGAGCCTGATAGTGCCATACATCCAACTGAGCCTGTTCTTCCTTGATGGTAGTATCCTTCTTGGCTATCGGATAAGTGATGCCGAAGAACAATCGGTCGCCCTTCTTGCTGAAGGAGATGGCTCTGTTCTTCGATACCAACATACCCTCAGGCAATCCTTTAATATCGTTGGTAATCAACTTCACCGGCTTCGGATTCTCCACATTCATGCGACAAGTATAGATTTCCACATTCTCGTCGAACTTCTTGGTAGAGTCTGTATTAGCATAAAAAGCAATGCGGGTACCATCGTCCGACATAATGGGGCGTTGGATATCGGCCTTCTTATGTGCTTCGAGAATCACCTTGCTCACCCTTGTTTCCGGGTTGTATACAAAGAGTTGCTTGGTAGCATCTGTAGCTATGCAGAACAATTGTTTGCCTTGCTTATCAAAAGCCATCACATCGATGTGCTTCAACGTATCCACTACAACTCCCTTCTTGAAATCGTAAATCAGCGTCAACACCTCTTTCTTGCTTTTGGCTTTCGCTTTCTTCTTATTGGCTACCGAATCCTTGGGAGCTTCCGGCTTGTCCACTTCAATGTTGAATGCCATGAAATTTCCCGCTTCGCGTGGTGCTTCCACCCTCTTCAAGGCCGAGAATTTCACAAGTTCCTTGGTCTTCAGGTTCAAGATGCCCAAGGTATCTTTAGGAGCCTTGTCGCCTTTCAATTTCTTGCGCTTGGCTTCTTGAGTCTGTTCATAGAACGGACGGATGGTGAAATACATGTATTTCCCGTTGTGTGAAAAATTAGCTCTCGATCCTCTGTGTACGGTGGTTGTCTCTGATGTTTTCAGGTCTACCAAACTAACCGAGCCATCTCCTTCTCCCACATTGGTCAGATAAGCAGCATACTTGCCATCATCCGTCAGTTGGAAGGCTCCTACATTCTGCCAAATCTTATAGACCGAATGGTCCAATGCCGGCTTCTGCTCTTGCTGGGCACATACATCAGTTGCTCCCCAACAAAGCATGATTCCACATAATGTTTGCAATAATTTCTTCATCGCTTATTATATTATTTAAATTTATATTCCTCTGGATAACACGATAAAACAACCAAAAAACGGCCATCCTAATTTAGTTTAGGATAGCCGTTAGTCATACTTTTCTCAGATTGTATTAGCCCAAGCTGATTGCTTCAGAAGGACATGCATCAGCACATGTTCCACATTCTGTACAAGCATCTGGATCAATTGAATACTTATCACCTTCAGAAATTGCGCCAACTGGGCATTCATCGATACAAGTACCGCAAGCGATACAATCGTCACTAATTACGTAAGCCATTTTGTTTATTATTTAAGTTATTAGTACTAATTTCTTTGCAAAGATATAGTTTTTCTTTGAGTTTTGCTATCCCGACCTTACAATTTTATCTTATTTGTATCAAGTCTAAATATAATCACTTCTGCAAAGCCTGATACATAACCTGTTGGATACGTGGACGGATATTCAGTGTCATGAGTCCTTTATGGTCAAACACCCGCGGATAGATGCGGTTGCTCAAGAACACATACACCAACTGGTTCTTGGGGTCGGCCCAGGCACAGGTACCTGTAAAACCGGTATGTCCCACCACTTCGGCAGGGGCCTCCTCGGCACAAGGGCTCTTGGGCAGGTTCTTTCTGTCGGGCTTGTCGAAGCCCAACGACCTCCGGCTTATTTTCGACACATGGTTCATAAAGAGGTCGCATGTGTTTGCACTGATATAGCGCTTGCCACCATACATCCCCTTGTCCACAAACAACTGATACACCTTGGCCACATCGTGTGCGTTCGAGAACAAGCCCGCATTACCCGATACTCCTCCCATAAACGAAGCAATTTCATCGTGCACTTCGCCTTGGAGTGTCCGGTTCTTGCGCAAGTGGTCTTTCTTTACGGTAGGCACAATCTGCTCTTTGGAGAATCGTTGCAAAGGGCGGTATAGCGTATGTTCCATCCCCATAGGCTTGTAGAATTCCTTCTCCAGATAGGCATCCATCGGCATGCCGGTTATCTGCTCCACCATCTCCTTCAAGAGCATGAAGTTCAGACAACTGTACCGATAGCGCCGGTCTTTCAAAGGTATTTCGTCCGATGCTATCATCTCTATCATCTTGCCGGCAAAGGCATCGCCCACATACATGCCTTCTACAATCTGTCGGGGGAAAGAGTCATTCTTTACTTCCGACACCCATTCGGGCTTGTACTTGAAGTTGTTTACTACCCACAAGCGTCTGTCTACCTGTGTGGTGTGTTGCGCATCCCTCCGTGCCTTGTAGAAAGTAGTTTGGTAGCTGCTATCGTCTATCGCCTCCCGATAGAAGGGCCAGAAGGCGGGCAAGCCCGATTGGTGCAACAACAACTCTTCGATGGTGATGCGTGCCTTGGGACTTCCCTTCAGGGCGGGTACGTATTTCGTTATCTTGTCGGTGAGTCCAAACTTCCCCTCATCGTATAGTTTCATCACGGCCAGCAAGGTAGCTGTGGTCTTGGTGAGCGAAGCAATGTCGTACAAGTCATCGGGCTTCACCTGGCGTTTTCCCTCATAGGTAAACGTACCGAAGCACTTGTCGTACACGGGCACTCCATCCTTCAGTATCAGCACCTGGCATCCCGGGTATGCTTTTTTCTGTATGCCTTCCTTCACTATCTCGTCTATCCGGCTCAATACCGATGCATCCATGCCATGATCTTCGGGACGATACACCTTGGTTTCCTGCATGTGCCTCAAGGTCACCCCCTCGCCCGGCTTTCGGTATCCTTGTACTTCGACCGACAAGCGTCCATCGGCCTCTTCCGTACCTACCAGCACACCGGCTACAAACTCCTGCACTTCCCTCGACGATGAATGTCCCAGCACCACGGCACCGGCTTTCTTCCACTCATTACCTTTATTATATATACGGCGCAAGGGAGCGAGGTACACATACACCACCGGCACCTTGGCCGACAGGGCATCGAGCATGGGCTTGTAGGCATCGTACTTCTCCGTATACAAGGCCACCACTACCCTATTGGCCTTCAGCAGACGATTGCGATGCGTTGATATAGAGTCGGGATGTGCCTGCACCACGTTATGCAACAGATAGCGTTGCAAGCGTTGGGAAAAGAGGTTTCCTTCCGCCGACTTTCCTATCTGATACAAGGTGGTACCTCCCAAAGACATCTCGATGGGCAGGATGCCTCCATCGTTGCTCACCACCGTAACGGATGCTCTTTCCAATCTGTTTATCAATTCCTGCGTTGCGGGGCGGTTCAATCGTTGTTCCAAGCCCGATAGTTGTATCTGTGGTTTCTTGTTCAATCCCAATATATATTTATAGGTCAGCACCTTGCGACATTTTTCGGTAATCTGTGCTTCGGTCAGCTTTCCGGCCTTTATGGCTCGTAGTACTCCCTCCAATTCACGCTTCAAGTTGCGGGGAGCCAACAACATATCGTTACCTGCCATCAAAGCCCGTGCACACACATCCGTATTGCCCGATACCCCTTTCATTTCCAGCGCATCGGTAAACACCAAGCCCTCAAAACCCATTTCGTTGCGCAACATCCCAATCACTTCGTCCGATAGCGAGGCCGTGCGTTTGCTCAGTGCCGGTACGTCCAGGTGTCCTATCATTATCCCGTTCAGCCCCGCTGCTATCGCCTTTCTGAAGGGCACCAGCTCGATGCTGTCCAGTCTTTCGCGGGTGAATTTCAGCACCGGCAAAGCCTTGTGCGAGTCTACATTCGTGTCTCCATGACCGGGGAAATGCTTGCTCACCGAGAGTACCCCACCCGCTTCCAATCCACGGGCATAAGCCACCACCTTATCGGCCACATTGTGTGGGTCTCCCCCAAACGAACGGGTGTTGATGACGGGATTCTTCGGATTGTTGTCTACATCGGCTACAGGTGCAAAGTTCACGTGCACCCCTATTTCGCGACATTGGCGTGCCACTTCCTTGCCATATTCATACAGCAGTTGGTTGTCTTGTATGCACCCCAGCACACGGTTCTTGGGGAATGTGGGTGTACGCTTCAGGCGCATGGCCAGTCCCCACTCGCCATCAAAGGTCAGCATCAAGGGCACCTCGGCCAACTCTTGCGCATAATTGGTGAGTCTCACCTGGTTGGCCAGCTCTCCGCCCGAGAACAACAATCCCCCTACCTTATATTCGGTCACGGCATTGCCTATGTTCTTGCGGGTAGCTGCATTGTCGGTGGGTGCTACGGTGTGGATAAAGAGCTGGCCTATCTTTTCTTTCAGTGTCATTCCGGCCAACTTTTGTTCCACCCATTGCTTGCAGGCTTCTGTCTGCGCTTTCTCCTTCCATTCGGCCGATGCTTGGGCGCTTAGGGTGAGAGTGGTAATTAATATCAATAGTAATAGTATGGTTCTTTTCATAACGTTTTTGTTTATGGGTTCCCAAAATTACGAAAAAGCAGTTGTATAACAATCATTTCCATTAAAAAATATCCGAAATATCTTTGTGGAATCATAAAAAAGCAGTACTTTTGCACCGCTTTCCGCGCAATCGCTGTCATGAAGAGTTACATGATATGTTGCGTTGGTAACGATAAACAATTTAATAATTACAAATAATGGATTTAATTAAAATTGCAGAAGAAGCATTTGCTACTGGTAAGCAACATCCTGCATTCAAGGCTGGTGACACAATTACTGTAGCATACCGTATCGTTGAAGGTAACAAGGAACGTGTACAGTTGTACCGTGGTGTAGTTATCAAGATTGCTGGACATGGTGACAAGAAGCGTTTCACCGTTCGTAAGATGTCTGGTACTGTAGGTGTTGAACGTATTTTCCCATTGGAATCTCCGGCTATTGACAGCATTACTGTTAACAAGATTGGTAAGGTTCGTCGCGCTAAGTTGTACTACTTGCGTGCATTGACTGGTAAGAAGGCCAGAATTCAGGAAAAGCGCGTATTTACCAACGCACAATAAGAATCAGTCTTATTTCCTACATAAAGGAGGAGCATCAGTTTGGTGCTCCTTCTTTATTTTTATAGCCCCATGCACCTAAAGTACCCCTTCACATGTGGTTATTTTATATTAAAAAAGAATTCCATTACACAATAAATACTAAACAGGGTTGTAACTTTTCATTATTTTTCCTATATTAGGAAAAACTAAAATTGACTGCTTATGAAGAAATTTATTTTTTTATTAATAATCGCTTTATTTGGCATGAGTACAGCCATGTTTTCACAAAGCCATCTGCCTTTAAAGAATAGTTTTTCATTGGGAGGCGGTTTAATGTGGAGTATTAATAACAGTGAAGGAGATTTTCAAGACGTAGCCGGGAATCCTACTTCCGCCATGTTTGGTTTGGAATACAGCCATTATTTTAAGAATGTATTAGGTCTAGGTGTCATGTACAAGCATTTGACCGGCAATAAAAGTTCCAATACCTTACGATGCCATTATGTAGGACCTACCCTGACATTTCGTGGATTGTGGGCAAACAACAAACAAGGATTCTGGGGTTCGTTAGGATTGGGGTATTTTCATTATAAAGAAGATTTATACAACCAAGCACCCTATTCAAAAAGTCATTATGGTGTATCGGGAAGTTTAGGATATGAATTCGCCATGAGCAAGGGTGTAGGCTTACAGTTGCGAGCCGATTTGATTATGGCAGATTTTAATCCGAGTGGTGGTACTTTTCATCCTGTGGGCGGAAATTATTACTACTACGATGAAAACTGGGATAGTGCTTTAAATTATTTCTCTATTGGTATTGCATTAGTGTTTGGAAAATAACAACATACATGATTACCCTTAGAGGAATTATCATAGCGAGTATTCCTTAGCTAAAAAACGTCAAGTTTTTGTATTTGCAATGAGCAGAATTCTGTTCAATTCACACAATTTCAACGTAAGTACTCTCATTCGTTTCCGAAAGTAGTCACACCCGACAACGAGACAGCTTCCATACCCCATATAAGACTACTCTCACTCCTAAACGAGAGTAGTCTCACTCCTAAACGAGAGTAGTCTCACCTAACGATGAGACTACTTTGGATACTATCTAATCCTTCACGATGTTTAGGATGACAAGAATGTGGTATGGGATGAATACTGGGACTGGTCACCCAAAGCGTATGGTAAATGAAATTAACCTGTCATCCTGAGGAACGAAGTGATGAAGGATCTGAAGACATCCCGCTATGCTTGCAGATCCTTCGCTTCGCTCAGGATGACACAAACGGTAATGGATGTAATCAGATCCTTGGGTTCTTAGTTTTCTCAAAAGACCCGAGGGACACGTCCCTCCATCAAATTATTTTTTCTGCTTCTTGGCGCGTTGGGTTGCTTCACCTTGGGTATCGCCGGGGAAGCGTTGGCCGGGTGCCAAACCTTCGGCTGCAAAGCCCATGGAAGTGGCGCCACCCTTACGAGGAGCTACGCGCTTTTCGATAGGTACCGTAAAGTCGACATAGCGGGGCTGAGGATTCTTGGGGTCGATGTCTATCAAATCCTTCACGAAAAATTCGGCCAAGCCCAACTTGTTTTCCTTGATGCCCTTGGCTATGCAGAGGGAGTAAAGGTAGCCTCCATAGTCGTTGGTATGGGTACCGTCCGAATAGACATGCAATCCGTCCTCGTCTACCGCATTGATGATATCGATGCTCATTCCCCATAGGTCGATGAACGCACATTGGGTCAACTGGGCAGCCTTGGGGGCATTCTCACCATACTTGTCCATAACGTGAGTGGGGGTAAGACGGGTACGGTCGAACTTGGTCATGGGCGATACAATGACGGGGATTACTCCGTGACGACGGGCTTCGACTACCATGATGGCGAGTTCCCAAATATAATCGGTCTCGGCATCGGAGTGGGTACGAATCCAATCGCCGGCACGGTCGTCCTTAGGCCACATAGGGTCGTGTCCCTTGAGCTTCTCGTCGTTGGTGCCCAACTGGATGAAGAGGTAATCGCCGGGCTTGACGCTTTCCATCACCTTGTCCCATCGACGCTGGAAACGGAAGCCCTTCAGGGTTTGGCCCGACTCGGCATGGTTGGCTATCACCACATTGCCGGTAAACCAACGGGGAAGGTATTGTGCCCAGGTACCGGCAGCACGCTGGTCGGTCACCGTAGAGTCACCAATCACGAATACGGTAATGGCATCGTCCAGGGGAGTAATCTCGATGGCGCACACACAAGGGTGAGTATCGTTGAACTGAAGGGTGAGCTTATCGTCCCACGTCTTGGTCTTGATTTGACCCGTAGCCGCATCCCATTCGTGCGAATCGAGCTTGATGGTATTACCCGCCGAGAGCTTGGGTGTACGGATATTGACATTGAAGGTTTCCTTGCGGATTTGTCCCTTGGTGGTTTCGATGCTTTCCAACATCAGGCGACGGGTTTCGGCCTTGACGGTGGTACGCGAAGTGCCCATCGGGTCGCCCAAATAGACGGTTACCTGATAGTTTCCTTCGGGCAACTTAACCGAGAAGCTGAAGGGTGTCTCGTCGGCACTGGTGATGAAATCATAGCACAAGGAATCGATGGTTGCCTTCTTTCTCTTCGGCTTCCGAACCACTTCGGTAATGTTGGCACCATCTTCAAAGCCATAGCCCAAGGTGGGTGAATAGGCGGTAGTAGCAGATACACCGATGTATCCTCCGGCTACTTCTCCCCCACCGAAATCAAAGCGGATGGGAGCTTCTTGGGCCGATGCACTACCCAGCAAGCCCAAGCAACCGATGCAAGTGAGTAAAAACAGCTTTTTCATTGTATATTATTTAATCGTTATATTTTTGCATAAAGTTTCAACATCAGATTGTGGAATAAGGCCGATTTTTCATTAGTCATAAAGACCGTGTAAGATGTTTTGCCCCCACATTCTTACATCAGAAACCGGATAG
>JAFUNS010000041.1 GCA_017472925.1 Bacteroides sp. | reverse complement strand
CATTACTAATTGCCCGTTTGCTTTCATTTGGTGAGTGGTATATACTTTTAGCGACAGACTAAGATATTAATTTTCGATGTGTCAATGGTCATTGATTTATAGTTATAATAGACAATAACTATATAATAACGATATTCAGGTGGCTATAGCACGAGGGTTCCACCTCTTCCCATTCCGAACAGAGAAGTTAAGCCTCGTCACGCCGATGGTACTGCTAAGGTGGGAGAGTAGGTAGCTGCCGTTTTTTAGAGAGTCCTTCGATACAGAAATGTATCGGAGGATTTTTTTTTACCTATTTATTTTTATTTATCTGACTTCTTGTTACTTTGAACCTTGTATATATGTTGAATAACATGTAAGTGGTATCATTTCTCTATTTTATGATAGTTTTTTCATAAATTCTTCATTTTAATTCTTTTTCTTGAACCGAATTTTGTATTTTTGAGGATTATTTGAAAATGAGATGTTAAACATATAATTCTTCTAGTATGATGGAAAATAAAATTCAGGAGCTAACCGATAAGATCTATCGTGAAGGCGTAGAAAAAGGCAATGAAGAAGCTCAACGTCTGGTTAGCAATGCTCGTGAGGAGGCTGCAAAGATTATAGAAGATGCCCGTAAAGAGGCGGAAGCTATAGTAGCAGCTGCTCGTAAAGCGGCTACAGAAACAACAGAAAATACTCAATCTGAGCTTAAGTTGTTTGCTGGTCAGGCTGTCAATGCATTGAAATCGGAAATTACTTCTTTGTTGACCAATCAGGTCGTAACAAAAGCTGTTAAGGATTTTGTGAGCGATAAAGACTATTTGAACAAGTTTATTGTTTCTTTAGCCGGTCAATGGGTCGCTAATGAACCGATTGTTATCTCTACGACTGATGCTGAAGGCTTGAAGAAGTTTTTCGCAGCCAATGCTAAGGATGTATTGGATAAGGGAGTGAAAATTGAACAAGTAAATGGCAATAAGACTTTGTTCACTATATCTCCGGCAGATGGCTCTTACAAAGTGAATTTTGGCGAAGAAGAATTTGAAAACTATTTCAAGGAATTCCTTCGTCCACAATTAGTAGAAATGTTGTTTTAAGATTGCTTATGACAAATTATTATTGTCTGGTAACCGGTTTGCCTGAATTGTCATTGGAGGATGGTAAACTGAGCTATACAGTGGCGAATTTCAGAACAGAGGTTTATCCGGAACTTTCGAAGGAAGACAAGAAATTGGTAGACTTGTTTTATTTGAAGGTTGACAACCGTAATTTGCTGACTCTTTTGAAAGATAAGGAAGCGTCGGTAGATGCTACGTTGGGTAATTACTCTGCCGATGAATTACTGGGTGTCATTGCGTCCTTTAAGGAAGAAACGGCTCCGGACAAGAAATTCCCCCCTTATTTCTACGAATTTTCAGAATTGTTCTTGAATACTCCTGATGAGGAACGTCAGGGATTGGATGATAAATTGTATGGTTATTACTATAATTATGCAACACAATGTGCCAATCGTTTTGTATCGTCTTGGTTTGAGCTAAATTTGAATGTCAACAATATTTTGGCGGCAATGACCGCGCGTAAATATAAGTTGGAAGTAGCTAAGGTTCCAGTAGGTACCAATATGGTTGCTGAAGCTTTGAGAACCTCCAATGCTCGTGATTTTGGTTTGGCCGACGATTTGGAATACTTCGAACAATTAGTAAGAATCAATGATACAGCGGATTTGGTTGAACGGGAAAAAAAGATTGACCTGTTGAAATGGAATTGGATGGAGGACAATACTTTCTTCAATTATTTTACTGTAGAGAAGATCTTTGTTTTTCTGATGAAGTTGGAAATGATTGAACGCTGGGTTTCGTTGGATAAGGAAAAAGGAAATGAAATGTTCAGACAGTTGATAGACCAACTGAAGGACGAAGTACAGATACCTCAAGAATTCAGAAAATAAATAATCAATAATATATGGCAACAAAAGGAACTGTTAGTGGCGTAATTGCCAACATGGTTACACTTGCTGTAGATGGCCCGGTGGCTCAGAATGAAATTTGTTACATTCTGACCGGCGGTGACCGTTTGATGGCGGAAGTAATCAAGGTGGTAGGCAGCAATGTTTATGTTCAGGTGTTCGAAAGTACACGTGGATTGAAGGTGGGTGCCGAAGCCGAATTTACAGGACACATGCTCGAAGTGACTTTGGGTCCGGGTATGTTGTCGAAAAATTATGATGGTTTGCAGAACGACCTTGACAAAATGGATGGGGTGTTCTTGAAACGTGGACAGTATACTTATCCGTTGGATAAGGAAAGCAAATGGCATTTTGTACCGTTGGTAAAAGTTGGTGATGAAGTGGAAGCTTCAGCCTGGTTGGGTGAAGTAGACGAAAATCATCAGCCGCTGAAGATTATGGCTCCATTCCAATTGGAAGGTACATACAAAGTAAAATCCATTGTAGCTGAAGGTGACTATTGCATTGAAGATACCGTAGCTGTTTTGGTAGATAAGGATGGCAATGAATTGTCTGTCAATATGATACAGAAATGGCCGGTTAAGAAGGCTATGACCAATTACAAGGAAAAACCACGTCCATTCAAATTGTTGGAAACAGGTGTACGTGTAATCGATACAGTGAATCCGATAGTAGAAGGTGGTACAGGATTCATCCCTGGTCCGTTTGGTACAGGTAAGACTGTGCTTCAGCATGCCATTTCTAAACAGGCGGAAGCTGATATCGTAATCATTGCTGCTTGTGGTGAACGTGCGAATGAAGTAGTGGAAATCTTTACCGAATTCCCTGAATTGGTTGACCCGCATACTGGTCGTAAGTTGATGGAACGTACCATCATCATTGCAAATACTTCGAACATGCCGGTGGCTGCACGTGAAGCATCTGTATATACAGCTATGACCATTGCAGAATACTATCGTGCGATGGGCTTGAGAGTATTGTTGATGGCCGACTCAACTTCCCGTTGGGCACAAGCTTTGCGTGAAATGTCTAACCGTATGGAAGAATTGCCTGGTCCGGATGCGTTCCCGATGGATATCTCGGCCATTATCTCAAACTTCTATGGACGTGCAGGTTATGTGTATTTGAATAATGGCGAAACAGGTTCAATTACCTTTATTGGTACAGTTTCTCCTGCCGGTGGTAACTTGAAGGAACCAGTAACAGAAAATACCAAGAAGGTAGCCCGCTGTTTCTATGCATTGGAACAGGAACGTGCCGATAAGAAGCGTTATCCGGCTGTAAATCCTATCGATTCTTACTCCAAGTATTTGGAATATCCGGAATTTGAGGATTATATCACCAAGCGTATTAATGGTGAATGGATTGGTAAGGTGAATGAAATCAAGACCCGTTTGTTGAGAGGTAAGGAAATTGCTGAACAAATCAATATCTTGGGTGATGATGGTGTACCTGTAGAATATCACGTTATCTTCTGGAAGTCAGAACTGATTGACTATGTAATCTTACAGCAGGATGCTTTCGATGAAGTAGACTCCGTAACTCCGATGGAACGTCAGGAAGATATTTTGAATACGGTTATTGATATTTGTCATACTGAATTTGAATTCGATACATTCCTTGATGTAATGGATTATTTCAAACGAATGATCAATGTCTGCAAACAGATGAACTATTCTGAGTACAAATCAGAAAAGTACGAAGGTTTTGTGAAGCAGTTGCAGGAACTGATTGCTGAGAGAAGCGTAAAATAATGTGTAAACAGCTAAAAGTGAAAGAATAATGGCAACAAAAGCTTTTCAAAAGATATATACCAAGATTAGCCAAATTACTAAGGCTACTTGTTCGTTGAAGGCAACGGGAGTAGGTTATGATGAATTGGCTACAGTAAATGGTAAGTTGGCCCAGGTAGTAAAAATCATGGGCGATGAAGTGACATTACAGGTATTCCAAGGTACAGAAGGTATTCCTACCAATGCCGAAGTGGTTTTCTTGGGCAAGTCTCCTTCTTTGAAGGTGAGCGAACAATTGGCCGGCCGTTTCTTCAATGCATTTGGTGACCCGATTGATGGTGGTCCTGATGTAGAAGGAAAGGAAGTGGAAATTGGTGGTCCTTCGGTTAACCCCGTTCGACGTAAGCAACCGTCTGAATTGATTGCTACAGGTATTGCAGGTATTGACTTGAACAATACGTTGGTATCCGGCCAGAAGATTCCGTTCTTTGCTGACCCAGACCAACCGTTCAATCAAGTGATGGCGAATGTAGCCCTTCGTGCCGAAACCGACAAGATTATCTTGGGTGGTATGGGTATGACTAACGATGACTACTTGTATTTCAAGAATGTGTTCTCCAATGCAGGTGCGCTTGACCGTATTATCAGTTTTGTGAATACGACTGAAAATCCACCAGTTGAACGTCTGTTGATTCCTGATATGGCTTTGACTGCAGCCGAATACTTTGCGGTGGAACATAACCAAAAGGTATTGGTATTGTTGACTGATATGACCAGTTATGCTGATGCTTTGGCTATTGTGTCCAACCGTATGGACCAGATTCCTTCAAAGGACTCTATGCCGGGTTCTCTTTATTCGGATTTGGCAAAGATTTACGAAAAGGCCGTACAGTTCCCGGCAGGTGGTTCTATCACCATTATTGCGGTGACTACATTGAGTGGCGGTGACATTACCCATGCGGTACCTGACAACACCGGTTATATTACCGAAGGTCAGTTGTTCTTGCGTCGTGATAGTGATATCGGTAAGGTTATTGTCGACCCATTCCGTTCATTGTCTCGTTTGAAGCAATTGGTTAGTGGTAAGAAGACCCGTAAAGACCATCCACAGGTAATGAATGCTGCAGTACGTTTGTATGCTGATGCTGCCAACGCCAAAACCAAGATGGAAAATGGTTTCGACTTGACCAATTACGACGAACGTACTTTGGCCTTCGCCAAGGATTATGCCAATGAATTGTTGGCCATTGATGTTAACTTGGATACGACTGAAATGTTGGATGTTACATGGGGATTGTTCAGCAAATACTTTAAGCCGGAAGAAGTGAATATCAAGAAAGAACTGGTGGACGAACACTGGGTAAAATAAGAAAACTTGAAGAACAATGGCTATTAAGTTTCAATATAATAAAACCTCGTTGCAGCAGCTTGAAAAACAGCTTAAGGTTCGTGTGCGCACGCTTCCTATCATTAAGAATAAGGAGAGTGCCTTACGAATGGAAGTGAAGCGTTGCAAGGAAGAAGCGGCGGGGTTGGAAGATAGGCTTGAGCAAGAGATCCAAGCCTATGAAGCCATGTTCGCACTTTGGAATGAGTTCGACTCATCACTCGTGAAAGTGAAAGATGTTCACTTGGGCGTGAAGAAAATTGCGGGTGTTCGTGTCCCTATTTTAGAGAACGTGGATTTTGACATCCGTCCTTTCAGCCTGTTTGCCAGTCCCAAGTGGTATTCTGATGGAATACACTTGCTTAAGATATTGGCTCAAACGGCTATTGAAAGGGAATTCATGTTGGCCAAGTTGAACTTATTGGAACATGCGCGTAAAAAGACCACTCAGAAAGTGAACCTTTTTGAGAAGGTACAGATACCTGGATATCAGGATGCGTTGAGAAAAATCAAACGCTTTATGGAGGACGAAGAAAATCTTTCCAAGTCTTCTCAGAAGATCTTGAAATCCATACAAGAGAAAAGAAAGGAGGCTGAGGTATGATTTCGAAAATGAACAAACTTTCGTTCCTGATTTATCACAAGGAATACGAAACGTTTTTGGAAAAGCTCCGTGAACTGGGTGTGGTACACATTGAGAAACGTCAGGGAGCAGAGATGGATGCTAATTTGCAGGCGTTCATGCAGAAACGTTCAGCTTACCAATCGTTGTTGAAAAGCATGACATTGGCTGCGGCTTCTTTCGATGGAAAGGCAACAGTTCAGTCGGAATTGACTATTGGGGAAGTAGTAGAAAGCTACGAATCACAGCAAGAGCATATTCAGGCATTGAACATGCAACTTCCGGTACTCGACAAGGAAATCGATGCCATGGAGGTATGGGGTGAATTCGATTGGAATGTTATTGACCAATTGAAGGCCAATGGCTGGCAGATGCAATTCTATTGCTGTCCGGAAAAATCCTTCGAAGAAAGTTGGATAGACGATTACAATGCTACCCTCATCAACCGTAGAGGAGGGCAGAGCTATTTTGTAACAGTCAATACACATCCGGTGGAATTGGAAGCAGAATCCGTTCGTTTGCCCAATCGTTCCTTGTCAGACTTACAGGCCGAACAATTGCAGTTGAAACAAACTATCAAGGATGCCAACCATAACCTTGATTGTTTCTGTATAAACTATATCCCTGTGGTAGAGAAGGCGCTCGATTCGTTGGAAAGCGACATCAATCTGATGGAAGTAGAACAACTTGGCGGTGAACGTATGGCTGATGGAACCATTGTCCTGATGGATGGTTGGGTGCCTGTGGAAAATGATGCCGAAGTACGTAAAATGCTCGATGAAAGCGGCGTTTATTACGAAATTCGTCCGGCAGAGAAAGAAGATAATGCACCTATCAAACTGAAGAATGGCAAGATAAGCCGCTTGTTCGAAGTGCTGACCAAGATGTATGGTATGCCCGACTATGGCGAGTTTGACCCGACTCCGTTGTTTGCTCCGTTCTATGCACTCTTCTTTGGTATGTGTGTGGGCGATGCTGGATATGGTTTGTTGCTTGTCCTTTTAGGTTTGTATCTCAAGAAGAAGCTTAGCAAATCTATGGCAGGACTTTTGAATTTACTCATTACTTTGGGAGCAGCCACTACCATCGTAGGTGCTTTGTTCAATACTTTCTTTGGTTTTGCGCTTACAGATTTCCATTTGCCCGAATGGATGCAATCGCTTATCATCAGTGGTAAATGGGACGGAACGGCCTATGACAAGACTATGGTTATTGCTCTGTTGGTTGGTATGTTCCATATCTGTTTTGCTATGACGGTAAAGGCTATCGGTTCTACTGTCCGTTACGGTTTCAAGAATTCTCTTTCCGATTGGGGATGGTGGTTGCTGATAGGCGGTTCAGTAGTTGTGGCTACCTTGAATTATTTGGGAATCATTGATATGGAATTCTCTAAGATGGCCTTTATAGGCATTGGTGGGGTTTCGGCCATTGGTATCTATCTGCTGAATAACCTTCGTCGCAGTGTATTTGTGAATGTGGGTGCCGGTCTTTGGGATACTTATAATATGGCTACAGGCTTGATGGGTGACCTCTTGTCGTATCTCCGTTTGTATGCCCTTGGCTTGGCCGGTGGTATGCTTGGTGGGGTATTCAATGATTTGGGTGGCCAATTGCGTGACAGTATGAGCGGATTCCTCTTTGGTATTCCCGGTTGGATATGTTTCGGCCTGATTTTTGTACTTGGTCATGCATTGAACATTGCCTTGTCTTGTTTGAGTGGATATGTACACTCCATCCGTTTGACATTTGTGGAATATTTCAAGAATTCTGGTTACGATGGTAAGGGTACAGAGTATAAACCCTTCTCCAAGAATAAAAATAATGATTAATAGAATAACAAGTAATTAATAACAATTAAAATTATAACATTATGGATTTGAATCTTTTATTAGGTTATTTGGGCGTTGGCTTGATGCTTGCCCTTGCTGGTATTGGTAGTTGCTATGGTACTACAATTGCAGGTAATGCTGCAGAAGGTGCTTTGAAGAAAGATCCTTCTAAATCGGCTGGTTACATGATTCTTTCTGCGATGCCTGCTTCTCAGGGTCTTTATGGTTTCGTAGCCTTCATGACATTTGGTGGCGATGTAACTGCTGAAAATGCTTTGTTGAAGTTTGCTATGGGTATCAGTGTAGGTTTGGTACTTTTATTGTCAGCTGTTCGTCAAGGACAACTTTGTGCCAATGGTATTGCAGGTATGGCTCAAGGTCATGATGTTCAGACAAACACTATGATTTATGCAGCTCTTCCTGAATTCTATGCTATCCTTGCTTTGGTAGCTACTTTCTTGGTGTAATCTGATTATTAATTCATTATAAGCGGTTACTTCTTTATGAAGTGACCGCTTTTTGTATATATTTATGAAATTTTCTGCACTTTAGCGAAAATGTTTACAAAATACTTTAAATTATTTCTTGCAAATACTTTATTATATCGTTGAAATTGTGTAATTTTGCACTCGAATTTTAAGATTAGGTATTTAGCAAATGGCAAAAGAATTGTTAGCCCCTGACTATATTTTCGAATCAAGTTGGGAAGTATGTAATAAGGTAGGGGGTATATATACGGTTTTGTCCACTCGGGCAAAAACTTTGCAAGACGTACATAAGGATAAGGTTATTTTTATCGGCCCGGATTTTTGGGTAGGAAAAGAAAATCCTTTGTTTACTGAAAATGAAAATCTGTGTGTTGCATGGCGTGAACATGCTCTAGCTAACGACGGCCTTAAAGTTCGCATTGGCCGTTGGAATATTCCTGGTGAACCTATCGTTGTTTTGGTGGATTTCTTCCCCTTCTTTGCTAAGCGTGATGAGATTTATGGAGAAATGTGGAACGATTTCAAGGTCGATTCCCTTCATGGCTATGGTGATTATGACGAAGCTTCCATGTTTTCGTATGCGGCAGGTAAGGTTGTAGAAAGTTTTTACCGATTTAATTTGACAGAAAAAGATCGTGTAGTTTATCAGGCTCATGAGTGGATGACGGGCATGGGAGCCTTGTATCTGCAAAAAACTGTTCCTCAGATTGCAACAATCTTTACAACTCACGCTACTTCAATAGGCCGTTCCATTGCTGGGAACAATAAGCCTCTTTACGATTATCTTTTTGCTTATAACGGTGACCAAATGGCTCGTGAATTGAATATGGAAGCCAAGCACTCTATTGAAAAGCAAACAGCTCATCATGTAGATTGCTTCACTACAGTAAGTGAGATAACCAATAATGAATGTAAGGAATTGCTCGATAAGCCTGCAGATGTGGTTTTAATGAATGGATTTGAAAACGATTTTGTACCTCAAGGTCGTGCTTTTGCTCCAAAACGCAGAAAAGCTCGTGCAGCTATGCTTAATTTGGCTAATAAGCTTTTGGGAACAAATTTAGGTGATGATACGTTGATTATTGGTACTAGTGGTCGTTACGAGTTCAAGAACAAAGGTATTAATGTATACCTTGAAGCCTTAAACCGCCTTACACGCGATAAGGATTTAAAGAAGGAAGTGCTTGCATTCATTAATGTGCCCAGTTGGGTGGGCGATCCTCGTGAAGATTTATTGGATCGTCTTAAGAGTAAGCAATCGTTTGATACTCCGTTGCATTGTCCTTTCATCACCCATTGGTTGCATAATATGAGTCAAGACCAGGTTCTTGATATGCTTAAGTATTTAGGTATGTCAAATTCGGCTGACTCCAAGGTGAAAGTTGTGTTTGTTCCTTGTTATATGGATGGTAACGATGGAATCTTAAATATGACTTATTACGATTTAGTGTTAGGTTATGACCTAACAGTTTATCCTTCTTACTATGAACCATGGGGGTATACTCCACTTGAAAGTGTAGCTTTCCATGTACCTGCCATTACAACCGATTTGGCCGGTTTTGGCTTATGGGTTAATTCATTGAAAGGTGGGTATAGCGAACTTAAAGATGGTGTAAAGGTTATTCATCGTTCGGATTACAACTATTCTGAAGTGGCTGATGCTATTAAGGATACAGTATCCGAATTCTCTAATATGACTGATACAGAAATTAAGAAAATACGCAAGAATGCTGAAAACATTGCTGAAAAAGCACTGTGGAAGCATTTTATTACTTATTATTATCAAGCTTATGACGTTGCTTTACGCAATGCACAAAGCCGTTTGAAAAGATAAAATTAACTATTCATAATTTATTTGAGAGACATGAAAATCAAAATTAGTAATGCTAATGCTCCGGTTTGGAAGGATGTGACTGTAAAGTCTCGCATTCCTGAAGAATTGAAGAAGTTGGAAGAAATGGCCCGCAATATTTGGTGGGCTTGGAACTACGAGGCAACTGAGCTGTTCAAAGATTTGGATCCTGTCTTGTGGAAGGAAGCCGGACAGAATCCTGTAGTTTTACTTGAACGTTTGAGCTATGAAAAGCTCGAAACTTTAGCTGCTGACAAAGACATCTTGAAGCGCATGAATGATGTATACGCTAAGTTCCGTGCGTACATGGATGTGAAGCCAGATGCTAATCGTCCGTCGGTGGCTTATTTCTGTATGGAATATGGTTTGACACATGTATTGAAGATTTATTCAGGTGGTTTGGGTATTTTGGCTGGTGACTACTTGAAGGAAGCTTCTGATAGTAATGTTGATATGTGTGGTGTAGGTTTCTTGTATCGCTATGGATACTTTGCACAGAGCCTCTCTATGGATGGTCAACAGATTGCCAACTACGATGCACAAAATTTCGGAAGCTTGCCTATCGATCGCGTAATGGACGAAAATGGTCAGCCAATGGTTATTGATGTGCCTTATCTCAACTATTACGTACATGCATATGTATGGAGAGTGAACGTAGGTCGTGTACCTTTGTACTTGCTCGATACAGACAATGAAATGAACAGCGAATTCGACCGTCCTATCACTCATCAGCTTTATGGTGGCGATTGGGAAAACCGTTTGAAGCAAGAAATTCTTCTTGGTATTGGTGGTGTATTGCTGCTCAAGAAACTTGGTATTAAGAAAGACATTTATCATTGTAATGAAGGTCACGCTGCATTGTGTAACGTACAGCGTTTGTGCGATTACATTGAAGGAGAAGGTTTGACATTCAACGAAGCTCTTGAAGTAGTTCGTTCTTCTTCACTTTATACTGTACACACTCCGGTACCTGCTGGTCATGACTACTTTGATGAAGGTCTCTTTGGTAAGTACATGGGTGGTTATCCACAGCGTTTGGGTATCAGCTGGCAAGATTTGATGGATATGGGACGTATTAACCCAGGTGATTCTGGCGAACGTTTCTGTATGTCTACTTTTGCTTGCAATACATGTCAGGAAGTTAATGGTGTAAGCTGGTTGCACGGAAAGGTATCACAAGAAATGTTCTCTGGCATTTGGAAAGGATATTTCCCTGAAGAAAGTCATGTGGGTTATGTAACAAATGGTGTACACTTCCCAACATGGAGTGCTACTGAATGGAAGAAGCTTTATGGTAAGCATTTCGATGCTAACTTCATGAACGATCAGTCTAACCAAAGCATTTGGGAAGCTATCTACAATGTAGACGATCAAGAAGTATGGAACACTCGTTTGGCATTGAAGAACAAACTTATCGATTATATCCGTAAGGAATTCAGCAAGAACTGGTTGAAGAACCAAGGCGATCCTTCACGTGTAGTGTCATTGCTTGATAAGATTAATCCTAATGCATTGCTTATTGGTTTTGCTCGTCGTTTTGCTACTTACAAGCGTGCACACTTGTTGTTTACTGACCTTGACCGTTTGGCTAAGATCGTAAATAACCCTGATTATCCAGTACAATTCCTCTTTGCTGGTAAGGCTCACCCACACGATGGTGCAGGTCAAGGATTGATTAAGAAGATTGTAGAAATTTCTCGTCGTCCGGAATTCTTGGGTAAGATTATCTTCCTCGAAAACTATGACATGAAGTTGGCTCGTCGTCTTGTTACAGGTGTAGATATTTGGATGAATACTCCGACTCGTCCGCTTGAAGCATCAGGTACATCTGGTGAAAAAGCTTTGATGAACGGTGTACTTAACTTCTCTGTACTCGATGGTTGGTGGTTAGAAGGATATCGTGAAGGCGCTGGTTGGGCATTGACCGAAAAGCGTACTTATCAATATCAAGAACATCAAGACCAACTTGATGCTGCTACTATCTATGGTATTTTGGAAAATGAAATTCTTCCTTTGTATTATGCTCGTAATCGTAAGGGCTACTCTGAAGGTTGGGTAAAGACTATCAAGAATTCTATTGCACAGATTGCTCCTCACTACACTATGAAGCGTCAGTTGGATGACTACTATAGTAAGTTCTATTGCAAGGAAGCTAAGCGTCATGCAGAATTGGCTGCAGATGGTTATGCCAAGGCAAAAGAAATTGCAGCTTGGAAGGAAGCAGTTGCTGAAAAGTGGGATGCAATCGAAGTGGTTTCATCAACTAAGAGCGAAGAAATTGTGAACGGTAACATGGAAAGTGGTAAGGAATATACCATTACACATGTAGTTGACCAGAAGGGCTTGGATAATGCTGTAGGCATTGAAGTCGTAACATTGTACAAGGATGCTGAAGGTAAGGAACACATCTACTCTGTTGAACCGATGGAAGTGGTGAAGCGTGAAGGTGATCTTTACACTTATAGTGTGAAGTTCAGTTTGTCGAATGCCGGCAGCTTCAAGGTTTGCTACCGTATGTTCCCTGAAAATGTGGACTTGCCTCATCGTCAGGATTTCTGCTACGTTCGCTGGTTCTAATCCGAATAACAAACACTCTAACAATAGAAAGAGCTACCTTCTCTCGAGGTAGCTCTTTTCTTTTTGTTAAGGTGTTGTTATAAATGAAAGTGGAATTTGTTTTATGGTAATAAAAAAATGGATGCATTTATGCATCCATTTTTAATTGATATGAGGAGGTTAACCTTATTTTAATAATTCATTAAGTTTTTCCTTAATGGCCTCACCACGCAAATTGCGAGCGATGATAGTTCCTTCTTGATCAATCAGTACAGTTGCAGGAATAGAGCGAACACCATAGAGTGCAGCACCTTCGCATTGCCAACCTTTAAGGTCAGACATCATAGGCCAAGTCATTCCCCAAGTCTTAATAGCTTCTTTCCATTTGGCTCCGTCGTTGTCGAGTGATACACCTACAATGCCAAATCCTTTCTTGTTGAATTCCTTATAGGCTGCAACTACATTTGGCATTTCAGCTTTACAGGGGCCACACCAACTTGCCCAGAAATCTACTAATGTATATTTATTCTTGCCGATAAAATCAGATAGCTTAACTTCCTTACCTTCTGGATTGTTCATGGCAAAATCAATATATTTCTGTCCGACAGCGGTTTTCTTGGCTACTTCTACACTATTGATGAAACGTGCAATGCGTTCATTGTTTTGGTATTGTGCAGGGATTTGTTCTGCTAAAGTAGCTTGCTTTTCAAGGTCGAAAGCGGCAGCATAATTAGGAAGCAAGTGTATACCTACAGCAGTAGTGATATTGGTAGCTATAGTGTTATATACCATATCCATCGCTTCAGCATCTTTGGCTTCAATTTGCGCCATAATTTCTTCACGTTGTGCTTCTGTTAGAGTACTATCTGTACGTGCTTTTTGATACATCTCATTCATTTCTTTGTTCATGGCCATAAAATTGTCCTTGAATGCTTGGTAAATGTCATTGTTGGGTGTACCTGTTGCACGACTTTCTTCCGCTAACACTACATTAATATTTCCGTTTTCAAGGAAAAGGTCAGTCATCAAGCGTGCGTCGTCAGTCATGTAGGTAATGTATCTGCTTACGGCACTATCTTGTCTTCCATTAAAAGTGAATGTACCGTTCTTTATTACAGCAGAATCTAACTTAATCAAATCTCTACCTTGAACTTCCTGTAGATAAATGGTTTCACCATCGGCTATGCCTTCTACTGTTCCTGCTATTTTATAAGCAGGCTCATTGTTACAAGCAGCAAGGATAATTCCTCCTGCCATCAAAAGATAAGCAAAATTTTTCATTGTTTTTATTTTATTAGTTTGGTGCAAAGATAAAGCTAAATTTGATAATTAATGATAAATATCAACTATATTATTAGAAAATGTGTGTAAATCTAATAATTTTTTTATCTTTGCCGCCATTAATACAATGAATATGCAACAGAATAATTATATCATTGAAGTTCAGAATGTTTCCAAATACTTTGGTGAAAAGGTAGCTTTGGATAACATCAATCTGAAAGTAAAGAAGGGTGAATTTGTAACTATTCTTGGCCCTTCGGGATGTGGAAAAACTACACTTCTGCGTTTAATCGCTGGTTTCCAGACAGCATCGGAAGGAGAAATCCGTATTGCCGGTCAAGAAATCACACAAACACCTCCTCATCAACGTCCTGTGAATACTGTGTTTCAAAAGTATGCCTTGTTCCCACATTTGAATGTGTATGACAACATTGCTTTCGGTTTGAAATTGAAGAAGTTACCAGCACCTATTATTGAAAAGAAGGTGAAAGGTGCTCTGAAGATGGTAGGGATGACCGATTATGAATATAGAGATGTAGATTCACTTTCTGGTGGACAACAACAACGTGTTGCCATTGCACGTGCTATTGTGAACAATCCCGAAGTATTGTTATTGGATGAACCGTTGGCAGCGCTCGATTTAAAGATGCGTAAGGATATGCAGATGGAGTTGAAGGAACTTCATAAATCATTGGGTGTAACCTTTGTCTATGTAACTCATGACCAGGAAGAGGCTTTGACGTTAAGTGATACCATTGTGGTGATGAGCGAGGGTAAAATTCAGCAGATTGGAACTCCAATGGATATTTATAATGAGCCCATCAATTCATTTGTGGCAGACTTTATTGGTGAAAGCAATATCCTGAATGCTGTTATGATTAAGGATAAGTTGGTACATTTTGCTGGTCACGAATTTGAATGTGTGGATGAAGGATTTGGTGATAACTCTCCTGTGGATATTGTGATTCGTCCGGAAGATATTTATATATTCGATCCGTCGGATGCAGCCCAATTGACTGGTACTGTTACTAGTTGTATTTTCAAGGGAGTGCATTACGAAATGTTGGTACAGACAAAAGAAGGATATGAATTGATGGTACAGGATTATCATTGCTTTGAAGCCGGCCGAGAAGTTGGATTGTTAGTGAAACCTTTCGATATTCACGTAATGAAGAAGGAGCGTACTTGCAATACTTTTGAAGGACGTATGGTTGACGAAAAACATGTGGAATTCTTAGGATGTGAATTTGAATGCCTGCCAATGACCGATATAGAACTGGGAGCTAATGTACAAGTAGAAGTAGACTTTGACAAAGTGATACTTCAAGATAATGAAGAAGATGGTATGCTTACAGGTGATGTGAACTTTATATTATATAAAGGTAATCATTACCACTTGACTGTACGTTCAGATTGGGACGAAGATGTGTTTGTTGATACAAATGATGTATGGGATGATGGTGACCGTGTTGGTATTACCATAGCACCAGAACATATCCGTTTAAATAAGTTGTGAAAAAGATGCTGAATAAATTATCACGTTTCTTTATGCGGCGCAGAAATTGGTCGATTCCTTATGCCTTGTTTCTGTTGGTATTTGTCGTAGTACCGTTGCTGCTCATATTCTTTTATGCCTTTACCGATGAGGAGGGTGCCTTTACTTTAGGCAATTTCCGTAAGTTCATGATGCATCCTGAAGCCATGAATACCTTTATTTATTCCATCGGTATAGCAGTGATTACTACTATTGTTTGTTTGCTATTGGGTTATCCAGCTGCCTATATACTTAGTCAGAAGCAGTTTAATACCTCCAAAACCATGGTGGTACTCTTTATTTTACCAATGTGGGTAAACATTCTGATACGTACTTTGGCTACGGTGGCTTTATTTGACTTCTTACAACTGCCGTTGGGCGAAGGGGCATTGGTGTTTGGTATGGTATATAACTTCCTGCCGTTCATGATTTATCCTATCTATAATACATTACAGAAGATGGATGCCAGTTTGATAGAAGCGGCTCAGGATTTAGGAGCCAATCCTTTTAAGGTGTTCAGTAAAGTGATTCTTCCCTTGTCGATGCCAGGTATAGTGAGCGGTATTGTTATGGTATTTATGCCTACAGTATCGACTTTTGCCATTGCCGAATTGCTTACCATGAACAATATTAAACTGTTTGGTACTACCGTACAAGAAAACATTTATAACGGTATGTGGAACTATGGTGCTGCTTTGTCACTCATCATGTTGTTGTTAATTGGTATTATGTCACTCTTTACTAATGAAGAGGATAATGCCCAAAATGAAAGTGGAGGTGTGATATGATGAATAAGATTTTGGCTAAGAGCTATTTGTGGTTCTTGTTGGCGTTACTTTATTCGCCTATCTTGATTATTATGATTTTCTCTTTTACAGAGGCTAAGGTACTGGGTAACTGGACAGGATTTTCATTCAAGTTATATAGCTCACTATTCTCAGGCGGGATGCATCATTCATTGATGAGTGCTATTGTCAATACATTTGTTATTGCTTTGATTGCTGCTACAGTTTCTACTGCATTAGGTAGTATAGCTGCCATTGGTATCTTTAACATGAAAAGTAGGGGGCGTGCGGTGATGAACTTTACCAATAACATTCCTATTATGAATCCTGATATCATTACAGGGGTATCATTATTCTTGTTGTTTGTGAGTTTTGGAGTATCGCAAGGATTTACCACTGTAGTATTGGCGCACATTGCTTTCTGTACTCCTTATGTCGTATTGAGTGTAATGCCTCGATTGAAGAAAATGAATCCTAATATTTACGAAGCTGCTCTTGATTTGGGTGCTACACCTTTTCAAGCACTTCGCAAGGTTATTTTACCAGAAATTCTTCCAGGTATGATTAGTGGATTTATTTTGGCCTTTACCCTTTCTATCGATGATTTCGCAGTGACTATCTTCACCATTGGTAATGAAGGGCTTGAAACACTGTCTACCTATATTTATGCTGATGCCCGCAAGGGTGGGTTGACTCCTGAACTTCGTCCATTGTCAACCATTATCTTTGTAACTGTGTTAGTGTTGTTGATTGTCATTAACAGACGTGCCGAAAAGCAAAAAAAGGAATAAGCAAATGAAAGGAATGAAGTATATATTCTTGTTGGCAGCACTCTTAACGTTGGGAGCTTGCCAGCGTTCTCAGGAAGAGCGTAGCCATATCTTGAAAATCTATAATTGGGCCGACTATATCGATGAAGAAGTATTGGCTGAGTTCCCCGAGTGGTATAAAGAACAGACGGGAGAGGATATTGAAGTTATCTATCAAGTGTTTGATATCAATGAAATCATGCTTACAAAGATTGAACGAGGGCATGAGGATTTTGATGTGGTGTGCCCTTCTGAATACATCATCGAACGAATGATGAAGAAGAATATTCTGCAACCTATTGATCGAAACTTTGGCGATACCCCCGATTATATACATTTATTGGCACCTTATATTCAAGATGAGTTGAATAAAATGAGTTTTGATGAACGTAAGGTGACTGATTATGCGGTAGCTTACATGTGGGGTACGGCAGGTGTGCTTTATAATACAGACTTAGTAACCGAAGAAGAGGCTTTGACTTGCGAAAGCCTTTGGAATCCTAAATTCAATAATAAGATTTTGATGAAGGATTCGTATCGTGATTGTTATGGGTTGGCCATTATATATGCCAATGCCGATCGTTTGGCAAAAGGAGAAGTGACCGTAGAACAGTTGATGAACGACAACTCCGTAGAGGCTATTGCTACTGCAGAAGAATACTTGAAAAAGATGAAACCCAATATTGCAGGTTGGGAAGCTGACTTTGGTAAAGAAATGATGACCAAAGGAAAGGTTTGGCTAAACTTTACATGGAGTGGCGATGCTGTGTGGGCTATTGAAGAAGCTGCAGATGTGGATGTATCACTTGATTATGTTGTTCCTATAGAAGGTAGTAATGTATGGTTTGATGGATGGGTAATTCCTAAGTATGCCCGCAATGTGAAGGCTGCCAGTTATTTCATTAACTACATGTGTCGTCCGGATATTGCTATGCGCAATATGGATGCCATTGGTTATGTAAGTGCTGTAGCTACTCCTGAAATATTGGAAACGAAGATAGATACCACATTGGAGAATTTCTCTGATCTGAGCTATTTCTTTGGTCCGGAGGCTGATAGTGTTCAGGTTGACCCTGTACAATATCCTGATAAGAAAGTAATAGAACGTTGCGCCGTTATTCGGGATTTCAGCAAGAAAGAAGATTTGGAAAAGGTACTTGAAATGTGGAGCCGTGTAAAAGGTGACAATTTGAATACCGGTATTGTTTTGATTATCTTTGCTGTATTCGGTGCTTTGTTCGTATGGCTTGTGGTGAGCAAGGTGAACAAATATCGCCGTATGCATCAACGAACCCATAATAGAAAGAAAAGACGCGTAAAGAAATGACATAAAAAAGTGGATGTGTAGAAATACACATCCACTTTTTTTATTTGTATCATTATTAAATAATGTATTGGTCTGAAATAGATTGATTGTTCATTACGCGGATAATGGCTTCGGCAAACATATCGGCTATGCTCAGTTGCTTAACCTTGGCGCAACGGTTAGAATATGGAATACTATCGGTAAATACAATTTCTTCCAAATGTGAATTCTGTACACGTTCTGATGCTGGGTCGGACATAACACAATGTGAAGCAATGGCACGTACGGAACGGGCACCGGCTTCTTTCATTACATCTGCAGCTTTGGTTATGGTACCTGCTGTATCAACCATGTCGTCTATAATGATAACGTCTTTGTCTTTTACATCACCAATAATTTGGATGGAAGCCACTACGTTGGCTCTTGCACGGGTCTTGTTACAAAGTACCAAGGGAACATCCAAGTATTTGGAATAAGTGCTAGCACGTTTGGAACCACCTACGTCTGGGGTAGCGATAACCAAGTTTTCCAAATTCAATGATTGGATGTACGGAGCAAAAATGCCCGATGCATAAAGGTGGTCAACAGGAATGTCGAAGAAACCTTGAATCTGGTCGGCATGAAGATCCATGGTAATCAAACGGTCTATACCGGCTACACTCAGCAAGTCAGCAACCAACTTGGCACCGATAGATACGCGTGGTTTGTCTTTTCTATCTTGACGTGCCCAACCGAAGTAAGGAATAACAGCGATGATACTTTTGGCTGATGCTCGTTTGGCGGCATCAATCATCAGCAACAATTCCATTAAATTATCGGAATTGGGGAAAGTAGATTGAACCAGAAAAACATGAGAGCCACGGATAGACTCTTCAAAGGAAACGGCAAACTCACCATCAGCAAAATGTGTGATGTTCATATTCCCCAAATTACAACCTAAGCTCTTGCAAATTTTTTCTGCAAGGTATCTCGAGTTTGTTCCCGAGAATACTTTAAAAGGAGATGTACTGCTCATTATTATTTGGTTAGATAAATTCTGTTATTTTAAATTTTACTGCAAATGTACGTATTATAATTAGAATACAAAACTAATCGGCCAGCTTTTTCAGTTTCTTGAAATGCTCTATCAAATCTTTATAGTCATTGGTATTGCATAAATCAAACTTATTCCACAGTGCACCCAAAATTGCTACTCCTCCAAAACCTATTTTCTTTACTTTTGCAATATTATCTGTATCTATACCTCCTAAAGCAATGACTTTTTTATCTATGATACCGGCTTTATGAGCTTGTTTCAATTCTTTGTCTGTATAGATTGCATTATAATTCAACTTGGAAATGCTGTCAAAAACAGGACTTAGAAATACATAATCGAATGCTCGTTTGCGTTCTTTCACTTCTTCTAGAGAATGGCATGAACAACTTATGTGTCCTTTGTAATTGTGGGGTATATCTGGATTTCGATTATTCAAATGAATACCTTTCAACCGATATTCGTCTTTCAGATAGAAGTGATCATGAACTACAATTCGTTTGTGATATTGCTCCGGAATCAGTGTCAACAACCGTTCTGCATAGATAGGTGTAGTATCCGGTTTACGCAAATGTAATATATCCAGTCCTTCTTCGAAAAGGGCGGTTATAATTTTATCCTCCTCCACGAAGTAATTGGGAGGTGTTATCAGAATTAGTTTCATACTCTTTCAACTAAATACACAATGGCAAAGATAGTGAAAGGTGAGCGAAGAACAAAACAAATTCATTTACTTTTTATTATGAATCTTATCTTATTTAAAGATAATGTAAGGTACGGTTGTGTATCGCTACACATCCGCACCTACATGAAACAACTATATATACGATGAAGAAATTGATTTGAAACTATAACATTATTACACTGCGAAAAGTTCAGATAAACATAAACTTTCCCTATCTTTGTGCTCCGAAAACAGAAGACAATGGATAAGCATTATTTGGATGAACTGAACGATGGGCAGCGTGCAGCTGTACTTTATAATGACGGACCTTCGCTGGTGATTGCCGGAGCAGGTTCTGGAAAGACACGTGTACTTACTTATAAGATTGCACATTTGTTGGAGTTGGGATATGATCCTTGGAACATCCTGGCACTCACTTTTACCAACAAGGCGGCACGTGAGATGAAGGAACGTATAGCCCGACAAGTGGGCGACCGTGCCCGTTATTTATGGATGGGTACTTTTCATTCCATTTTTTCACGTATTCTACGTATGGAATCGCAAACCATTGGTTTTACTTCTAATTTTACCATCTATGACTCATCGGATTCCAAAAGCTTGATTAAGAGTATTGTCAAAGAAATGCAACTGGACGATAAGGTGTATAAGCCTGGTATGATTCAGTCGCGCATCAGTAATGCCAAGAACCGGTTGATCTTGCCCGATGCTTATGCAGCCGATGGGAATATTTATCGGAGTGATATGGATGCCAAGGTTCCTGCTACTCGCGATATCTATCGACGTTATTGGGAGCGTTGTCGTCAGAGTGATGCGATGGATTTTGACGACTTACTGGTCTATACCTATTTATTATTTAAAGATTATCCGTCTATCCGCGATAAATATGTCTCCCAGTTTCATTATGTGTTGGTAGACGAATACCAAGACACCAACTTTGCCCAACATAGCATCGTACTTCAGCTTACTCAAGAACGGCAGCGTGTATGTGTAGTAGGTGATGATGCCCAGAGTATCTATTCCTTCCGTGGTGCGAACATTGACAATATATTGAAGTTTACACAAATATATCGGGGAGCGAAACTCTTCAAGCTTGAGCAGAATTACCGTTCCACGCAAACCATTGTATGTGCGGCCAATAGTTTGATTGCCAAGAATAGCGAACAAATACATAAAGAGGTATTTTCACAAAAGGATAAGGGAGATCCAATTGGAGTGTTCAATGCTTATAGTGATGTAGAAGAAGGAGATATTGTAGCCAATAAAATCAATCAGTTGCATCACCGTGAAGGCTACGCCTATAGTGATTTTGCCGTATTATATCGAACTAATGCGCAGAGCCGTATTTTTGAAGAGGCTTTGCGTAAGCGTACTCTTCCTTATAAAATATATGGTGGCTTGTCTTTCTACCAACGTAAGGAAGTGAAGGATGTGGTTTCTTATTTCCGTTTGGCTGTAAACCCCAATGACGAAGAAGCCTTTAAACGAGTATTGAATTATCCGGCCCGGGGAATAGGCGATACCACACTTAATAAGATCTTAGGAGCAGCCAATGAATATAATGTCAGCTTATGGAAAGTGTTGGTAGCACCTTTGGAATATGGTTTGAACATCAACAAAGGTACGCATACCAAGTTACAAGGATTTAGAGAATTAATTGAGGGCTTTATCCTTGCAGCGCAAGAGAAAGATGCCTACGAAGTGGGGAGTGCTATTGTACGTCAATCGGGTATCATGAATGAAATCTATCAAGACCGGACACCCGAAAATTTGAGTCGCCAGGAGAATATTGAAGAACTGGTGAATGGTATTCACGACTTTTGTGCTACCCGTCGCGAAGAAGGTAATGAACACGTGATGCTTACCGATTACTTGTCGGAGATTTCTTTGCTTACCGATCAGGATACTGACAAGGAAGGCGATACGGAAAAGATAACACTAATGACTATCCATTCGGCCAAAGGTTTGGAATTCAAGAATGTGTTTGTAGTAGGATTGGAAGAGAACCTTTTCCCCAGTCAGTTGTCCATGAATTCGTATCGGGAATTGGAGGAAGAACGTCGTTTGTTCTATGTGGCTATCACTCGTGCTGAGGACCATTGTTTCTTGTCGTTTGCCAAGAGTCGTTTCAAGTATGGAAAGATGGAATTCAGTAGTCCCAGTCGTTTCTTGAAAGATATTGATGTCCGTTATTTAAGTGTGCCGCAAGAAGAACAAGCGATTCGTCGGTCTGTTGATAATACTCCTCGTTTTCAACCTTCACCTCGTTTTACTTCATTTTCTACTCATCCTGAAGTCAAGTCTGAACGTCCGCGTGTTGAATCTGTACGTCCGGTGTCCCCACCCAAGTTTATGCGAGTTTCGGCATCTTCTCCTCGTCCGTCGACAGGAGTTGTATCAAGCGCTTTGCAGGTGGGTAATGTCATTGAGCATGAACGTTTTGGTATAGGAGAAGTGATGAAAGTTGAGGGAGTAGGAGACAATTGCAAGGCTACAGTTAAGTTCCGTAATGCGGGTGAAAAACAGCTTTTGCTTAAGTTTGCCCGATTTAAAGTAATCGGATAAAATAATAATGCGGATGCAAAAAAGTCTGCAAAAGTTTTGGTAGTTTACGAAAAAGCACTACCTTTGCATCCGCAATCGGGAAATAACCTTTAAGGTTGCTTCTTGAGAGCATAAAGTTGCGGAAATAGCTCAGTTGGTAGAGCATAACCTTGCCAAGGTTAGGGTCGCGAGTTCGAGCCTCGTTTTCCGCTCAAATAAAGAAGAATCTTGCGCGAGTAACGAGAGTGTTACTTTACTACAAGCCCAGGTGGCGGAATGGTAGACGCGCTCGTTTCAGGTGCGAGTGTTGAGAGACGTGCAGGTTCGAGTCCTGTTCTGGGCACAAGTAAGAAGCAGGATTCATTTGTTCTCGGAGGAATGGCGGAATTGGTAGACGCGCTACTTTGAGGGGGTAGTGACAGTATTGTCGTGTGAGTTCGAGTCTCATTTCCTTCACCAGAGAATATAATTGCGGAAATAGCTCAGTTGGTAGAGCATAACCTTGCCAAGGTTAGGGTCGCGAGTTCGAGCCTCGTTTTCCGCTCAAAGAAAGAGGATGTATCAGTTGATACATCCTTTTTCTATTTTATATCATTTGTCATTCTGAGCGTTAGCGAAGAATCTGATTGCATCCACTTTATGCATTCAGATTCTTCACTACGTTCAGAATGACATGACATTTTGATCGTGATTCTGCATTATGACACAGCGCCGTCTCTGTGTTCAAAATGATTTATTATCCGCAATGGAAATAGCGGTTTACCAATTTCAGCATTTCTTCTTGATTGCCATCAATCTCGCTACGTAAAGTCTTGTCACCATACGAGCGGAGCTTCTTGATGATACCGTCTATCATAGCTGGGCTGAATACCTTATGTTGTTCAAAAATAGCACGTTGTTTTTCCAGACAGTCGGCTGATGCTTCACAACTGTCGGGCAATTGAGCCAAATCCTTCAACTTGTCGGCATTTTCTTTTTGGTGGATGTTTACATTTACGTATGTCTTTTCGGCTATTTCGAGTGCATTGTCCAATTCAAAACCGTGACGACAAGCAACAGCCAATCCGGCAATCAGTTGGTATAAGTCGGCCGAACCGTCCGGTGAACGCATTTCTACCGTTTGCTTCTGTGTGGTATCATAATGACTTTCGCTTTCAAGCGGGTTGGCGGTCATGCACATATCTGTCTTGGCAGCCCATCCCAAAGGTACACGTACCAATACCGAACGGTTGCGGTCTCCCCAACAGATGTTGGTTGGTGCTTCCTGGTGGGGTACCAAACGGAAATATGAAGTAGGATTGGTGTTTCCGAAAGAGGTAATCGAAGGAGCCAGTTCCATCATACCGGCGATAGCCTTGCGTGCAGTAGCCGAGAGTACTCCACCATCCAGCATCTGGTTCTGTCCATCCTTTACAATACGCATGTGGATGTGCAATCCCGATCCGGCCTTTCCGGTAGTAATCTTCGGAGCGAAGGTGATGTCATATCCCAATTGATAGGCCAAGTTGCGGATAATCCATTTGGCCACCATCAGTTGGTCGGCAGCTTCTTCGGCATTGACAGGAAGAAATTCTATTTCGTTCTGTTCGTAAATCTTTCCGTCGATGGTGAAGTTGCCCACTTCCGAGTGTCCGTACTTGATTTGTCCGCCTGCTTGAGCAATATAAGCCATGCACTTGGTACGGAAATCATTGAACTTGGCGTATGGAGCTGATTCGTGATATCCCTTTTGGTCGGTAGCCGGGAACATGCCGCTATCCGGTGCAATTACGTAGTATTCCAGTTCGCCCATAGCTTGGAATTCCATGCCGGTCACTTCATTGAAAGCCTTGCATGCCTTGTGCAATGTGTTTTCAGGAGAGCTTTCCAATGGTTCTCCGTCTTTGTTGAAGTAGGAACAGAGCATGGAGAGGGTTGGAATTTCGGCAAATGGATCGAGGAAAGCGGTACGGAAACGCGGAATGACGTACAAGTCACTGCTTCCTGCTTCGATGAAAGGGAAGAGGCTTGAACCGTCTACGCGTTCACCACAGGTCAGGATAGCATCCAGATAGGCTTCGTTGTTGATGACAAAGTTCAGTGTCTTCAGACGTCCGTCACCGGCGGGATACATGAAGTTCACCATGCGGATGTCGTTTTCCTGAATGTAGCGGATAATGTCCGCTTTGGTAAATTCTTTGCATGGCTTGCCTAAATAGGCCACCACACGATTAGGATTCATAGATAATTCCTTGTTCATATAATTTTGTTTTAATTTGTTTTCGAAAATTCGGCTCAAATATAGGGAAAAGTTTGGCTTCTTTCTATTAGAAAAGCTTAAAAATTTTGCAAAAAACAGATAAATCACTACTTTCGTTATTCAAATGTAAGGAAATGAAACGATTGTTGTTCTTTTGGATATATGGTTTGTTTTTCTTTGTCCCGATGTCGGGACAGGAAGCTTCGTTCTGTCAGACCGTTATAACAGATTCCGTCTTCAGTCGTATCAATGGAGTTTCCTATCCCGAACATTGCACCACTCTTCTTTCCGATTTGCGCTATCTGCAAGTGCTGCATTATAATATGGAAGGAGAGGTGTGTAAAGGGGAACTAATTTGCCATCACTCCATTGCCGACGATTTGTTGGCTATATTCAAGGAGTTATATCAAGCCAAATACCCCATCGGGAGGATGGTTCTGGTGGATGAATATGATGCTGACGACGAGGCTTCGATGCAGGCTAATAACACTTCGGCTTTCAATTATCGTTATATATCAGGCACTCGTCGCTTGTCCAAACATAGCCAAGGGTTAGCGATAGACATCAATCCTCTGTACAATCCGTATGTGCGTTGGCGCAATGGCAAGCGTATTGTCTCCCCTAAAGGAGCCGAGAAATATGCCGACCGTTCCCTTTCTTTTCCTTATAAAATCACTCGTGACGATTTGTGTTACAAGCTTTTCAAAAAGTACGGATTTACTTGGGGAGGAGATTGGAAGAACAGCAAGGACTACCAGCATTTCGAGAAAAAGTGAGTAGAATGAACTTTTCTACCAGAAAGTTTTTTTATCGATTTTAGTTACATAGTTACAGCGGCGCTGTGAATCAGCAAGTTAGTCCTGTAACTAACTTGTTTTTTAGTGCAAGGAAAGCTATTTTAGTTACAGTAAACGATAAAAAGAACTTTATATCGAACTTTTTAACCACCCATCTCTGTTTATTTTTCGCTTAAAGCGACGTAAACTATGTGTGGAACCCGCCCTTTTCTATCAATTTTTCGCTCTTCATCCCATTTTCGTAGTTCGGAAGTAGCTTTTCCTTTCAATAATCCGGTGAGTTGAGCATAAGTCTTGCAATCGATGTATCCGTTTTGTTCCAAATATTGGGTAAGCAATTCGAAACGTTGGTCGGCCGTATACTTCTCCGATGAAGTCCGGAATGCCTGATAAGGTTCTACCCGTTCCAGTTTCATTTTCTGGTTGATTTCACTCCGTAGTTTTTTCGAAGCCTTGAAGTTCACATTGTCAAAGTGCACCGATTGTGAACGTATCTCGCTCTTGTCTTTTATTTTACGACTTTTTAGGCTTGCCGAGAAAGTTCCAATCTCGCCCAATTTCACATTATACCCTTCGGCCAAGTATTCGGCCAATACATCTTCTAGGTATGTCACTACACCGATAACGGTTGCTTCGTTCAATCCCGAATGACGTGCCGCATGGTGCATAATGTCCTTCAACGTTTTAGTGCCCGAAGTGACAAGCTTGGGGTAGAGTATTTTCTCTACATTTGTGCCTTGCATATCAGGCAGCACTCTGAAATCGTATTTTGCTTTCATCTTTTTTGGGTATATTTAAGTTCATAATATGTATTAATCAAGGTCTCTAAAAGCTTTTTATACTATGTTTTAAATCTTTGTTTATACGTTCTAAGCTTTGGTTTGTATGTTCCAAGCTTTAAAGTGTACGTTTTAAACTATGAAACGTAATAGAAATGCTTACAAAGATACTAATTTCCCCTTAAAAAACTAGTTGTTTGGTATGATATGAATGGTTGTGTATTAATTATTTTTAGTGAAAGTACTCTATTTGAAATGTTATTATTATAGACATGGTAATATTAGTGTTTGTATAGCTAAAAAAGAGTTCTTTTTATAGATATGTTATTAGAGTTTTTTCTTACTTTTGTACTATTAACATCGAAAAAGAAAAGAAATAATAATCTTAACTACCATGAAAACAATCAAAAGAATGATGGCCTTGTGGCTATGTATGGTGTGCTGCCTCTCGATTGAAGCAGCACAAGTAGAGCGTAAACAGCTCTTTAATGATGGATGGAAGTTCTGGTTGGGGGATGAGGCTACAGCTTCTACCGTTGACTTTGACGATGCTTCTTGGCGTACGTTGACACTTCCACACGATTGGAGTATAGAGCATAATTTTGATGTGAAGTATCCTTCCGGTAATGATGGAGGATATGTGATGACAGGTATCGGGTGGTATAGAAAATCGTTCTTAGTACCATCAAATATAGTGGACAAACGATTGTCTTTGTACTTCGAGGGTGTGTATATGAACTCGGAAGTGTTTGTCAACGGGCAATCGGTAGGTAAACGTCCTTACGGTTACTCATCGTTTGCATACGACATTACTCCTTATATAAAGGTAGGCGAACAGAATGTGGTAGCGGTACGAGTGGATAATTCCAAACAGCGGAATTGTCGTTGGTATACGGGAGCAGGTATCTATCGCCATGTATGGTTAGTGACCACAGAGGCTTTACATGTTGCTCATTGGGGTACCTATATCACTACACCGGAGGTAACTAAGGAGTTGGCAAAAGTACAGGTGGCTGTACAAGTAAAAAATGAAACCGAGGCTGACAAGCAAGCGATGGTTTCCGTTTGTTTGCAGAAAGAGGGCAGGGAAGTAGCTAAAGGTAGTCTTCCTATATCGGTGGCTTCACTGAAGGAAAACAAAGCGATTATATCGTTGGATGTGAAGAATCCGGAATTATGGTCGCCCGACACTCCTTCGCTTTACGAAGCGTTGGTGACCGTAGAAGCAGGCGGACAAGTAATGGATAGTGTTACAGAGCCGTTCGGTATCCGTACGTTTACCTATAGTGCTACTGACGGATTCCGTTTGAACGGCCAATCTATGTTGTTGAACGGAGGATGTGCACATCATGACAACGGTGTATTGGGAGCCAAATCGTTTGATGCAGCAGAAGCGCGTAAAGTCAGATTGATGAAAGAAGCTGGATTCAATGCAGTGCGTACGTCACACAACCTTCCTTCTGAAGCTTTCTTGTATGAATGCGACCGACAAGGGCTGTTGGTAATTGATGAATCGTTCGACGGTTGGCGTGATTCCAAGACTCCATACGATTATTCGACAGAGTTTGACCAATGGTGGCAACAAGATGTGGATGCTATGGTGCTTCGTGACCGTAATCATCCTTCCATCTTCTGTTGGAGCATTGGTAACGAGGTGATAGAGCGAAAGAAATTGGAGGTTGTAACTACCGCCAAGAAGTTGGCTGACCGTATCCGCTTGAATGATAACACTCGTCCCATTACATCGGCTTTGGCCGCATGGGATGCTGATTGGGAAATCTACGACCCGTTGGCTGCCCAGCATGATATTGTAGGTTATAACTATATGATCCATAAATCGGAAAGTGATCATGAACGTGTGCCTGAACGGGTAATGATGCAAACTGAATCGTATCCGCGCGATGCATTCAGCAATTGGACGAAAGTAAATGATTATCCTTATATTATTGGTGACTTTGTATGGACATCGCTCGATTATTTGGGTGAAGCCGGCATCGGTCGTTTCTATTATAAAGGAGAAAGTGAAGGTGAACATTATCATCGTCCTCAATATCCATGGCATGGTGCCTATTGTGGCGATATAGATATAACCGGATGGAGAAAACCTATTTCGCATTACCGTGACTTACTTTATAATGCCGATAAGAAACTACATCTGGCCGTAAAGGAACCGAATGGCTATTATGGAGAAATAAAGGAAACTCAATGGTCGGTATGGCCTACATGGGAAAGTTGGAATTGGCCGGGACACGGAGGAAAGACCATTGAAGTGGAAATCTATTCACGCTATCCTCGTGTACAGTTGTTCTTGAATGGTAATTTGATGGGTGAGCAAGAAACGTCACGCGAACAACAGTTTAAGGCCGTTTATGCTTTGAATTATGAAGAAGGAACACTCCGTGCCGTAGGATTGGACGAAGCAGGGAATGTACAGGAAGAAAGGGTACTCTCTACTGCAGGTAAACCGGCAAAGATACGTTTGACGGCCGACAAGCGTCAAATGAAAGCAGATGGACAGGATTTGATTTATGTGATTGCAGAAGTACTTGACAAAGAAGGTCGTGTAATGCCGATAGCTGACAATCGCTTGCAATTCAGTATTAAGGGAGCGGGAGTCATTGAAGCAACCGGTAGTGCTGATTTGAAAGATAGCGAATCGTATAGTAAAGCTTCACGCAAGGCTTGGAAAGGACGCGCGGTTGCTGTAGTGAGAAGTATCGGTAAAGCAGGCAAGATTACGTTGAATGTTTCATCTCCAGGACTTACATCTACAGCTATAGTGTTGACAGCCAAGAAATAAGAGCATATTTCTACCCTATAGGAGCAAAGCAAAAGGAAAAATTAAACTTTAAGAATAATTTTTCTTTTTGCTTTGTTTGTTTTGTGAGGTGAGGAAGAAATCGTAACTTTGTACTCCATATTGAAAATAGTTTTTCCATATGAAGAAAGGTTTCGATAACGAGAAATATCTGAAGATACAGTCCGAACAAATCAAGAAGCGCATTGCTCAGTTCGGTGATAAGTTGTATCTTGAATTCGGAGGTAAGTTGTTTGACGACAATCATGCTAGTCGTGTATTACCTGGGTTCCTTCCTGATAGCAAACTACGTATGTTGATGCAACTGAGTGAATATGCTGAAATAGTAACGGTTATCAGTGCATTAGATATAGAACGCAATAAAATGCGGAGTGATTTGGGGATAACCTATGATGAAGATGTGCTACGCCTTCGCAATGAGTTTGAAAAAGTGGGATTGTATGCCGGTGGTGTTGTGATTACCCATTATAACGGACAAGCCAGTGCAGATGCATACAGACAACGTTTGGAACGCCAGAATATTAAAGTTTACTATCATTATACTATAGAAGGGTATCCGCATAATGTGGCTTTGATTGATTCTGAGGAAGGTTTCGGAAAGAATGATTATGTAGAAACTACCCGTCCGCTGGTCATTATAACAGCACCAGGCCCCGGTAGTGGTAAAATGGCTGTTTGTCTTAGCCAACTTTATCATGAAAATAAAAAGAATGTGAAGGCCGGATATGCCAAATTCGAAACTTTCCCAGTATGGAATCTTCCTTTGAAGCATCCGGTAAACATTGCGTATGAGGCAGCAACAGCCGATCTTAACGATGTGAACATGATTGACCCCTTCCATTTGGAAGCATACGGCAATATTTCGGTGAACTATAATCGCGATATTGAAATTTTCCCGGTACTGAATGCCATATTTGAAAGCATTTATGGGGAGAGTCCATACAAATCGCCTACAGATATGGGAGTGAATATGATTGGCTATTGTCTGAGCGATGAGGATGTGTGTTGTGATGCAGCACGTGATGAAATTATACGGAGATATTATTTTGCTTTGGGTAATTTGGCTTTGAAGGGCAACAATGAAAATGAAGTCAATAAGATAGCTTTGATTATGAAGCAGGCTAAACTGACTACTGAATACCGGAAGACTACTGTTGCTGCCCGTGAAAGGAAAGAAGAGCTTGGAGGAATTCCTACGGCGGCTATAGAATTGCAGGATGGAACGATAGTAACCTCTCATTCAAGTTCGCTCTTGGGCTCGAGTGCGGCACTTTTATTAAATGCAACCAAATATCTTGCCGGTATTTCTCATGATACAAAACTGATTCCTCAGGAACTGATAGAGCCGGTTCAGCGGACAAAGGTGGAATTCTTACATGGACATAATCCTCGACTTCATACGGATGAAGTGCTTGTTGCTCTTTCGTTACTTAGCAATCATGATGAGAATTGCCGTAATGCATTGGCCCAATTACCCAAACTGGATGGTTGCCAAGTACATTCTACGGTTATGTTAAGTGAAGTAGACCGTAAGATATTCAAGAAACTGGGCATTGGATTGACTTGCGATCCCGTCAAGAAGAAGGGATAAATCTTTTGATTATTGTATAATAAAGAGATTGTATCATAATATAATTTAGGCACGGATTAACACGGATTAACTGTATGTTTACATTAACTTTATCCGTGAAATCCGTGCCTAAAAAATTAGTGGATGCGCATTTTGACGCATCCACTTTATTTTATCATTATTTCTTCAACCACTTATCCAACCAGTTAAAGAATCTGCGTTGCCAAAGCACGCCATTCTGTGGTTTCAGTACCCAGTGGTTTTCGTCTGGATAAATGAGCAATTCGGCAGGAATACCACGCATAACGGCAGCATCGAAAGCAGCCATGGCATGGTTGGCTAAGATACGATAGTCTTTTTCGCCGTGAATACAAAGGATAGGAGTATCCCATTGGTCTACGAACTTATGTGGAGAGTTGGCGAAAGTACGTTGGGCTGTAGTATTGGCCTTTTCCCAATAAGCGCCGCCCATATCCCAATTAGCAAACCATTTTTCTTCGGTTTCCAAGTATTGCATTTCCATGTTGAAGATACCATCGTGAGAGATAAAGGCCTTGAAACGTTCGTTGTGATGACCGGCCAACCAATATACAGAGAATCCGCCGAAGCTGGCACCTACACAACCTAAACGGTCTTTGTCTACATACGGTTCCTTACAGATATCATCAATAGCAGTCAAATAGTCGCGCATACACTGACCACCGTAATCACCACTGATTTGTTCCAACCATTCCATGCCAAATCCTGGAAGACCACGGCGGTTAGGAGCAATGATGATATAGTCATTAGCTGCCATGATTTGGAAATTCCAACGATAACTCCAGAATTGGCTTACAGGGCTTTGAGGACCACCTTCGCAGAAGAGCAAAGTTGGATATTCCTTGTTAGGGTCGAAGTTAGATGGATAGATAACCCATGAATGGAGAGGCTTGCCATCACTGGCTGTTGTCCAACGGCTTTCTACCTTACCTAAGCTGAGTTTATTGAAAATATGGTCGTTTTCATGAGAAAGCTGTGCTATTTGTCCGTCTGCCGGATTCAATGTATAGATTTCATCGGCGTGGCTCATAGAATGACGCTTGGTGATAATCTTATCGCCCAACAAAGCCACCGATGCATAATCATAGTCTCCTTCAGTAAGCTTCTTTACATCGCCATTCAAGTTGGTGCTGTAAATCATGCTTGCACCGTGCCATACACCTGTGAAATACAAGGTTTGGCTATCGTCAGCCCAACAATAAGCATCTACAGAACTATCGAAGCTTTCGGTTACATATTTCTTTTCACCACTCTTCAAATCCATGATGCAAAGACGGTTACGATCGCTTTCATAGCCATCACGTTCCATGCTTTGCCAAGCGATATACTTACCGTCGGGTGAGAAGGTAGGATTGATGTCGTAACCCATGTTGCGATCGGCATTATCGTCTTGCTTGCAAAGATTGGTGGTGTTCTTGCTATCCAGATAATACAAGTAGATGTCAGAGTCGGTAGAAATGGCGTATTTCATACCGGTCTTCTTGCGACAAGTATAGGCTATACTCTTAGAGTCTGCACTCCAAGCCAATTGTTCAATACCACCGAATGGCTTCATTGGAGCTTCGAAAGGTTCTCCTTCCAAAATATCGGTAGCAGCTCCCATCTTATTTCCATCAAACTGGGCTACAAATGGGTGGGGGATAGTTTCTACCCATTCATCCCAATGCTTGTACATCAAATCGTTTACGATAATACCTGTTGACTTGGGGAGGTCAGGATAAAGGTCTACGGTGCGTTCTCCGTATTTAATTTGAGAGATGAAGAGAATCTTGCTTTCGTCGGGAGAGAAAGAGAAGCCTTCAATATCGCCTTCATAATTGGAAAGGATACGGCGTTCTGTTCCATCAGGATTCATTTCCCAAATCTGGTTACTTCCGCTTTCATTGCTCAAGTAAGCAATTTTGCTTCCGCCTTTAATCCATTGGGGTTCGCCTTCGTTGAATGCAGTAGTAGTTAGCAAAGTGTTGTTGTTACCGTCTGCATCCATGATGTAGATAACGCGGTGGCTTTTGTTTTGCTCAACGCTGTAATAGGCAACCGTATAGACAACCTTTTGTCCATCGGGTGATACACTCAGACTACCGATGCGTCCCATGGCCCAAAGAGCCTCAGGAGTCATGCGTCCGTCTGTTACCGTAATTTCTTGGCGTCCGATGATGGGCGCATTGCTATCTTGCTTTACGTTTGAGCAAGATGTAGCGAGCGTCAATGCTGCTGCCATAAGAGCTACGTTTGTTTTTTTCATGATTCGATATGATTATAATTGTTAGTCTAAAAAAAGTGTCATTCTGAGTGAAACGAAGAATCTATGTACCTTTAAGTGGTTGTTTTCAGATTCTTCACTTCGTTCAGAATGACACGGAGATAAGAATTATCGCTTGTTGCGGTTCATACGTTCTTCACGTTCCTTCTGCAAGCGTTCTTGTTCTTTTTGCAAAGCTTCCAATTTAGCCATCAATCCGCCTTGAGTACCCTTATTGGCCTTTTGTTGCTTAATCTTGGCCTTGTTGGCTTCGAGTTGTGCAAGCAACTTGTTTTCGTCGGTAGTCTTGCGGAGAATAACCATGGTAAGGATACCAATCAAACCTGAAATGAAATAATAATAGTTCAAGCCTGAAGAGTAGCTGTTGAAGATAAAGATGAACATGATAGGCATAGCATACATCATAATCTTCATACCCGGCATTTGTTGTTGGCCCATAGTGTCTTGTTGTTTCATAGAATACCATGTGTTCAAGATATTGGTAACGCTGAACAACAAGCAGAACAAACTCAAGTGGCTACCCAAGAACGGAATGTTGAATCCGAAGTTGAGTACAGAATCGTATGTAGACAAGTCTGGTGCCCAAAGGAAACTTTGTTGGCGAAGCTCGATAGCGTTCGGTACAAAGAAGAACAAGGCCATGAATACCGGCATCTGAATAAGCATAGGCAAACAACCACCCATAGGACTTACTCCATATTGGCTATAGAGTGCCATGGTTTCTTGTTGCTTCTTCAATGCATCTTCTTGCTTAGGATATTTTTCGTTAATTTTTTGTACGTGTGGCTTCAAAGCACGCATCTTGGCCGATGACATGAATGATTTGTAAGTAGCCGGATAAACCAAAGCCTTTACAATCAAAGTCATCAAGAGCAATACGATACCCATATTCAAGCCCCAACCCGACAACCAGTCGAACAAGTTGATGGTAAACCAACGGTTAATCCAACGGATGAGTGGCCAACCCAAATATACCAAGTCTTCCAATTCGGGGTCTTCGTTCTTATTGATGCACAAGTCGTTGCTCGCAAGCAAAGTTTTGAAGTGGTTAGGACCCAGATAGAATTGCAAGTTGGTGGCTTCCTTACCCGTAGGATCGAAGAAAGTGGTCATTTCGGCGGTATAGTTCTTCATGAATCCGCTTCCCTTTTCTTCGGGTACTGATTCCAATGTAGCATTTTCAAAATTATTTTGGGCAATCAATACACTTGAGAAGAACTGGTTCTTGAAGGCAATCCATTCAAGTGGTTCTTCAATAGTTTCCTTTTCTGCTTTGAATTCGCTCAAATAATCCGAACCATCGTCTACCGGCTTGTAGGTTAATGAAGTGTAGCGTTGTTCAAAGTCGAAACCTTTTTCTTGTTGACGGGCACGTTGCCACCATTCAATGTTGAGGCTCTTTTGTGCAGCAGGGAAGAAGTTCTGCATTCCATTGGCACGGATAGAGAAATCCAACATATAAGATTCGGGCAACAAGCGGTAAGCGAAATCGATGTAACCGGCACCGGTTGTAGTCAAACGCATGGTTACAGAACTATCACTTACGTTCATCGGTTGGAAGAACAATTCTTCGGTCAAGATATTTTCGTTCTTTCCTTCGAAAGCGAAATTCATGGCCGATTCTTCTTCGTTGAACAATACCAACGGTTCTCCTTGTTGGTCCTTATACTCTTTCAAGGTAGCCGAAACTACGCGACCTCCTTTGTTAGAGATAGTAACCTTAACCAGATTGTTTTCTAATGTAGTAAACTCTTCAGTTCCTTGATTGGCACCGAAAAACAAGGATGTTGAATCGAGTACCAAAGCCTGTTGTTTTTGTGCGGCAGCTTCTGCTTCGAATTTGGCTGCTTCTTGTTGGGCTACTGCCTGAATGGAATCCTGATAATGGCGCGCACGCTCCATCTCTTCTTGGCTGGGGCGGTTCCAAATACTGAAACCAACCAAAACGGCACCAATCAGAAGGAATCCCACTAACGTGTTTTTGTCCATTTCTATTCGTTTATAATTAATAATCTAATCGTTTTATAATCAAAGGTGCAAAATTACAAAATCTTTTCTGAATTAATAGAGTGTTGCTCTAAAAATATCTTTGGCCTTATAGGAAAATAGGCCGATACTTTTGTAGTCCGAAAAATTAAATGTACTTTTGCAAAACTGAATTAATCTACTATATAATAGGAATATGAGTAAAAAGATATCGATAACCATGTTGCTGTCTTTCTTTTTGTTGACAGCTTCTGCACAGAACGATGTAGTTGTAACTAATGCAACAGATACAATACCGTCTGATAGAATTCTAAACGAAAATCCTGTGATGAAGGCATTTGAGGATTCACTTCACAATTTGAGAGCATCCTATTATGCACATTTCCGTGTATGGGAAGATCCGGAAATTCCTGCACCTCGGAATATTCGCCCCAATCCCGATTTCTATAAGTTGTTTGTACCTCCTACTTATTATATTTCGGCGATAGATCAAGCCTTTGGTATTGATTGGGAACCCGGAAAAAAGATGGAGATGACTGCTACAGATTCTTTATATAAAGTTTTGTCGGATACTATTGAGCGCTTTGAACTTCCTCAAATGGAAACTAAGGCAGCTGCCGACCGTTGGGTAAACAATATCTTGCTGAAATACTATATGGAAAATCCCGATCGTGTAACGGGAAATGAACTCTATTTGGCAGATATGAAAGTCTTTGATGAAAGTAAAATTCCTAGTGGTCCAAAGAAAGAGAAGGTTAAAAAATACATGAAAGCAGAAAACCCGATGGCCGAAAATACGGGTACTGAAACAGAATTGGTTGTATTGAAACCAAATTTCTGGAAGAAGTCAAGTAAAGCATCGTTGCAATTCTCACAACACGGCATTTCTGATAACTGGTATAAGGGTGGTGAAAGTACCAATGCTTTGATGGGTGAATTGAAGCTGACCGCCAATTACGATGACCAACAGAAAGTACAATTCGATAATTCATTGGAAATCAAAATCGGTTTCATTACCGCACCATCGGATACGGTACATAGCTATAAGACCAATGCCGACCTTTTCCGTTTGAATAGTAAGTTGGGTGTACGAGCCATCAAGAACTTGTATTATACATTGGCTGCTGAATTCAAGACTCAGTTCTTCTCGAATTACAAGACCAATACCAACGATTTGATTTCTAACTTCTTGTCACCTGCCCAATTGGATGTATCTCTCGGTTTGGACTATAAGTTGAATAAGAATAAATACAATTTGTCTGTCATGGGCTCACCTTTGTCATATACCTTTGTGTATATAAACGATGATAAGATTTACGACCGTACCGCTTTCAATGTTGAACCTGATGAGACGGTTGCCCACATGTTCGGTTCTAAAATCACGGCAAATTTGGATTGGGCATTAACAAAGAACATTTCATGGACTTCCAAGTTCGACTACTTTACTACTTACAAGAAAGTAATAGCCAACTGGGAAAATACCTTGAACTTCCAGGTAAGTCGTTATTTGTCCACCAAGATATTCTTCCATACTCGTTTTGACGATGGTGTTACTCTCTCAGGAGACAATAAGACTTATTTCCAATTTAAGGAAATGCTTACCTTCGGGTTGAGTTACAATTGGTAAAACAACTTAATTAAAATTTTAATTATGAGCAAGAAACTGTTTTGGGGTATTTTAGTATGTGGCTCGATGATGTTTACGTCGTGTGCAACCATAATAACAGGAACAAATGCTAAAGTAAGTATTGATGGAAACATTGATGAACCAGTTACAATTGTTACTAGTTATCAGACATATACTGATCAGAAATTACCAGTTGTTGTGAAGGTGAAAAGAAAGAAAATGGATGGTCAGCGTATCCAAATTACTTCTGATAATTATAATTTTAGAGATATTCTTTTACGTAAATCTGTTAATAGTTGGGCTTTTGGTAATATTTTGTTAGGTGGCTTGGTAGGATGGGGTGTTGATTTGATTACAAATAGTGTAAGTACACCTGCACAAGACAACTTTTACATTGAAGGAACACCTAAGAACAAAGAAACCTCTTCTGAAACTAAAGAAGAATAATTAGCTTTTTAATAGAAAAAGAGTTCTATCCTTATATATTTATGGACAGAACTCTTTGTTTTTTTGCTAACTATTTATGGTGTAATTAGAATTACATATAAATCAATATTTGGAAATTAGTGAATTTATTATGTGGTAATATTGATGTGTTATTCACTATGAATTGATTTTTGTAAAACACCATCTTTCCTTACTTCCATATAAAAGACTCCTCCAAGAACATCTTCACCGTTTTTTAATCGAGGTAATGTACCTGTTATAATCCAGATTGTGTCTATTTGATTGATACGAAAAGGCTTTTGTATAATAATTTCTTCATCTCCCCATGTTTTACATAGAATTGGTTCTATAATATGATATAGTTGTTCTATATTTATAATTTCATGATTTGTGATTCTCTTTAAGAGATTTTCTTCATCAATATATTGGCGTTGTAAGGTAGAATCTACTATATAGTTGATACTATCACGAACCCATTCTTCAGAATCAATATGTCGTTCTATAGAAATAGGATAATCTTCATCTTTGTTAAGGGAAGATTTACTAACAAGCACTATTAAAGTTAAAATTAAACAGATGCCTATGATTGTTATCTTTCTCATACAAATCTAAAATAGTTTTTATAATATCATTATCTCTAAAAGTATAAATAGGGATATATTAGTGTAAATCCTCCCAAATAATAGTGGATTTGCTTCCTTCACTTTCTTCAAAAAAATCCGAACTATAAATGGAATACTTGTAATCGGGTGATTTGCAGATGATAAATGTAGTGTCTTTACTATAATAGACAATATCTTCAATTAAAGATTCAATACTATCAAAACATTTCTTTTCTACATATTTAGGATTATTCCAGAATTCATCAAGAGATAATAATATTTGCAATGAATCATTTGGACTGATTTTTACAGATTCATTAGATTCATAACTTTCTTGATATAATCGTAGTGAATCTTTTGTCCTTAATCGTAAATATGCTTTGCTTACATAATTGTCAGAAAGTTTTCCAAAATATCCTTTATTAAATCCTAAGTAATGCCAATTCAATGTATCATTAGTATTATTCTTTATCAGACAATTAAAGAACATGTATTGTGGACTAACTTTTTGATTTTCATTAACTCTGATTATGGATTTACATAAGATTATTTCTACATCGCTTTTGTCGTTATTGGATAGCTGTCGATGATTGCAAGCACAAAAACTATATATTAATATAATACATATTATTACTTGAAATCTTATTCTTATATTCATCTGCAGTTTGCTAATTAATTACTAATACACTAATAACTTGAATGTTTGATTCTGGGTTAACTTAAACGTATTATATTAGTAAAATTACTATTATATTATTTGTACTACGATAATTGTGAATTTTCCAACAACGTTTGCACAATACGTTCAGCTGTTCTACCATCCCATCGTTCCGGAAGGCTGCCCTTTTTCCATTCCCCTTTCTCCCAAGTGGTGAGGGCTTGGGCTAAAAGGTCAGTATCTTCGCCTACCAGGCAATTGGTGCCTATTGTAACGGTTTCGGGATGTTCGGCATAGGTGTTTAGTGTGATGCAAGGAATGCCAAGGAAGGTAGCTTCTTCGGCTACATTGCCCGAATCTGTAAGGATAGCAGAAGCTTGATTTATTAGATAACCAAAAGCTAAATAAGGTTGTGGCGGAAGAATAACTAACCGCTCGTCGGTGATGCCTAAAGCATGAAGTTTTTCTTTAACATAAGTATGCAATGGGGCAACAATGCGCTTGTCGGTATGCGAAAGAAGTGTTTGGAAAATGGCTTTCAACTTCTTGTCGTCTTGAAGCAAAGAACGTTTGTTAAGGGTAAGAAGCATATAGTCTTTTTCCTTCAATCCTAAAATGGAGAACGAAACGGGGCGTTGTAAGCGTGGACGATTATAACGAAGGGTATCAATAAGGATATTTCCCACAAAATGTACATGCGATTGTTGGGTGCCCGTTTGGTTAAGATTACGATTGGCCACCATACCGGCGGTAAAGAGTATGTCCGAAAGTCCATCGGTAATGATGCGATTTACTTCCTTGGGCGCATTCCTGTCGAAGGTACGTACACCGGCCACCAGATGCGCTACCTTGATGCCTTTCTTGTGTGCCACTATGGAGCAAGCCATGGTAGGAGTGAGGTCGTCTACCACCATTACTATGTGTGCAGGATGTTGTTCCAATTCACGGGCAAAGGCTACAAGGATACCTGCCATGCGCTGGAAGAAATTCGTACTCTCTATTTTGAGATAAGCATCGGGGCGAGGCATATCCAAATCGGTGAAAAGTGATGGCTCCAGACTTGCATCATCGGCTTTCCCTGTATACACCAGACGTGCGCTGATGTTCTTTCCTGAACGTTTGGCGGTTTGAATGGCCCTCATGAGGGGGGCTATTTTCATGAAATTGGGGCGTGCACCTGCTATAATCGTAATTTTCATCTTATTTTTTGTTATTTTCTTAAGGCAAATATACGTTTTCTTACTGAAATTATTCGTTACTTTGCACAAAATTTCAGGAAGATGATAACATTTGTACAGATACTCGATTTTATCGGGACGTTTGCGTTTGCCATCAGTGGTATTCGTTTGGCATCGGCCAAGCATTTTGATTGGTTTGGTGCGTATGTAGTAGGTTTGGTTACCGCTATCGGTGGGGGTACCATGCGTGATGTGTTGCTTGATGTTACTCCCGCATGGATGACAGACCCGATGTATTTGATATGTACGGGTTTGGCGTTGTTTTGGGTAATTGCTTTCAGCAAATACCTCATTCACTTGCACAATACATTCTTTATATTCGACACCATAGGGTTGGCACTGTTTACCGTAGTAGGCTTTGAAAAGGCCATTACTTTAGGGCATCCGTTTTGGGTAGCCATTATTATGGGGAGCATGACGGGGGCTGCCGGTGGTGTATTCCGTGATGTATTTATCAACGAAGAACCGCTCATCTTCCGTAAGGAGATTTATGCCATGGCCTGTGTGATGGGCGGATTGACTTATTGGTTGACGGGTTTGGCGGGCATGGAAGATTATGTTTGTCAGATAGTGACTGGTTCTGTGGTTTTCTTGACGCGTGTTCTATCGGTAAAATATAATATTTGTTTGCCTGTATTGAAAGGAGAACAATAAGATGAACTATAATAGAAAAATTGAATATGGTTAACAATAATTGGCATAATCATGCAAGTTGTCGTTTACGGAAAGCTCGTCGGGGCTGACTGCCCAGCCCCTTGCCGCATGGCGTTCCCTCTGCAGATGAGTATT
>JAFUNS010000069.1 GCA_017472925.1 Bacteroides sp. | reverse complement strand
CGTTTCATGGAAGAACTGTTCAGCCTCATCCGTATCCCTAGTATCAGTGCACTGCCTCAGCACAAAGACGACATGCTCGCTTGTGCCGAACGCTGGAAACAATTGTTGCTCGAAGCCGGTGCAGACAAGGCAGAAGTGATGCCGTCGGCAGGCAACCCGTTGGTGTATGCCGAAAAGCACGTGAGCGACGACGCTCCTACCGTACTCATCTATGCACACTACGATGTCATGCCAGCCGAACCGTTGGAACTCTGGAAGAGCCAACCGTTCGAACCGGAAATCCGCGACGGCCGTATCTGGGCACGTGGTGCTGATGACGATAAGGGTCAAGGTATGATTCAAGCCAAGGCTTTCGAATATGTAGTGAAGAAAGGTTTGCTGAAACACAACGTGAAGTTCATTTTCGAAGGTGAAGAAGAAATCGGTTCACCGAGTCTCAATGCCTTCATCAAGGAACACAAGGAATTGTTGAAAGCCGATGTTATCTTGGTATCCGATACTTCCATGTTGGGTGCTGAACTCCCATCCTTGACTACCGGCCTCCGTGGTTTGGCTTATTGGCAAATTGAAGTGACAGGTCCGAACCGCGACTTGCACTCAGGGCATTTCGGCGGTGCCGTAGCCAATCCGATCAATGCCCTCTGCGACCTTATCTCGAAGGTAGTGGATGAAGACGGCCGCATCACCATTCCTCATTTCTACGACAAGGTAGAAGAAGTTCCGGCAGCAGAACGTGAAATGATTGCACAGATTCCGTTTGATGAAAAGAAATACATGGCAGCAATCGGCGTGAAGCAGTTGAAGGGGGAAAAGGGTTACTCTACCCTTGAACGCAACAGCTGTCGTCCGTCGTTCGACGTATGCGGTATCTGGGGTGGTTACACTGGCGAAGGCTCGAAGACCGTTCTTCCGTCGAAGGCATATGCCAAGGTTTCATGTCGTTTGGTTCCTCACCAAGACCACGAAACCATTTCGCAATTGTTCATCGACTACATCAACAGTATCGCTCCGGAATATGTACAGGTGAAAGTTACTCCGATGCACGGTGGTGAAGGCTATGTTTGCCCAATCACTCTTCCGGCTTACCAAGCTGCAGAAAAGGGTTTTGCCAAGGCATTCGGCAAGAAGCCGTTGGCTGTTCGTCGTGGCGGTAGTATTCCTATCATCAGCGACTTCGAACGCATCCTCGGCATCAAGACCGTATTAATGGGCTTCGGTCTGGAAGTAGATGCTATCCACTCACCGAACGAAAGCTTCTCACTCGACATGTTCCGCAAGGGTATCGAAGCGGTAGTGGAATTCCACATGAATTTTTCGAAATAATTTCGAATTGAATACAAGAAAAAAGAGGGGGGAACAAAGATTTCCTCCTCTTTTTATATATTTTATCATCTTATATTTGCTTGGTGAAGAATCCAGCTATATCCAAAGCCTACTTACTATCTGACAACCCAATTTTCGATGACAATTCCTTGTACATTCTTAAAATGCTTCAGATTGTCTGTTACAAGTGTCAGTTTCCTTGCAAATGCAGCAGAAGCAATCAATAAATCAAAATCTTCGATTGGTGTACCTTGTTTATTTAAACGATTTTTCTCTTTTGCATAGAAATCAATGGTTTCAACAAAAGGTACAATATTTACTTTCTCTGAAAATCTTTCAATCAAATCCAAGTTTTGTTCTGTACGGTCACTTTTATATGCACCATAACGAAGTTCTGCTAAAGTGACTTCTGAAACATAACAATCCTTATAACCAATCTGATTCAATTTCTCTTCTACATTATATTTGTTCCTAAAAAGGAAAACACAGATACAAGTATCCAGCAAGTAACCATTCATAACTCTATTTCCCGATTATTTGTACGTGCATTTCTTATATCTGAAATAATTTCTTCCGCATCACGTGAATCTTCCCATGCACCGGAAAAATTGGAAGCCCAATTTTCAGTTTGCTCTTTCTTCTTTGAAGTCAAGAGAGAAGCAGACAATTTGGAAATCAATTCCAACTTAACATCTTCATTTAAATTCTTCAACATATTCCAATAAATGGATATGTTCGGCGAATCAACTGTTGGCGTAAATGTATTCATCGTTTTATTCATTTATAAATGTAATAGCAAAGATAAAAACTTTCTTCCATATAGTCAATAATACAACACAAATTTAAGAGTTATCCTTTATCTTTAACATGTAAAGACAAAAGAAAAGCATCTATACTCAAATCATCAGTGTGGTTTCGTTGAATTATAGTTCAATTCCATGAAACTACTATGCAAATTCATAGAATTACACCGTGGCTTTAAGAACAGATGCAGAAGAAAATAAGTTTACAATGAGTAGTTATGAAGTTTAATCCTAAAATCATTGGGAAGAATATACTTCTTGACATAAATTGTCATTCAGAACGGAGCGTAGCATAGTGAAGAATCTCGGTAACACCCACTTTATGCTACCGAGATCCTTCGCTTCGCTCTGGATGACATAACGCGAGTGTTAACAAATATATTATTTCCAAATCATTTTCGTACAGTCCTTATGTCCGAAAATAGATAAAGTGTCCGTTTTCGGACACGCTTGTTTTTATTACACACCACATTTTCAACAACTTAACTTTTTGGCACGCTTTTTGCTACAATATAGAATATAACATTTAAATAAGAACATTATGGCAATG
>JAFUNS010000040.1 GCA_017472925.1 Bacteroides sp. | reverse complement strand
TTTTTCATTACCTTTGTAGCACAAGAGTTATTTGAGAGTATTGCTACCGCAAACCGCAGAAATTCGCACGATTCCCAAATCGTTACTTCGCTCTTTTCAAAATAACTTCAAGTGTTTATTCTTCAAACGATTATATCAAATCGATGAAATATTAAAATAACAAGCGCGGGAACTGTCGCTCATTATCTTAACCTAAGGTATCGCCAAACACCCTCCACTAGATAATACAGCAACAGCCCGCGCCCTATACTGTGTAATCCTTGTATACATAACAAGTAACCATACAGCAGGTGCGCAAGCATTCATTGCCTATTATTCCTAGTGGTTGAAATTGGCGATTTCTAGGTTAAGGAATAATATCTTTAAACGCTCATTCGCAGTTCGTATGTCTACCTCTCTTACGAGAGATAGCACAAAGATAGCGAATTTACGTTACAATGTATCAATTATGTACAAAAAAAGCGTGGCGCTGTTGCTTAAATCTCTTACTCCAAGGCATCGCCAAACGCCCGTACAATAGAGATATGAAACAACAGCCCACGCTCTATACTGATATAATTCCTGCCTACGACGAAGAAGTATACAGCAGAGCGTAAGCATTTGTTGCCTATTATTCCCATTGTACTAAAGATTTGGCGATTTTAGGGTAAGGAATAATATCTTTAAACGCTTTTTCGCTTTCCGTATGTCTGGTTCTTACTAGAACCTACACAAAGATAACGAAAAAACAGAAACAGCTTCCCTTTATTCGCTTAAATTTTGTTTGCAAGGTACAGAATTATGTGTAGAAGTAGATAAATAGATGGAGATTCTTATAGATTCTTAAAACACGAAAGTGAACCCGTTTGTATCAGGTTCACTTTCGTGCGTAATCTGTTAATTAATTTAACAGTTTTTCATTACATCAACAGCAATACTCATCTACCGATTTCTCCTTAATGTCTTTTGAATTTGACCGGCAATTCTATATTCATGGTTCTTCAAGCCGCCATCACCTGTATAAATCACGACTTCAAACAAATGGGATTTAGCGTAATATTCTGCTACATCTACAATTGCTGCATCTCCAATAGACTGTTTTTCAGTAACAACGGTCTCCCGCCAACGATTGGCTAAATTAACCAATGCCTCATTGGTCCACAAATCTCCTTGCTGTGAAAAAGCAACCCAAGGAGCTGTACCTGCGGCAGCGGCTATAATCATATCAGCCAACTTACTTCCTATTGCATTTCTATTCTGTTCTATTTGAGCTACAAAGTTGCCTGTCTCAATAATCGATGTCAAAGGCAACACAAGAGTAGCCTCTTTACGAGTTTCCTCTTCAATATATGTTTTAACTGATTCGTATGTAATACTATTGTTCTTGCCAGCAGTTTCCTTTCCTGGTATCTGCAACCAGACACACATTACATTAGTATCGATGATAATGACTTTCTTCTTCATAATTAAATCTGATTATTTATCATCATATCACCTACAGTTCCTGCCGCCATCAGACGAGCTAGGTTTTCTTTATCTTCCAACAGGGAGACTGTACTGCAACCTGTAATTAAATCACGTTTAACAAAACTAATGTTCTGAATCATCTCCCCACTTAAATTATCTATCAATACCGGATTGTGTGTTGTACAGAGTACATCCAATCCGCACTCTTCACCAAGTATGCTCAATGCCTTTATCAGTTCTTTTGCTCTAGAAGGATGAAGGCCATTATCTACCTCCTCAATCATCAGCAAAGTACCTTTAGGTATCGTAAGCAATGCTGCCACTATAGCTATAAATCTAAGTGTACCATCCGACATGCCTCTTGCATCCAAAGTAATCTCCTTTTCACTAGTCCACTCTTCAAGACAATAGAGCATAGCATCCTTGGCAAACATACCGACTGTTTCTGTCCATACCTTTTGAATATCACGTTCGGGTAGCGGACGCACAAATTCTGTAAGCCTCTTCAATACCGATTCCTTTTCTTGTACATCAAGAGCCGCAATTACACCCGCAATATTCGATGCGTCCTCTTTGAGTGTTTTTGACAAAGAGCTATAATCGCGCATGTGTTGCGGCATAGGGTCGAGAAAGAATATTTGTTTTAGCTTTTCTTGTACAAACGTCACGCCTTCGGATACATCTTTTTGTATTTTTTGTAAGGCAAACTGAGACAGTATGGATTTTTCCTTATATAAATCCCATCGTCTGCGGTTCCCTTTTTTCCCTGTATAGGTAGTAACAGGCAAAAGCATCTGTTCTTTAGCAGGAATTGTCTGGAAAAGATAATTTTTCGCAACCTTTCCATTTCTTTGGAGTGATTCGTTCTTGACTACAAATTTTTCATTTTCACGAATGACTTCAATCTCGTAATAGTAATCTATATTAGTCTGTTCCTGATGAACTTTAATCTCAAGAGAGAAGGATTCTTCTCCCAAACGAGTAATCCATTCCTGGCCTCCCCTTATTTTTCTTGCACATTCGTCCACAGTATCACCCTGTGACAAACATGACAGAAAATACAACGCATCTAGAATATTCGATTTTCCACTGGCATTCGTTCCAATAATGAACGTCAGAGGCTCTATGAATAATTTTGCATCAGCAAAACTTTTCCAATTATGAAGTTGAATATATTCTATCATATCTATACTATTTACTTTCAAACTTACAAAAATATATAATTCTTTTGAGAATAAAGCCTAAAGTAATTTAATTATCGTCAGAACAAGGAGTTATTTTTTATTATACAGAAAGTTTTCATCTAGAAAGAATACAGGAGAAAGCACTTCCACCTGCTTGCCATACCCACGAAGCAAGCGGATGATTTCGTCGGTGATGTACATCTTGTATTGGAAGATACGGGAATCACCATCTTGCTTTGTTGGAGTTAGCATGTCTTGGGAAAAGTGCAGCGGATGGAGGATGAACTCTTTCCACAACGGTGCATGAACCCGAATACGAATCACAAACAGTTCGGCTCCATCGGAAACCAAATTGGGATTCAAATGAAGGTCGGTACGGAGGTGTACTCCGTATGCATATCGATAAGGCATCAACAAGGATTCCGGGATTTCTTCCTTTTCTTCCGTCAAACAAATATAGTGGAGGGAATCCAAATAGTAGGGATGAAAAGTGCCGTCGGTATGCTTACCAATCACATACCATTCACCGACATGTTTCTTCAACATACAAGGCAGGAAGTGTATCGGCTGATAGGTTCCTGTTTCGGCATCGGGATATTGGGCATCGATATAGCAATGCTGTCCAATGGCTTCTTTGACAGCATCGTACAGATAAGTGGTCTCATCTATCTCGGTTTTCACTTCCATAGCAACGGAGAAAGGTTGTTTGTTGTCGGCATAAAGCAAACGCATCAACGAACAAACATCGGTCATGTATTCTTCTACAGAAATAGTACCATCCGTCAGAATGGGTGTCTGAATGAAAGTAAAATTTTGCAAGTAATGTGAAGTGGCAATCCCTTGTACGCGAGTACTTCCCGTCATCAGACGAAGGTTTTCATCTTCATTACTCCATCCCAAGGCATCAAGTACGGAAGAAAATGTACCCGGTGTAAGGATAACATTGGGCTGTAACTGACAAACAAGGTCTTTCAGCTCTTCAGCAGAAGTCTGATTCAAGTGTACAATGGCCGTCCGTTGCAAGGAATCGTACCAATCTACGATAGAAGCATGACGACAAAGATTGGAATAAGACAACAAGCTTTCCTTGTCATACCGATAATAATAGAGTTGCTGGATGACAAAGGAGGTAAAAAACATCTTTGAATAGGGATAGAGCTTACAAGGAAAATCATTCCAAGTGGGATGTTCTTTCATGAGGGCATGAAGGGAAAGCTTCAGTCCCGGCAAATCAGCCGGAAGTACCCACATGATACGGAAAGCATTCTGTACATACTTGTCTACATCCACAATGTTTTCCGAAACGCTTCGCAAGCTATCCGTCCATTGGTCATAAAGTTGATAGTAAGACAAAAGCAAATCGGACTTTAACAGAAGTCTATCGATTTGGTCCTGTGTAAAATAGGGAGAATGCTTCACAGCTTCCCGCCAATCGGGATTATCCAAATCATGATGCACTACTTTCATGGTAGTAGGTGTATCGATGAAGAAGGTATGAATCTCGCCAGCTTCTTTCTTTTGGAGAGCCATTTCCATAGCAGCTTTCAGCGATTCTATCTCTCGACGGAATATCTGAAAATTCAAATTGGTCGGTTTATCCAACACTCTATCTGCCCAAGCTCGATAGAAATCTAAGTCACCTTCACGCACAATACATTCAGCTTCTTCCTGCACATCAAACATGCTGACTCTTTTCCGATGAAGCTTCAAGAAAGGTGTAGAATCCAATCGTTCACCTTTCTTGTACATTTGATTTGTTTTGGAAACCAAGTTTTCCAACTTCAGTAGTATATCTTTCGCTTCTTCGAGAGTCATGGACATAAAAAGAATGTAATTGTATTGGGCTTAGACCTACTTTGATTCTTATATATTCCATAAAATTACAAAAATGTTCTATCGATAATTTTATGCATTGCAAAATAAATGAAAGTTTATTGAATCAACAAATGATATTCGATAATTCTAACTTCCTTAAAGATTCAAGCACATCCAACAACTAATTAGTGTTAAAATTTTGTTCGTACATTTTACTTTAATTCCATTGTTCTGTCGAAAGTATAGATGTATCACTAAATAATAAGAACAATGAAGAAGGTTATTTTAAGTTTGACAATGTTTGCTTTCTTGGCAAGCGGAAGTGTATGTATGGCACAAGATCGTTCTCAACGAATGAATCCTCAACAACGGGTGGAACAGATGGTGAAAGATTTGGGATTGAACGAAGAACAGACCAAGGAATTCAAAGCGCTCATGGAAACAATGCGTCCACAAAGAGGTCAACAAGGGGAACGTCCATCACGCGAGGAAATGCAGAAAAGAAGAGCTGAAATGGAAGCTAAGATTAAGGGTATTCTTACTGAAGAACAGTTCAAAAAATATCAAGAAATGCAGAAGAATCGTCGCAGAGGCGGTATGCGTTGATGTTAAATTCTTATATTTGTAAAGCGTATTCATTAACACATTAATTTATGCTGAAGAAAGAGGCTGTGTCAAAATAGAAATTTCCTATCATAGTGTCATCCTGAGCATTGCGAAGGATCTGATTACATCCACTTTATGTAAACAGATTCTTCACTTCGTTCAGAATGACACGACATAATGATAGTATGTTTTCATTTTGACACAGCCTCTTTCTTTTTGTAATGGAGATTCTTACTAAAGAGAAGTTATCTCACTACACGAGTAAATTCGGGCTTTGCTCCTTCTTCGTTGCTCACAGTTACATAGATAGTACTGGTTGTGCCACTATTCTCTACGCTGAACACATAATCTACACCATCATTGGTGCCACGTTTACCTACAAATACAGGGTTACCTAATGGGAACTGATAATCGCCACAAGCGGCATCGAATATTTGCTTTTCTTGTTCAGTAACGGGACGTGATTCAGAATAACCTGGAAGAGCCTCAACGCTACCTTCCACGTAATTGTTCTCTACCAAGAAGCGGTTCAATTCCTTTGATGTAGCTGCAATACGGGCATTGCGGATACCAAAACCGTTTTCGGCCACTATAGCTTTGGGTAATGCTTTCTTTAAATCGGCAATGGCAGGTTCCAAACCTCCACTACCAAAGGTACAGAAGGTAACTATCTTCTTGCCTTCGAAATCGATGTTCTTTACTAACGAATGGATAGGCATGGCATAGGTACCGTACCAAATGGGATATCCCAAGAAGATGGTTTCATACTTGGCGAGGTCAGCCTTGAGAGGCTTCAACTCGGGAAGGATACCTTCCTGACGCTCCTTACCTGCACGTTCAATGGTTTCGGCATAAGTACCAGAATAAGGTTCTACCAATTGGATAGCTTCGATGTCGGCTCCCAAGCTTTTCTGAAGTTCAAGAGCTACTGCCTCTGTTGCGCCGGTTTGGGAATAGTACAATACCAGGTGCTTCTTACCCGATTCCTTGGATCCACAAGCTGTTAATATCAATGTTGCAACAGCCATTGTTGCAATGCGGAAATAATGTTTCATATCTTCTACATTATATTGGTTAATAGAATGTGACAATTTCTTCTAACGGACGACGACCCGGACGATTGGGCTCAGCAGCACGATAACCTAAAGAGATAACGGCCATGATGGTTTCGCTTTCAGGAATATTAAACAGAGTGCGGAGAGCATCTGAGTTTCGCATTCCCATGATAAGGGTATCAAAGCCCATGGCACGGGCAGCCAATACCAAATAAGCATTGCTAACACCATTATCGTAAGCTCCCCATCCTTCGCCAATTTCGTTGGTGGCTTGGCCATTGAAGAAACCTGATTTGGTGTTTTCGAATGTAGAAACCATAAGTACAGGAGCACCTTGTACATTGCGCTTATTGAAATCGCCAATCAGCTCTTGGACAGCCTGTACCTTTTCGGGAGTCATGGCCACATAATACTTGGTGGGCTGACCATTGGCCCAAGATGGAGCTTCCTGAGTGGTGGTGAGCAACTGGCGCACTTCGGCTTCGGAGATGGTCTTGGTGGCATCATAGTTACGAATACTGCGACGGGTAGTAACGACTTCGTCAAACGTAGGTCCGCTGGGTGCGGCGGGCTGAGGAGTACAACTGGTAAACAATGACACCAATACAGCCGAGAGGAGAATAATTTGTTTCATAATGCAAGAGTTTTATTATATCTTTGCAAAGATAATGAAAGACGAAGAAACTTGACAATCTAAGTGAACATTTTTAAAGGAAAGTTGTCATTACAGACTGACAAAAAGGCAGAAGTTGACTAAATTAAGGTTTTGGCATACTTTTTGAAGTATGAATTACACCGAAAATAATATAAACTAAAATATAAGAACTATGAACATTAAACCGTTGGCAGACAGAGTGCTGATTCTTCCGGCACCTGCAGAAGAAAAGACAATTGGTGGTATCATCATCCCCGATACAGCAAAGGAAAAACCACTGCAAGGCGAAGTGGTGGCTACTGGTAATGGTACCAAGGACGAAGAAATGATTTTGAAAGTAGGCGATACAGTGTTGTATGGCAAATACTCGGGTACCGAACTGGAATTCGAAGGTAAGAAGTACTTGATGATGCGTCAGAGCGATGTACTCGCTGTTGTAGAATAATAAACATTAAGAATTATGGCAAAAGATATTTTATTCAATATGGATGCCCGCGACCAACTGAAGAAGGGCGTGGACGAATTGGCAAATGCCGTGAAAGTAACCCTCGGACCGAAAGGCCGTAACGTGATTATCGAAAAGAAGTTCGGTGCTCCACACATCACCAAGGACGGTGTAACCGTGGCCAAGGAAGTGGAACTGGCTGACCCATACCAGAATACAGGTGCTCAGCTGGTGAAGAGCGTGGCTTCGAAGACTGGCGACGATGCCGGTGACGGTACTACTACTGCTACCGTATTGGCTCAGGCTATCGTGGGCGTAGGCTTGAAGAATGTTACTGCCGGTGCAAACCCGATGGACTTGAAACGCGGTATTGACAAGGCTGTGGCCAAGGTGGTGGAATCCATCAAGGGACAGGCCGAAATGGTGGGTGACAACTACGACAAGATTGAACAGGTGGCTACCGTATCGGCAAACAATGACCCGGTTATCGGTAAGCTCATCGCTGATGCCATGCGCAAGGTATCGAAGGATGGGGTCATCACTATCGAAGAAGCAAAGGGTACTGATACAACCATCGGCGTGGTGGAAGGTATGCAGTTCGACCGCGGTTACCTCTCGGCTTACTTCGTGACAGATACAGAAAAGATGGAGTGCGTAATGGAACGTCCGTATGTACTGATCTATGACAAGAAGATTTCGAACCTGAAGGATTTCTTGCCTATCCTGGAACCTGCCGTACAAAGTGGTCGTCCGCTCTTGGTGATTGCCGAAGATGTGGATAGCGAAGCATTGACTACATTGGTAGTGAACCGCTTGCGCTCACAATTGAAGATCTGTGCCGTGAAGGCTCCGGGCTTTGGCGACCGTCGCAAGGCTATGCTCGAAGATATCGCTATCCTGACTGGCGGTATCGTTATCAGCGAAGAAAAGGGCTTGAAGCTGGAACAAGCTACCATCGAAATGCTGGGTACTTGTGACAAGGTGACCGTATCGAAAGACAATACAACCATCGTGAACGGTGCCGGTGCCAAGGAAAGCATTCAGGAACGCATCAACCAAATCAAGGCCGAAATCAAGAATACAACTTCGGACTACGACAAGGAAAAATTGCAGGAACGTCTGGCTAAGTTGTCGGGTGGGGTAGCTGTACTTTATGTAGGTGCTGCCAGCGAAGTGGAAATGAAGGAAAAGAAGGACCGTGTGGACGATGCACTCTGTGCAACTCGCGCTGCTATTGAAGAAGGTATCGTGCCGGGTGGTGGTGTAACTTACATCCGCGCTATCGATGCGTTGGAAGGTATGACAGGTGACAATGCCGACGAAACAACAGGTATTGAAATCATCAAGCGTGCTATCGAAGAACCGCTCCGTCAGATTGTAGCAAATGCCGGTAAGGAAGGTGCAGTAGTGGTACAGAAGGTACGCGAAGGAAAGGGTGACTTCGGTTACAATGCACGCACCGATGTATACGAAAACTTGCATGCTGCAGGTGTGGTAGACCCCGCCAAGGTGACTCGCGTAGCATTGGAAAATGCTGCTTCTATCGCTGGTATGTTCCTCACTACTGAATGTGTCATTGTAGAAAAGAAGGAAGACAAACCTGAAATGCCAATGGGTGCCCCAGGTATGGGAGGCATGGGTGGCATGATGTAATGATTGCTTCAATACATAAAGGGAAAAAGGCTGTTGCATATTACATGCAGCAGCCTTTTTATTTACATTCATTTCATTCCTAATTCGAGTACAGCATCTTATAGATGCCATACATCATGCCAAATTGTTTTCCATTCCCCAATCAGTGTGATTGATTGGCATCATAAGGAGAATCTTTTTAGCAAAATCTTTAAATTTACCCATAAATCTATTCATTTTTATGTTTTACAACACAAAAGTACTGCTTTTGTTTAAACGAATAATGAAATAATAAGTAAAAATGATATTATCGTTTGATTACTTGACATGCGTCAATTAATCAACTGTTTTTAGTAGAAAAATACTTTAAAATTTGAGTTTTTCAAATTCACTCTCAAAGTTTGGAGTAAAAATTCCTTTCCCTATATTATCGCGTATTTCTTGCAAGGGCCAGAAACGGCCGCCGTCGAGTTCATCGCTGGGGGTAACAGTACCATCATAAACTGTCTTGTGAGCAAAGACGAGTTCTTTTTCGCGGGCCGACTCGAATACATAGCTGGTGAGCAGCTCGGGGGTGAAGTCGCTGATGCCCAACTCTTCGCTCGCTTCGCGCTTCAGGGCAATCTCCACACTCTCGCCTAAATCTACATGTCCGCCTACGGCTGTATCCCACTTGCCGGGCTGGATGTCCTTCCACTCGGGGCGCTTCTGCAGGTAGAGCTCGCCTTGGGGGTTGAACACGTGCAAGTGAACTACAGGGTGGAGCAACTTACTGCCATTGTGGCACTCTCCGCGGGTAGCGGCGCTCAGGATGTTGCCCTGCTCGTCTACAACAGGGAACATTTCTTCGTTATTATCTTTCTTCATACTTATGGAATTAGCAAAGAGGAATCGCCATAACTCAAGAAACGGAAATCGTGAGCCAAGGCATAGTCATAAATCTTCCGCCAATCGCCCTTGACAAAGGCCGAAACCAAAAGCAACAGGGTGCTTTGGGGTTGGTGGAAGTTGGTTACTATCTTCTTCACAATCTTGTATTCATAGCCGGGGGCTATGATAATCTGTGTACTGGTGTGAAGGGCATCAAGCGAGTGGCGATCCATATAATCAAGGATGTGCTGCAACGATTCTACAGCGCTAAGCATCAGTGTATTTTCATAGGGCATCCATTGCTTTATATGGAGTTCTTCCTGATTGGCATCTGGATTTTGCGACAAAAGTATACCTATATAATAAAGGCTCTCCAAGGTGCGCACGGAGGTGGTGCCTACAGCTACGGTCTGTCCGCCGTGGGCAATAAGCTTCTGGATGGTGCGCTTGTTGACCGAGATGTATTCGGTATGCATTTCGTGTCCTTCAATCTCTTCGCTCTTCACGGGCTTGAAGGTGCCGGCCCCAACGTGGAGGGTCAGCTCTTCGCGGTCTATTCCCTTGTCGTCCAACGCTTTCAGTACGCTTTCGGTAAAGTGAAGGCCGGCGGTAGGGGCAGCAACAGAACCCTTGATTTTGGAGTAAACAGTCTGGTAGGTGCGCTTGTCGCTCTCCTGAGTCTCGCGGTTGAGATACGGAGGGATGGGGAGTTCGCCTACCGCCTCGAGCACATCGGCAAAGGTGAGGCTGTCGTCGTCCCAACTGAAATCCACCCAATGGCTGGTACCCCGACATTCGCCCCGAGTGGCGCAAAGGGTGATGTCCTTTCCCTTTACCTGGATGGTGCGCTTCAAGGTACCTTCTTTCCATTTCTTCAGGTTGCCTATCATGCAGAGCCAGGCACACTGATGGGTTTGCTGGAAAGAGAGTACATAGTCATTGGGTGCGATAGGCTCCAAGCAGAACACTTCGATGAGGGCACCTGTTTCCTTGCGGAAATGGAGACGTGCCTGGATGACCTTGGTATTGTTGAACACCATCATCTCTCCCGCTTCCAAATAATTGGGCAGGGAGGTGAAACGGTCTTCACTCACTTCGCCTCGGCGATAAACCAACAGTTTGGATTGGTCTCGTTCAGACAAAGGGAACTTGGCAATACGCTCATCGGGCAACGGATAATTGAACTCGCTGATTTTGATATGTTTGGTATCTTTCTTTTCCATTAGACTGAAATTTTGCGCAAAAGTACCTATCTTTGTCGAAACAAAAAAGAAAAATACATGAAAATAGGAGATAAAGTGCGCTTCCTGAGCGAAGTGGGAGGCGGGGTAGTAACCGGATTTCAAGGAAAGGACATTGTGCTGGTAGAAGATGCCGACGGATTCGACATCCCGATGCTGATACGCGAATGTGTAGTGGTGGAAACAGATGATTATAACATCAAGCGGAAGCCGGCACCGGCTACACAAGCGGCCCCTCAGCCGAAAGTGGAAGAGAAACCTATCACTTATCGGCAACCTGAGCGTAAGGGTGGTGATGTGCTGAATGTGATGCTGGGATTCGTGCCGCAGGACATCAAAGCCATCTCGACAACTGCCTTCGATGCCTATCTGATTAATGACAGCAACTATACTGTAGTGTTTACATACCTGAGTGCCGAGGGGCATAACTGGCGGGTGCGTTGTCATGGTACCGTGGCTCCCAATACCAAATTCTTTATCGAGGAATTCGAAAAGAGCATGCTGAACGAGTTGGAGCATGTGGCTGTGCAGGTACTGGCCTTCAAGGACGACAAGAGTTTCATGCTGAAGCCGGCCGCTTCGGTGGAATTGCGCATCGACACGGTGAAGTTCTACAAGCTGCATACGTTCCAGGATAGTTTGTTCTTCGAAGAACCTTCATTGATTTATGATATCGTGAAGGATGATGCTCCGGCCCGCCAAAGTTTTTTGAAAGGAGAAGACATCAAGCAGGCTTTGCTCACCAAGAAGCGCGAGGATATGCAGCCGGCCCGCAAGCCCGAAGGAAAGAAACCCAAGGACAATGGCATAGTGGAAGTGGACCTCCATGCACATGAATTGCTGGACACTACTGCAGGGATGGGCAGTGGCGAAATATTGAACTATCAGTTGGATGTGTTCCGCAAGACTCTCGATGAGTACAAGAACAAGAAAGGTCAGAAGATTGTCTTTATCCACGGAAAGGGTGATGGCGTGCTCCGCAAGGCCATCCTTCAGGAATTGAAATACAAATATAAGAATTACCAGAGCCAGGATGCCTCCTTCCGCGAATATGGATTTGGAGCTACGATGGTGACAATCAGATAAAAGTAATGGAAAAATTTATAGAATTCTTTAAGGCCGACCGCTTTGCGGCCAATGCTGGAGTGGAACTGATGGAAGTAAAGCCCGGCTATGCCAAGGCAAGAATGACGGTAACCAAAGAACATCTGAATGCAGGGGGTGTGTGCCAAGGGGGTGCCTTGTTTACACTGGCCGACCTGGCCTTTGCCGCAGTAGCCAATAGCCGGAAACAATTGACTTTATCCCTATCTGCCAACATAACCTTCCTCCGCGCTGCGAAAGAAGGTTATGTATATGCCGAAGCGGTTGAGGCTTTCAACCATCGCCGCATTCCGTTTATAGAAGTAAGAATCACCGATAAGGCCGGTGAGCCTATAGCTGTGATGACTTCGTCGGGCTATCGGAAGGATGTGGAGCTATCACTTCCCTGATGCAGAAAGTATAGATGATTGTCAATCAGTTGTTTAACGTTTTAAAAGGTACAAAAAACGGCTCTGAAACCAATGATGGAGTCAGAGCCGTAATTTTGTGTAGATTTTAGTAGTTCTCACAGTTTTTAACTATGTAGTACTATGGAAAATTTATCGAGTAGTTGATTCCTTTTAAGGGGGTATTCTATACCTTGAGTTTAGAATAAAGGAGTAAAAGCAACCAATATATCGACAGAGTTTGTTTATAGTTGCGAAACGACTGTTTCCGAAACGGCGGTTTCGGAACTTACTTTGCAAAATACTCCGTCTTCAACCAGTAGGCATATTGAAAAGGTCGATATGACAGATACGCAACTTGTCATCCTTCTCCATCGCCAACTTTGCTGCTTTGTTTACAAGCGAACTTTTACCCCAGCGACGAGGAGCAATAATGATTGTATTACTCAGCGATACAAAGTTTCAAACCAAGTTGGTTGTTTCAACCTCTCGGCCAATGAAATCTTTATTGGTCGCAATCTTGCCATATGTAAAAGGAGTTTTCATAGTCTTATTTATACATCTCTGGTCTACGGAGTTCGTTTTCCTCTTTCATTCTTTTGGTCATCTCTGAGTTAGGAGGAACAATCTCATAAGTAGAACTATAAAGTTTTCTATGCTTGTAATGCTCATTGAGTCTTTGGGTAACTTCCTCCATAGTAATCTCGCCCTCAATTTGTTGTTGAGCAAGTTTAATCAAAAACTCAGACACACTAATCCCATCTACATTCTGTAACCCTATTGCTGCACCCCAATTGTTCGCTCTTTCTCTAACAGCCTTATCAGGATGATTCTTATATTCCTCAAATAATCCCATAATTTTCTTATAAAGTTACTAAAAATATGGGGAATAGCCAATACCTTCACCTAAATAATTCTTAGAACAACAATTATATAGTCCGTAAAGTTTGCTATATGCGAAATAATGATTAACTTTGTTCATAATTTAATGGATATAATTTGAATTAAAATGTCGAATAATCAACAAATAGTGATGAATAGAATCAAAGTTACGCTTGTTGAAAAGCAGAAAACCAATAGATGGTTGGCTGAGCAGATGGGTAAATCAGAAAACACAATCTCAAGATGGTGTTCTAATAAATCACAGCCGTCAATCATTCAATTACAGGAAATTGCGAACCTACTAGATGTTGATGTTCGTGTACTATTAAAATCTCAAAAAGAGTAATTTGCTCATTCAGACTATGCAAATCCCTCAATCGCAGACATTAACAACACGGCACCTCAATCGGGTGTTTGACAAGACTGTGGCTACCTATAAATATTATTGGTTCCTCGGTATTTTAGACTTGTATGTGAAACAAGGAAAGACTAGAATGAACGTATGGGAGATTATGATTTCGATGGTTGCTAATGCATGGTACCCAGTCAATTATTTCCGTCTTTCATTTGGAAAGTCTGAATCGCTTTATGAAGCTATTCTCACTTTGCAACGTGAGAATAATATTCCAATAAACATTGGAATGAAAGATTTAACAATATTGCTTCAAACACTAACTCAACGATCAGATATACGAAAGCAACTGAATTTTCTTCAAATGAATGTGCCTTTCCGTTTTCTTCGTCCATGGATAGACACTTCGGATGACCGTGAAATGGTGAAACGTTCACAAACATTCGAGAATGGATGTTTGTATAAACTCGAAAAGGACAATGGAGTATTGTGGGTCGAAATAAACCCTGTATGGCAAACCTATTTGCAAGAAAATTACGACATACTTAGTTCATTTGCTTATTGGGGGTTGACAAACTTCTTACAAGTTCGCAACCCGAATGTTCCAAATATTCCCAACAAACTAATAAAGAAAGAGGAAAGAAGTTCTTTGTCTGCTCAACGGAAGTTTTGGGATACGGCAATAAGAGGAGGATTCAAGGTAAGATGTCTTTATACTAACAAGCTCTTGATAGAACGTGAATACGACCTTGACCATTTTATTCCTTGGAGTTTTGTTTCACATGATTTGCTTTGGAATCTTATGCCAGCTGATTCGAGTATCAACAGCTCGAAAAGCAATAAGTTGCCAGATTTGAATCTTTACCTTCACAAATTAGCAGAAGCTCATCAAGCTGCATTACGAATCAATCTTGAAAAAGGGAAACAAGATAAATTATTAGAAGATTATCTATCTCTAGGTAATACACCACAAGAAATAGCACAGATGGATAGAGAACACCTATTGGACTGCTTCTATCAAACATTTACACCAATGTTTCAGATTGCTCAGAATATGGGGTTTGAATTATGGAAATACTAATGCCTATGAAACCTGAAAAAATAAATCATCCATATCTTACGGCTATCAAGCGTACAGACTTATCTGTGCCTACCCGATACCTTTTACAGCATGATTTGCTAAAAGGAAGAATCCTTGATTTTGGTTGTGGATTCGGATATGATACAGATGAATTGAAGAGAAGAGGTCTTGATATTATAGGCTACGATTATTATTATCGTCCAGACTATCCGGAAGGAAAATTTGATACCATTATCTGTAATTATGTATTAAATGTATTGGAGCCATATGCGCAAGCAGAAGTTTTGATGAATGTTACTAATTTGCTTACACCTAAGGGGACAGCTTTTTTTTCTGTTCGTCGTGATTTAACAGAAGAAGGTTTCCGGCTTCATGCAATACATAAACAATATACATATCAATGTAATGTAAAGTTGCCATTCCACAGTTTGACACATACTAGTAGTTATGAATTGTATCAATACAATCATTTCAACAAATTGCCTCGTGTGGAAGGTGAAAAGTGTCCTTTCTGCAAGTTGTCTCGACGAGTTGAGATTATTTGTGAAACTGCTACCTGCGTTGCTTTCTATGATGGTTATCCCGTATCGCCAGGCCACGCATTAATTATTCCTAAGCGCCATGTGGCTAATTATTTTGACCTTACCAACCACGAACGTGAGGCCATGAATGTAATGCTACAATATGTAAAGCGAAAGATTGACGAACGCTTCCATCCCGATGGGTATAATATCGGAATCAATGTAAACGAAGCTGCGGGACAGTCCGTCTTTCATGTACACATGCATCTGATACCGAGATATAAAGGTGATGTGAAAAATCCTAAAGGTGGTGTGCGAGGGGTAATACCAGATAAACAGAAATATTAATTATTCTATCAATGAACAGAAATACTATTTTCATAAGTCATTCGACGCCACAAGACAATGAATTTTCTATATGGGTTGCATCCAGATTAGAGATGTTAGGATATAATGTTTGGGTGGATAAAAAGGGATTGCTTGGAGGAGAACGTTTTTGGCCAACAATCCAGAAAGCAATAGATGGCGCTGTAAAAATCCTTTTAGTATATTCCAAAAATATAATAAATTCAGAAGGCGTTTTGAAACCAGGAATTGAAAATGAAGTAGAATATGGAAAAAGTGTAGCAAGTGAAAATGGATTGAAAGATTTTATTATTCCATTACACATAGATGATTCTCAGTACCATCTAGCAATTGGGATGCCAAACATAAATCATATCCCATTTGCTGACAACTGGGCGAATGGATTAAAACAGTTATTGAAAAAATTGGAAAAAGATGGTGTCCCGAGAAATCAAGGTCTAAATGGCTCCTCATTTTCTGAGTGGTATGAGAATGAATATTCATCAAACATCCAAATGAAATCTATTAAACGACTTTATTATTCTTCTTGGTGGGGATTTAAATTTCTACCTCAAAGATTTTATATTTATAGGTTTCATTCGGCGGAACAAGCAAAGTTAATACGCAGTTTAAATTCTGGAATACCGATAAATCTAAATAGTAATTTGATTGTCACATTTGAATCTAATATAAAGACTAGAATTGTTGGAGAGGATAATCTATTTGGCGATGATATCACTCCTAAGAATGTCTTTGTTTGTAATATAGATGATTTATATAGTCCTAATGTATATAATGATTCGTTTCCTTCGTATATTGATAAGCTAAATGCATTTAAGAGATTAATGATGAGCGTATGGAATTCACTTCTTAGGCAAAAGGGATTGTTTAAGTATGAGTTGTCAGGAAGAAGAATAGCATATTATAGGCCTATGTTTAGAAATGAAAAATACAATGTGCAGTTTACATATCCATATTCGGCAAACAAACGTAAAAAGAAAAAAGCTCTGTATGGCAAATATAAATCGCTTTTTTGGCATTATGCCGTGTCTGGAAATGTATTAATAGACCCATTTTGTTGTTATTTAGTCAAATCTCATCTTGTTTTTACATCAGATGGAAGAACACCTATAACAGAAGAAAAGAAGATGCACTCATATCGTAGAGACAAAGCTAAAATGTTTTTCAATGAAGAATGGCGGGACTTATTTTTAGCAATGATTCAATCGTTAAAAGGATCTGATGGAAGAATTACTATTGGAATAGATTATGATAATAATAAAATCGAATTGAAAGAATGGCCAGAGCTGTTTTGGTCTGATTTTGATTATTTAGATCCAAGAAAGCCAATGGCTATAGATTGTATCTCTGATTATTTTGAAACTAATGACAATATAACAACCGATGATAATTGATCCCGAAATACAATATTTACCAGAACCTAGATTAACGTTTGGTTTTAATCAGAAAGCTATAGATCCCCGCGATGGGCTATTATTATATGGCCCATTTGATAGCAGAAAAGTGGGAGGTGCTATTACTCTTGGAATAATAGGACCAGAATATTTACGTAAGCAACTCAAAGATTATCTAAAGAGATTACATTCTCCTATTGTGAATGAAGATTTTGCACGCCCCAATTTCCCTGGAATAGAATCTGCATTTGGAATATCCATTAATTTTGATAGTTTGATTGAAATAGACATAAAAGACAGTGATTTGGAGCAATATAAAAAATACGTTGATTCTCACCAACGAATCCATAATTGGACCAATCTTTATGTGGATAAACTAATTCAATATACTTCTGAAGAGGATAGGATAGTGTCAATTTGGCTTGTTGTCATTCCTGAATATGTATATACTTATGGGAGACCTAAATCTAGGATCCCCAAGGATGAATCCAATATAACAACTACATTACGAAAAAAAGATCGTGAAACTAATCAGTTAAATCTGTTTTTTCAAGAGGAGGAAGATAAACTTAGAGAAGCCTATCAATTTGAAGTTAACTTTCATAATCAACTAAAAGCAAAAGTTCTACAGCATAGAATTGTTACGCAAATCATAAGAGAAAGTAAAATATGCGAATACTCATTAAGTAGCGAAGATATTATAAAATTTGAAAGTGCAAAGGCTTGGAACATCTCGACTACATTGTATTATAAATTAGGTGGTTTGCCATGGAAACTAGGGGATGTTAGAGATAATGTATGCTATCTAGGTCTTGTATATAAAAAGACGGAAGAAAAGGATAAAAGCAGAAATGCTTGTTGTGCAGCCCAAATGTTTCTTGATTCTGGAGATGGAATGGTATTTCGTGGTAATGTTGGGCCTTGGTGGAATCCACAAACTAAAGAATTTCATCTTTCAAGAGATGATGCTTATTCTATGATTTCTCAGTCAATGGATGCTTTTTATGCAAAATTTAATTATTATCCAGAGGAAATCTTTATTCATGCTAAGACTTATTTCGATGATGAAGAATGGGCCGGTTTTAATGAAGCGACACAAGGGAAATCACGAATTATAGGTGTTAGAATCCGAGAAGTTAGTAACTTTAAATTGTTTCGAGATAGTTCTTACTGTGTACCAAGAGGTCTGATGCTGAAATATGATACACATGGAGCATATCTTTGGACAAAAGGTTTCATTCCCCGATTCAAAAGTCAAATAGGGTTAGAAGTTCCTAGTCCATTGGACGTTTATATAACTAGAGGGAGTGGAGATATAACAACTGTATGTAAGGATATTCTTGGACTTTCAAAACTTAATTACAATACTTGTATATATGGCGATGGTGTCCCTGTAACATTAAAGTTCGCAGATTCAATAGGTGAGATTCTTACCGCAGGAAGAAATATGCGTAGTGGAGTGTTGCCATTTAAGCATTACATTTAATCTATAAGGTTGAAAATCATATCGTAAGTAATCACACTTCAGAGGCGAAATACAGTAGATATGCTATGGATAATAACAAGGATATGAAACAAGAAGACTATAAAAAAAATATACGTCAGGTGTCAAACGACAATACTCCCAAACTGCAATCACCCTTCGAGCAACTTCGTGTAGTGGATGCTGAGGGTAAGGAGTGGTGGAACTCGCGTAAGTTGGCGCGAGTAATGGGCTATGGGAAGTATTGGAACTTCGAACGCGTGATGGCAAAGGCTCAGGCTTGGGTAGCACAGAAGGGTTATCATCTTGGAGAGCACTTTGTGGAGTTTACCGAAATGGCAGAGCTCGGAAATGGTGGTGTGCGTGAAGTGATTAGCATCAAACTTTCACGAGCAGCTTGTATGGCTATCGCTATGAATGCCGACCAAAAGAAGGATATGGTGAAGGTCGCTCAGGAGTATTTCTCTGCTACTATGACGAGCGATGTGGCAGTTCGTAGCATGGAATCGACAATTCTTCTCTACAAAGGAGCACGCGGAAAGACTCAGGTGCAAGTGGTCTTTGATACTAATACATTTTGGTTATCTCAGCAGAGAATGGCTGAATTGTTTGGAGTTACACAGCAAAATATCAGTTACCACTTACATCAGATTGACGAAAGTGGAGAAATACATTTGTCCGATGGTTACAAAAAATATTTGTATGCTCCGGACAAATGTTCGGAAAATGTTGTTTTGTACAACCTCGATGTAGTAATTGCAGTTGGTTATCGTGTGAATAGTTATGAGGCAACACAGTTTCGCATCTGGTCAACTCAGATTCTGAAAGAATACCTAACAAAGGGATTTGTGCTGGATGATGAGCGACTAAAAGGTAAGAATGTTTTCGGAGCGGATTATTTTGATGATTTGCTTGATCGTATTCGTGAGATTCGCCTTTCGGAGCGTCGTTACTATCAGAAGATTACTGATATTTATAGTGAATGTAGTGCCGACTACGACAAGGATAGCGAAACTACCAAGCTATTCTTCAAGACGGTGCAGAATATGATGCACTATGCCGTAACTAAACAGACTGCTGCAGAAATCATCTATGACCGAGCCAATGCAGAACGCCCTCATATGGGACTTACTACTTGGAAGAACGCTCCCGATGGCAGAGTTATAAAGTCTGATGTTACAATAGCTAAGAACTATCTTAGCGAAAAGGAGGTTGAATCGCTAAATCTTTTGAGTAATGCTTTCATTGATATGGCTGAACTTCGAGCCAGAGACCATATACTAATGACAATGGCTGACTGGAAAGATGTCCTAAGTAGATATATGGAATTGAACAATAAAGCCTTGCTTCCAGATGCGGGGCATATTACTCATGAGCAGGCTGAAGAAAAAGCATTGACGGAATATGAAAAGTTCAGGGTGATACAAGATAGAGAAATTATGAGTGACTTCGACCGCCAGCTGAAATCGCTATTTGATAGTAATGATTCTAGTAAATAATATTTAATCATTGAATTAACTTAACAGCACAGGAGGTACAAAAACAGGTGTAAAAAGGCTTAGCAACGATTAACAAAGATGCTTGCACAAACAAAAATAGCACCCGTAAAGAGTGCTATTTTAATCATTTATAATTGTTTTAACTATTGGATAATCATCTACTTATTTCCCTAACTCCAACAATCCCATAATGAAAGGCCCTGTGGCCTTGGCATCATTGTCGCGCATCTTTTCGCCGATGTAGTATTCAAAGCTGCCATCGCGATAGGGATCGCCTCCCAAACCGCCTACCTGACAACAACGGGTGAGGCTCAATGTTCCATCGGGCAATTCTTTCAATAAGGTTTTCTTCAGTCCATCGAAAGCCTTGATGGCGATGGCTCGATATTTCTCGTCGATGTATCCTTTGTTTACTGCCTTGGCATAAGCATACATGCACTGGGTGGTGACAGAGGCTTCGGGGAAGTTTCCTTCGCGTTCGCGCATATCGACTACCTGATACCACAATCCGTCTTCGTCCATGTACTTGGGCAATGCATCGGCCAATCCTTGGATGTAGCCTATGATGCGGGAACGACCTTCGTGGTTTTCGGGGATATAGTCGAGCACATCGACCATGGCCATGAACCACCAACCGATGCTTCGACCCCAGAAATTGGGTGAATGACCGGTTTCCTTATTGGCCCAGCGCTGCGATTTGCTTTCATCCCAAGCATGGTGATAAAGTCCGGTCTTGGCATCGTAAGTATGCATGTGACAGAGGGTGAACTGCTTCACGGCCTCGTCAATCCATTCGGGTTGGTCAAACTCTGCGCCATAGTGAGCCAGGAAAGGCGAACCCATATAAAGTCCGTCGAGCCAAATCTGGTGAGGATATCTCAGCTTGTGCCAATAACCGCCTTCCAACGTGCGGGGATGTTGTTTCATTTGCTTGACCAACAAATCCATAGCCTTGCGGTATTTCTCATTACCTGTCTGCTTATATACATCGAAAAGTACTTTACCGGAGTTGATATAGTCGATGTTGTAGGTCGACATGTCGTACAAATGGATATTTCCATCTTCGAAAACAATGGTATCTGCCCATTCGGCTACATAATCGTAATACTTGGCATCGCCAGTGGCTTTCCACATTTCGAGCATGGCACAGCAACCCACTCCTTGGGCATAACCAAAGAACAATCGTTTGCCATGATCCAATTGCCAGGCTTCGGGGAAGCGTTTCATTTCACTATCAGCAAACCATTTGGCATAATGGTTATACATAGCCTTAGCACTATCTGTTACTTGATACTCGGCGTTTTGCAAGAATTCGGGCATAGCCTGCTTCTGTGTAGAGGGTTGGCAAGAGAGTAAAAGTCCTGCCGCCATCAGAGGGAGTATAATTTTCTTCATGGTCTTTGTTTTTCATGGTAATGAGTGCAAAGATAATTATCTTTTTGAGAACAGCTAAGGGTTACGAAGAAAAACGATGCTTTAAGTGTAGTAAAGCGTCGTTTTCTTCCTCGTAAAACGACGCTTTATCAAAATCAAAAAGAGGATACATCCTCAAAAAGATGCATCCTCTTTTTTATCTTATTATTAAACTACGATTACTGACGATAGTTCACCAATTGGTCGGCAGTAAACTTGCGGATGAAATTGAAGTGCTTTTCAATTTCTGCTTCAGCATAGTTTACATATACGTGAGCCGATTCTGTGAACAATTCAGGTGCACGGGTAGCGTCTTGGATGATGAGGTGAGACATCACACAAACAGCAGCCATTTCGTACAAGCGACGAGCTACGAAATCGAGCATTTCCTGATCGTTGGCTTCCTTCACAGCATTGGTGCATGCATCGAACTTGCAAGTCATGCTCTTGATGCGGTCCATCAGTGGTTGCATAGCTTCGCTACAAGGAATCATTTCGTATTCGCGCAAAGTGGTGGCATACGAACCGTTGGTTACATAGCGGATAGCGGCAACGGTCTGCAACTGAGTAGTACCTTCGTAGATGGAGGTGATACGAGCGTCGCGATAGATGCGTTGACAAGCATATTCCAACATGAAACCTGAACCACCGTGAATCTGGATACAATCGTAGGTGTTCTGGTTACAATATTCTGAGTTCATACCCTTGGCCAACGGAGTGAAAGCATCAGCCAACTTGGCGAACTTCTTCTGTTCCTGACGTTCTTCCGGAGTGAGTTTGCGTTCGCGGGCAATGTCATCCAATGCCTTGTAGATATCTACGTAGCGTGAAGTTTGGTACAACAACGAACGACCGGCATCGAGCTTGGCCTTCATGATAGCAAGCATATCGTATACAGCCGGGAATTCGATGATAGCCTTGCCGAATTGCTTACGGTCCTTGGCGTATGCCAAACCTTCGTTGTAAGCTGCTTGTGAAAGACCTACAGACTGGGCAGCAATACCCAAACGGGCACCGTTCATCAAAGCCATTACATACTTAATCAAACCAAGTTTGCGGTCACCGCAAAGTTCAGCCTTGGCGTTCTTGTACACCAGTTCACAAGTAGGAGAACCGTGGATACCGAGCTTGTTTTCGATACGGCGAACGTCTACGCCACCATCGTTCTTGTCGTAGATGAACATAGACAAGCCACGACCGTCCTTGGTACCTTCTTCCGAACGAGCCAATACAAGGTGCAAGTGAGCGTCACCGTTGGTGATGAAACGCTTTACACCATTCAAACGCCAGCACTTGTTTTCTTCGTCATAAGTAGCCTTCAACATAACTGACTGCAAATCGGAACCTGCATCCGGTTCTGTCAAGTCCATTGACATGGTTTCGCCTGCACAGATGCGAGGAATGAAACGGCTGTGCTGGTCTTCGTTACCGAATTCGTACAATGTTTCGATACAGTCCTGGAGTGACCAAATGTTACTGAAACCAGCATCGGCAGCAGCTACGATTTCTGCACACATGGTGTACGGAGTAATCGGGAAATTCAAACCACCATAACGGCGAGGCATGGTCATACCGTTGAGGCCTGCCTTTACCATGGCGTCGAGGTTCTGGGTAGTACCGCTTGCATAAGTCACACGGCCATTGGCACAATGAGGACCTTCAGCGTCTACACCTTCTGCATTTGGAGCAATGATTTCGCCAGTGATTTCACCAGTGATTTCAAGCACCTTGTCGTATGAATCCATGGCATCAGCAAAGTCTTGCGGAGCATAGTCATACTTGTCTTTATCTTCGTATCCGCGTTCCTTGAGTTCGCAGATGCGTCCCATCATCGGATTATTCAGATGATATTTCAGTTCGGGATGTTCTGTATAAAAGTTTGCCATTACTTACTGTTCTTTTTGTAGTACTTAATTAATTTAGGAACCACTTCTTCTACATTACCATTGATTACATAATCGGCAATGGTGTTGATAGGAGCGTTCGGGTCATTGTTGATAGAGATGATGATACCTGCATCCTGCATACCTGCAATGTGCTGGATTTGTCCAGAGATACCACAAGCAATGTATAACTTAGGATGAACAGTTACACCTGTCTGACCAATCTGACGATCGTGGTCGCAGAAACCGGCATCAACAGCTGCACGGCTGGCACCTACTTCAGCATGAAGTTCCTTGGCAAGTTCGAACAACTTGTCGAAACCTTCCTTAGAGCCCATACCATAACCTCCGGCTACCACGATAGCGGCACCCTTCAAGTTATGCTTGGCCTTTTCTACATGACGGTCGATTACCTTTACTACATAGTCTGTTTCAGGAACATACTTGGCTACATCGTGGTTCACCACTTCGCCTGCGTAGTTTTCGTCAAGGATTTCCTTCTTCATCACACCTTCGCGAACGGTTGCCATCTGTGGGCGGTGTTCGGGGTTGATGATGGTAGCTACGATATTACCACCGAAGGCCGGACGAATTTGATACAACAAGTTTTCGTAAGTGATGCCATTCTTCTTGTCTTCGTGAGGACCGATTTCAAGCTGAGTACAGTCGGCGGTCAAACCGCTAGTCAAAGCCGAAGAAACGCGAGGACCGAGGTCACGACCGATAACGGTTGCACCCATCAAGCAAATCTGAGGCTTTTCTTCCTTGAACAAGTTCACAAGAATAGAAGTGTGGGGAAGAGAAGTATAAGGGAACAAGCCCGGAGCATCGAACACATGAAGCTTGTCGACGCCGAAAGGCAATACTTGTTTTTCAATTCCTGCAAGGTCGGTGCCGGCAGCAATGGCTTCCAACTGGCAACCTAACTGAGTGGCTAACTTACGACCCTTGGTCAAAAGTTCGAGACTTACATCGGCTACATTGGCGCCTTCAAGTTCAAGGTATACAAATACGTTATTCATAGTCTTTATCCGATAGTGTGGTTAGCCAACAGTTCAACAATCAAATCTTCTATATCCTGGTCGCTTCCTGTCAAAGTCTTGCTTTCCTTGGCCTGGAAGATGATGTTTTCAATCTTCTTTACCTTGGTAGGAGAACCCGACAAACCACATTGTTTGGTGTCGCCATCTACATCAGCAACACTCCATTCTACAATGTTCAAATATGGAAGCTTGTCGTACAATTCAGCGTATGCCAGTTCTGCACCGTCCTTAGTGATGGCAGCCTTTTCCTGAGCACCGAGTGCACGCTTGTACTTCATCACCAACTTAGCGTTGCGTGGACGACAAGGAGCAGCGCTTCCGTTTACGGTCAATACGATAGGTAATGGACCTTCTACAGTTTCCACACCACCATCAATATGACGCTTTACAGTGATGCGACGAGCTTCTTCGTCTACGTTCAATACTTCTTCGGTATAAGTTATTTGAGTCAATCCCAATTTTTCAGCTACTTGTGGACCTACTTGAGCGGTATCACCATCAATTGCCTGACGTCCACCAATAATCAAGTCATAGTCACCAATTTTCTTGATAGCAGTCGCCAATGCATACGATGTAGCCAAAGTATCTGCACCAGCAAAAGCACGGTCAGTCAGCAAATAGCCATTATCAGCCCCTCTATAAAGTCCTTCGCGAATGATTTCGGCAGCACGTCCAGGGCCCATGGTAAGGATAGTTACTGTAGAGCCAGGATGAGTGTCTTTCAGTCTGAGTGCCTGTTCCAAGGCATTCAAGTCTTCCGGATTGAAGATGGCCGGAAGTGCCGCACGGTTGATAGTACCGTCGGCATTCATGGCGTCCTTGCCCACATTGCGAGTGTCGGGCACTTGCTTCGCCAATACTACAATTTTCAAACTCATAATTAATATATTTGGTATTAGTTATATCTTCTTTAAAACCAATTTAGGTCACAAATTTAGTTAAACTATTTTAGGTATAAAAAAATAAAGGGTTAAAAATGCACATTTTAATTTGTTTTGAGCAATGAGTCTTGTCACATTTTATTCAAGTTGTTATTTTTATTGTTATCTTTGCAGCGGAATTAAAACTATTACTTATGGATAAGGTATCGGAAAACCCTTTCAAAAACCGAGCAAGCAGTCACACACCGCTTATGATAGTGTCTACTTTTTTTGTGACACTCTATTTGGTGTCAAATGTAATGGCTGTGAAGGTAATCAGCATTTTCGGTTTGTTTTATTTTGATGCAGGAACCATTACGTTCCCTTTTGCCTACATGCTGGGCGATGTACTGACAGAGTTGTGGGGCTATCATACAGCCAAGAAAGTGATATGGATGACTTTCTTCTGCAACATTCTCATGGTGGTGTGTACACAGATTGGTGTATGGCTTCCTTCCCCCGATTATTTGGCGGAAACCGCTGGTGCTTACAACCATATTTTTAATTATGTGCCGCGTATCGTATTAGGCTCATTGGCAGGATTCTTATTGGGTGAACTTTCCAACGCTTGGTTTATGGAACGCATCAAACAAAAGACCAAAGGTCGCCGATTGTGGGTACGCACCATCGGTAGTTCCATGATTGGCTATTTGTTCGATTCGCTTCCTTTTGTATTAATAGCCTTTGCAGGAACGGTTTCTACACACGATTTGCTGATGATGATTGCTTTCCAATATTTCTCCAAGTTGTTGATAGAAGCTTCTTTCGGAACTCCGATGGCTTATGCAGTAATACACTGGGCAAAGAAATATGCAGAAAGGAGTCGCCGTGGATAGATATGCAGTAATTCACACCAAGCTGCCCCGCGAATTTGTCTTGTTGCAAGGCACTGGATGCCGATGGCGGCAATGTACGTTTTGTGATTACCACGAAGATGTGAGTGAACATCCTTTTGAAGTGAATCGCGAAGTTCTAAGTAAGGTAACAGGGATATATGGCGTACTTGATGTGATTAACTCGGGTTCTGCTTATGAACTTGATGAAGAAACGATTAATTATATCCAACAGATTATCAAAGAGAAACACATCCATACCCTTTGGATGGAAATGCATTATATGTATCGTCACAAATTGGCAGATTTTGCCAAATACTTTGCCCCCGCCACGGTAAAATTCCGCTGTGGTGTGGAAACCTTTGATACAGAGCTACGCACACAATGGAGAAAAGGAATTCCAGCCTATGTGAGCCCCACTGACATTGCCCGCCATTTTCAAGGAGTATGTCTGCTTTGTGGAACCAAGGGCGAATCTCGTGAACATATCTTAACAGATATAGCCGTAGCCAAAGAGCATTTCGAATACTTCAGTGTGAATGTGTTTTGCAACAACAACACTTCATTGAAGCGTGATGACGAATTGGTGGCATGGTTTTCCAGCGAAGTTTATCCACTCATTAAGGAAGATCCAAGGATAGAGGTGCTTATGGAGAATACCGATTTGGGAGTAGGTTAAAAGAATAGGCATCAATCTATTTTAATCGTTTGACTAAACAAAACGCATCCTTATCTGTTTATCACTATGCTCAAAAACTAAAGTGATAGACTATGACAAGAATGCGTTTTGTCCTTTACATGTGTTTACTTCCTTTGACCTTGAATGCTCAACAAACGGAGAAACACCTTACCCATCCGTTGCCAGAAAAATGGCAACAAAACGATGCCCTCTTCCAACAAGTATTACCAATAGATGATCGTTGGTGGACGGTATTTGAAGATGCTACCCTCGACTCGCTCATTCACCTGGCGATAGACCAGAACCCTTCTGCCCTAATGGCACTCAACCGCATCGATATGGCTAAAGCCAATTTAGGCATTGCACGGAGCGATTATTTCCCTACTTTTGATATTAATGGCGGATGGACACGCCAACAAACCAGTGGGAATACTGGTACGGGGACTCCACAGACATGGAACGGTTATTACAATGCCACACTCAATATGAGTTGGCAAGTAGATGTATTCGGTGCCATCCGTATGAAGGTCAAGGCACAAAAAGAGAACTACGCTGCCACTCGAGAGGAGTATAATGCCACTATGGTAAGTCTTTGCGCAGAAGTAGCATCGGCCTATTTCAACTTGCGCGAAATGCAACAGGAGCTGGATGTACTCCAACGAAACGCCCAATCTCAGGAGGCTGTGGTAAAGATTACAGAAGTACGCTACAACACAGGATTGGTCTCCAAACTTGATGTGGCACAAGCCAAATCGGTTTATTACAGCACCTTGGCCTCCATCCCGACTACAGAGTCAAGTATCATCCAATACATGAACACATTAGCCGTACTCTTGGGATTATATCCACATGAAGTAGAAGAAGCGCTTAGTACCTCACGTCCCTTACCCGATTATATAGAACCCGTAGGAGTAGGTATCCCTGGGCAGTTGTTGCTACGTCGCCCTGATGTACGTGCTGCTGAGCGCCAAGTCAATGCACAAGCAGCTCTCTTGGGAGCAGCCAAGAGCGATTGGTTTCCTACATTCTTTGTGAATGGAACATTAGGGTATACTTCGCACGACCTACGTGACTTTACTAGAAAAAACAGTCTGACATGGAGCATCGCTCCTACAATAAGTTGGACGCTCTTCAGCGGAGGCGAACGGACAAATAACATCCGTTTGCAACGAGCTCAATTAGACGAGTCCATCAATCAGTTTAATAATACTGTACTTACTGCAGTACAAGAAGTAAACAATGCCATGAGCGCCTACAAGAATTCCATCAAACAGATTGTGGCTTGTCGCGAAATGTTGAATCAGGGTAAGGAAGCCTTCAATCTCTCCCTCGACTTATACAAACAAGGCTTGACTCCCTTCCAAAACGTGCTCGATTCACAACGTTCCTTACTCACATACGAGAATTCGTTAGTCAAAGCCAAAGGTTATTCCTTGGTATGTCTGGTACAGATGTATCAAGCTTTAGGAGGAGGATGGTAAAAGGATATATGTATAAAACAAAAAAAGGATACGTTTTAGCGTATCCTTTTTTTTGAGCCTCTTGTCGGATTCGAACCAACGACCCCGAGATTACAAATCACGTGCTCTGGCCAACTGAGCTAAAGAGGCAATGGAGAGCGGAAAACGAGGCTCGAACTCGCGACCCCAACCTTGGCAAGGTTGTGCTCTACCAACTGAGCTATTTCCGCAGGCTGTAGTCCGTGGGGGAATCGAACCCCCCTTGCAAGAATGAAAATCTTGAGTACTAACCGATATACGAACGGACCATCCTTAATAACATCACCTAAGCGATGTTGTTCATTATGGCGGTATGGACGGGACTCGAACCCGCGACCCCCTGCGTGACAGGCAGGTATTCTAACCAACTGAACTACCACACCAACTTCAAAGGACTTACTTCCTTTCCGAAAGCGAGTGCAAAGGTAGATGTTTTATTTGAAACTTCCAAACAATAATAGAAGTTTTTTTGATTTGCGGATATTTTTTTCGTTTAAGTCACGGAACTCATTCTAATTTTAGCCCTAAAAAAGGGGAAAAAGGCATCAACAATAAAGTGGATGCATCACATAGACACATCCACTTACATTTTTATCAATATTTCTTTGTCAAAGAAAGATTAGCCCTTAATAGCAGCTACACCCGGAAGAACCTTACCTTCGATAGCTTCAAGCAAAGCACCACCACCTGTAGAAATATAAGAAACTTGGTCAGCCATACCGAACTTGTTGATACAAGCTACAGAGTCACCACCACCAATCAATGAGAATGCACCTTCGGCAGTTGCCTTAGCGATAGCTTCAGCGATAGCACGTGAACCAGCAGTAAAGTTATCGAATTCGAATACACCTGCAGGACCATTCCAAAGGATAGTCTTAGCACCTTCGATAGCAGCAGCAAAAGCCTTCTGAGTTTCAGGACCAGCATCGAGACCTTCCCAACCAGCAGGAATAGCATTGGCAGGACATACTTGAGTGTTGCAATCATTCTTGAAATCGTCACCAGCTACACAGTCAGTACCCAATACCAAGTTTACACCCTTAGCTTTAGCTTGTTCGATGATATTGAGAGCCAAATCCAACTTATCCATTTCAACGATAGAGTTACCGATTTCACCACCTTGAGCCTTAGCGAAAGTATAAGTCATACCACCACAAAGAATCAAGTTGTCTACCTTATCCATCAAGTTTTCGATGATACCAATCTTAGTAGATACCTTAGAACCACCCATGATAGCAGTAAACGGACGCTTGATGTCCTTCAAGATGTTGTCAACAGCCTGTACTTCCTTTTCCATCAAGTAACCGAGCATCTTGTGATCTGCATCGAAATAGTCAGCGATAACAGCTGTAGAAGCGTGCTTGCGGTGAGCAGTACCAAATGCATCGTTGATGTAGCAATCAGCGTAAGAAGCCAATGTCTTAGAGAATTCCTTTTGTGAAGTCTTCATAGCCTTCTTTGCTTCTTCGTAAGCAGGATCTTCCTTGTCGATACCTACAGGCTTGCCTTCTTCTTCAGGATAGAAACGGAGATTTTCAAGCAAAAGAACTTCACCAGCCTTCAAAGCAGCAGCAGCTTCAGCAGCCTTTGCACAATCAGGAGCAAACTGAACAGGAGCACCCAATTTTTCGGCTACAGCATCTACAATCTGGCTCAATGAATACTTAGCATTAACCTTACCCTTAGGTTTACCCATGTGCGACATGATAATCAAAGCACCACCATCAGCCAATACCTTCTTCAAGGTAGGAAGTGCACCGCGGATACGAGTATCGTCAGTAATTTTACCTTCTTCGTTCAAAGGTACATTGAAGTCCACACGGACAATTGCCTTCTTTCCGGCAAAGTTGAATTTGTCAATTGTCATCATATTCTCTTTGTTTATAGTGTATAATTTAATGATATTTCGATTTTTGTGGCACAAAGTTACGAATAATTTTCTTTAGCCAACCATGAGAACCTTTAAAATTTGTATCTTTTTACTTATCGGCTCACGCGTCGCGCAATATAATAAGGTGAGCAATAATAGACTGAAGGATATTAAGAGAAAAAAAACAAAATATAACCATCTATATTACAACGCTTTATGAAATATTTAAAAAATAATATTTGTTTTTTTTAAACCAGAAATATATATTTGTCGTACAAAATTAAAAATAAAACTCAAGTATTTATGAAACACAAGCACATCATAGCATGCCTATGCTACAGCCTGACTTGTATGGCTTCATGCCAAGTAGAGAACAACGAATTGCCGTTACCTACGGCAGAGTTATCCATGCACATCGTTGCGCAGATAGAGGGAACAGCCCCCGTCAAAAGTCGATATGGAGGTGATAGTCCAACCCTTGCAACTTTCCAACAAAAAGACTCCATAGGAATTTTTGTAGATAAAGAACCCGTAGTCCGTTGGGAATACAACGGAGAATTGTGGATACCTGAGGAAAAGGTGTATTGGCCCGACAAAGACAGCTTACATACTTTCAGAGCATTCTATCCCTATAGTAAAGCCACCTCAAACACCAACATTCCCATGCCTAACCTGAAACAACAGGACGGCACCATGGAAAGCCTTTCACGATGCGATTTCCTAATTGCCACTACCCAGCAGAAATATGGTGACAATGGAGTGGTTAACTTTAATACAGATAGCACTTCATTCAAGCATGTCTCCTCGCTGGTGCAACTTAAGTTCATGGCCATAGAAGACTTGGCTAATGCTACCCTCAACAAAATTACAATTGTAGGTTATAACATCACCACCCCTACCACCTACTCATTCAACGATAAAGTTGAACCATATACTAACCACTCGGACACGCTGACCATCAGCCCCAACAAGTCTATGACACAAGGAAATGCCACTTTCTACCTCATCGTCAATGAAAAGAAAGACACTTCTGCGGTTACCCTCAGCATTGAATATAGCATAGGCAACCAGACATATTTGGCAGAGACAACTGATTTTCCATACAAAACGTTCACTGGAGGCATGCAACAAAACGTCCAAATAACGATAAGAAACAAGACGCTCAGCATAACAGGAACCAAAATCATCCCTTGGGATGGAGATTATGAATTTGAAGAAATTATTATCGACGTTGAAGAATAGTAATATGAGCAAAAAGGGAGCACAAACATTCATCATAGTTTCATTTCTCTGTCTTTTGGTATCTTCTTGCCAAAAGATATCAGAAGAAACAATAGGTCAGGAGTCGCAGATACTGAAAGTGAAAGCCCGCTCGGCAGAAAACATACAAATAGAGTATCCTCTCTACCTATATGCCTTTGATAAGGAGGGCACATGCAGCGCCTCTCAAACCGTCCAACAAGCCGGAGACACCATCGGACTAAAATTGACATCAGGAGAATATAGAATTGTAGCCATTGCGGGTGTAAAAGGAGGATATGTATTGCCTCAAAAGGTTCATGCTCTGGAAGAAATTGTCCTACAAAGTACCCAAGGGGCTACCACCCCTATGATGATGGGAAAAGCAGATGTAAAAGTAGACAACAAGCCTATTTCCTTGAACATTACCTTATCCTATGCCGTATCTTCCATCTCGATTGCCTTAAACGGGATACCCAACGATGTATCGGGAGTACAGTTTACCCTATCACCCATGTATGGGTCAGTAACCATGAACGGAGAATATGGACAAGAAGCGAAAAAGATAGAGATTCCTTGTCAGATGGCCACCGACAGTATTTGGCGAGCAAATACCATCTACACATTTCCTGGTAGTGGCAACGAAACGGTATTCTCCATCTTGCTGACTTCAAAAGACGGGAAACAAGCCACCTATGCCTATACTTACAAAGGAAAGCCCGAAGCAAACCACCCCTTCAACATCAGTGGAAATTATTCAGGAGGTGTAATGGTAGGAAGCGATTTCATTATCGACGGATGGGACACTTCCATCGATGTAGAGTTTGACTTTGGAACCTCTCCCACCCAAGGAAACACTTCGGACAACAACTCAAATACAGATGAAACCATCGAAGTAGGAAGCATTTGGAATAATGGTATCGTGGTAGAGACCAACGAAGAAGGCATCCTGCTAATGAGCCTAGAAGAATGGGGATGCTATGCAGGCGATTTGGCCGAATTTCTTGAAGAATATTCCACCAACGGATGGCTATTGCCTAACGAAACTCAAGCAAGGACTTTGAATGCCACCTTCCAAAACGAAGCGCTCGATACTTTGAACGAGCTTTTGGAAGCAGAGGCTTACACGCCCATCAACATAGACAAACGATACCTGTACGACCAAGATGGGGAAGTCTACGCCTTTGGATTTAAGTCATCATCCAAATTTCAAGAAGCAGGCACACAAACCAAGTACAGAGTGCGATTAGTAAAAATTATATCAAGCAACAACTAACAATAACTTTTAGGCCATGCGATAGGAACTGTTTGTGAAAATCGACCTGTTTAGTGGCCTATATATCAAAATAAGGGTGTACCGTGAGGCACACCCTTATTAACCAACTAATTCTTTACTATTTAAAATGTAATGTCGAGTGAAGCACCTACTACATCATTCTTACGGGTATAAATGTCTTTACCATATTGGTTGGCTACTTCATGTTCGCCATAGAAAGAATGCATATAACCTACATTCAGCTTCATCTTTTCATTGAACTTGTAGGCACCACCGATGCAAATAGCTGTTGAGTTAACGTTGAAATTAGTATCTGCCATATCAGCATCATCAAAACCATATTGTGTACGTTGACCACCGCAGCTCAACAATATCTTGTCGTTTACATCCCATTCAACACCCAAGTTAGCTTCCCAAGTGTTGTCACCCTTCTTGATAGGAGTACCCTTGGCATCCTTGTCCCAATAGTAGTGGAAACCAGCGTTCAAACGAACCTTAGACAATTCATATTGAGCACCCAAAGTCAACAAAGCAGGTATGTCTGAACGAACCTTGTTACCATCCTTGTAGTCAGCCATCATTGCGTCTACATTAGGACTGTTGTCTGCATCGTTTTCAAGATTAATCTTAGTGCGGAATTCATACTTAGCAGCCAAATTAAGCTTACCCAATTTCCAATCCAAGCCAATGATCGGTGTAAAGCCTGTACCACTCTGTGAACAATCCAACAAAAGATCATCCGATTTAATCTGGTTAGGCATAACTGTACCACCCATGGCTTCAGGAAGCTTCACATCACCATTAATACCTGTGATACCACCTACATAAGAACAACTAGCCAATACAGTACGAACACCACCGAAAACAGAGAAGTTGTCGGCCAACTTGTAAGTACCACCCACTTGAATACCATAGAAGTATTGTTCGCCTGTCAAATTCTGATTCAAGCCATAACGAGCTACAGAAGCACCTGGAATCATAGCATTTACACCTGCAACTGCGTTGCTATAAACCAATTTTTCGAACATGGGCAAACCATTGTCGAACTCGCATTTACCGCCACCACCGCCTACTGCGAACTGAGCAGATACTGACCACTTGTCGTTGATTACATAAGCAGCCTGGAAAGAAGGAATGATAGGAGCCTTAGCTACACCTTCAAAATCCTTTGTCTGTGCGCCCCCGTTTAAAGGATAAGCAGCAAAAGTTGAATTGATTTGTCGCTTCTGCCAAGCAGCTTGCCAGCTGATGGACAAATGGAAGCCTTCCGGCATGAAAGCGATACCAGCCGGATTGCTGTATACACCATCAATTGCGATGACTGCATCGCGTGAGGGGTTACGAAGGAATGCTGCGTTCTGATTAGTGTTGGTAAGAATACCACCTGCAAAAGTTGGAATTGAAACCATTAGCGCCATTGCGCTCATCAAGAATAATTTCTTCATTTTTTCTTTTATTAATTGATTTTCGGGTGCAAAGGTAGTATAAAATTACACACTAAACAAATTAATGTGCAATTATCTGCAAAATCTGTTGCATTTTTCAATGGTTTCAAAAGAAACTAACCCACAAAAAGGATAGTTTAATTCCATCCATTAATAAGTTTTATGCCTACAATTTTGGCTTATTTGTGCCGAAAGAAGTATCTTTGCACGCTTTTTACACAACACCTTATTATATATATGTATAGTAACAAAGAAATATGGAATGTAAGTTATCCCATTTTGTTGGCCTTATTGGCCCAGAATGTGATTAATGTGACCGACACCGCTTTCTTGGGTCATGTAGGCGAAGTGGAATTGGGTGCTTCGGCCATGGGTGGTTTGTTATATATCTGTATCTTTACGGTAGCCTTTGGTTTCAGTACCGGCTCCCAGATACTCATTGCCCGCCGCAATGGAGAGCAACACTATAAAGAAGTAGGGCCAGTGATGATGCAAGGTTGCCTGTTCCTATTGGTCATGGCGGCCATTCTTTTCGGCCTCTGTCAGTGGTCTGCTCCCACATTGGTACGCATGCTCATCTCCTCCGATTCCATATTTGAAGGCACATTGGAGTTTTTCCATTGGCGTATATTCGGGTTCTTTTTCTCATTTGTCAATGTCATGTTCCGCGCCCTCTATGTAGGCATAACCCGTACCAAAGTCCTCACCATCAACGCTATAGTTATGGCTTTGGTTAATGTATTCCTTGACTATGCCCTCATCTTCGGACACTTTGGTTTCCCTCAGCTGGGCTTGAAGGGAGCTGCTATTGCCTCGGTCATGGCCGAAGCCGCCTCTACCCTCTTCTGCCTCCTCTACACCTGGTTGTATGTCGACTTGAAGAAATACGCTCTCAACCGTTTTTCCGGTTTTGATTTCACCTTGTTGGGACGCATTCTCAGCATTTCGTGCTTCACCATGGTTCAATACTTCCTTTCCATGGCCACCTGGTTTGTTTTCTTTCTGGCCATCGAACGGTTGGGCCAACGCGAGCTGGCCATTGCCAACATTGTGCGTAGCATCTACATTGTTATCCTCATCCCGGTACAAGCCTTGTCCACTACCACCAACACACTGGTCAGCAACCTGATAGGCTCTGGTGGAATTGACCATGTCATGCACCTCATGGGACGCATAGCCAAGGTTTCGTTCATTATCGTACTGGCTTGTGTAGCCCTGATGGTTTTCCTCCCCGAAGCCGCCCTCTCCATCTACACCAACGAGCCTTTGTTGCAAGCCGAGTCCATCCCCTCGCTATATGTTATTGGAGGAGCCATGCTCATTGCTTCTGTGGCCAACATCTACTTCAATGGCATATCGGGCACGGGCAATACCCAAGCTGCCCTTTACCTTGAAACAGGTACCTTGGTCATCTATGCCCTCTATGTGTGCTGGGTAGGCCTTATCTTGAAAGCGCCTGTTGCCATATGCTTCACAACCGAGGCCCTTTACTACGGATTATTGCTGCTGACGAGCGTAATTTACTTGAAAAAAGCAAATTGGCAGAACAAGAAGATATAGTTATGAATCTTTTTTATTAATTTTGCCGCTCAAAACTTTGAAGAAATAATAAATAAGCATATATGTTCGACAATTTAAGTGAAAGACTGGAACGGTCTTTTAAGATTCTGAAGGGTGAAGGTAAGATCACCGAGATTAATGTAGCGGAGACTTTGAAGGATGTCCGTAGAGCCTTGCTCGATGCCGACGTCAACTACAAGGTAGCCAAGAACTTTACTGATACCGTCAAGGAAAAAGCCTTGGGACAGAACGTGCTTACCGCCGTTAAGCCCAGCCAGTTGATGGTGAAGATTGTACACGATGAGCTTACCCAATTGATGGGTGGCGA
>JAFUNS010000053.1 GCA_017472925.1 Bacteroides sp. | reverse complement strand
TGGTGCTGGCTTCTATGTTGGGGGCGATAAGCGGATTGTATGACAAATACCTGATGGCTCCATTGAATCAGGGAGGTATTGGACTGGATAGAATGGTGGTGCAATCGTGGTATAACATCTACCAATTCTTTATGATGGGTGTCATGCTGCTTTTGTTGTGGTGGCCCAAACGGAAGAGTACAACGCCTTTTCATTGGCATTGGGCCATTATTTTGATATCCATATTCCTCTCGGCTGCTGACTTTGTTTACTTCTATGCCTTGAGCTTGGATGGAGCTATGATTTCCATCGTATCAATGATTCGTAGAGGAAGTGTGATTGTTTCCTTTATCTTCGGTGCCATGGCATTCCGCGAAAAGAACCTGAAAAGCAAAGCGGTGGACTTGATTCTGGTGCTGATTGGTATGGTATTCCTTTATTTGGGAAGTCATTAAAAATGTCATCCTGAACGTAGTGAAGGATCTGTATACATAAAGTAAATGTTCTCAGATTCTTCGCGATGCTCAGAATGACATGATAAGGAGGAAACTCTATTTTGAATAATCCTTTTTCTATTCTTCGATAATAATATCGTAACTTACATCGAATACTCCTTTGGGAGCTAATTTTTGCATCCACTCACGGTCCTTGAATTCGCCTTGATAACCAATGGAGTCACAACGACCATACCAGGGCTCGATGCACACAAACGGACAATCGGGCTTGGTCTTTGTAGGCGACCAAAGCGCTACCAATGGGGTGTCGAATTCCAAACTGAGGTGTGGCTTCTTTTCCTTGTTGAGCAAAGTAACTTTCTTGATTTGCTTGTTCTCGAAGATGTAAGTGTCGCAATCGAAAGTGTGGGTGTTGACCGGCATCAAGCCATCTGCATCCAGTTCCAATGAATGAACTTCGGGCGAAACGCAACCTTTTTCTACGGGTGAGATGTATTTCAAATCCTTGTTGTTATCGAACTTGAAATAGCAACGCTCTTCGGTTGTAGCATCGAAATCGGGGAAATAGAAAGCCGGATGGGCACCAATCTGGAAATACATGTCCAAAGCTCCCATATTCTCTACGCGCCATTTGACGGTGATGCGATTGCCATCGAGCAGATAACCTATCATCAGGCGGAAGGGGAAAGGGAATTTCCCGAGTGTGTCGGGTGTACTTTCCAACCAATAGACTATTCCATCATCGTCCTTGAAAGTTACTTTGAAATCCATGTCGCGAGCAAAACCGTGCTGGCCTATTTCATAGGTGTTTCCCAAGTGGCGGTATTGGTCTTCCCATACACGTCCTACGGTAGGGAAGAGCACCGGTGAACGTCGTCCCCAGAACTTGGCATCGCCTTGCCATAGATATTCCTTACCGTTCTTCTTGATGCTTTGAAGCTCGGCACCATGCTGGGATATCTGTACCTTCAGTATAGAGTTTGAAATGATGTCCATAGTTGATGTATTTATTTATCAGCCTGCTTTTCTTCCTTCACCACTTCGGCGGTATATTTAAATTTGGCAAAGCCCTTTTGTAACTTTTCGATGTTGGTCTTTTCGGCATCGTAAGTCACGCTCACGGTCTTGGTAGGGATATCGCATTGCAATTTCTTTACTCCCTTTTCGAAAGGAATGTTCTTCTTTACCTTGGCTTCGCACTTTTCACAACAGAGTTGCTCTACCTTGAAGATTACGGTACGGAGGTCTTTGGCCATAACGTGGGTTGCACTGAGCAACATGGCCATAATAGCGATGATTCCAATTCTTGCTTTCATATTCTTGAGTTTTAAGTTTGTTTCTATTAATTACGTGGTAGGTTCCAACGGACACCGATATATACCTTTCGTCCATGCATGGGTCCCCAAATCATACTGGAGTCGAAGGTGTTTCCCCATGGATTGTCGGCTCCGATGATAGGATTCTTTTGAACAAAATCGGTCAGATTCTCACCGCCTACATAAACCGACCAATTGCGGAAATAGCGGGTGACTTGCAGGTTGAGTTGTTCAAAGCTATCGTAATTCTTCTGCCAGGAGAGGTCTTTACCGTTTAAAGAATAAGGAGTAGGCATGCGTCCGCCACCATTCAATTGCAGGGTAGCATCAAATTGCCATTTGCCCAACGGAGTTTGGTAAGAGGCGGTAAGCAATCCCTTGTATTTGCTGGTAAGCGGTTTCTCCAGCTTTCTGTCTCCATAGGTACATTTTACATCGGTCAACCGATAAGCAGCGGTGAGGCTGAACCCTTCGAAGAACGGATAGGTGGCTTCTACCTGAAGCACGTGGGAGTATGAATCGCCTTTCAAGTTATAGAAAGACACTTCGTGTGGATTGCTATCCATATCGACAACTACCTGATTGAGGAAGTTGGTATAGTAATATTCGGCATTCAAATTCAATGTTTTGCCAAACAAAGGAATGTAGCTGGCTATGCTTACCCCATAATTCCAGGCCTCTTCCATATCGAGGTCACGGGCTATGTTTATAGTGCGACTACTTGAAAGCAGATAGTTGTTTTCGGCCAATACATGGTGACTACGATATCCCTTACCTGCCGAAAGGCGGAAGTTGACATATTCGTTGGGGCTATACTTGATGTGTGCACGTGGGGTAATGAAAAAGCCATGTTCGCTACTATGGTCCCCACGGATACCTGCCATCATCAACCATTGGTCGTTCAGGTTCAAAGTGTATTGGGCATAAGCACCCACTACGTTTTCTTTGGTGTAGACAAAACTGGGATACGAACACATCTGATTGTTTTGAGGAAATTCATATTTCTGATCGTATCCATCATGATTGAAACTCAAACCTGTAGAGAGGCTATGAACAGGACTGAATTCGGTTTCGAACATCAACGAGGCATAGAAATTGCTTTGGTCTACGTTGTAGTACTTATGTCCATATGTTGCATCCTGATTGTGGATAGAGCCTGAAAGAATCAAGGCTATGTTGGTGTTCTTTTCCCGATCAAAAATGTAGGCGCTTTTGGTAAAGGCTTCGTATCGTTCGGTATCGATACCAACCTTATAAAGTTCACCTGATGTGGTGGCATGGTGCGCCGATTGTCCACTGGTACGTTCTTCCGACAAGGCTTTGATACCTGCCTGGAACACAAACTTTTCGCCCATATAGGCCCAACGGTTATGGAAGTTGTATTGCTCCACTTGGGGAACATCCAAGAAGCCATCCTTGTTTTCATCGTGAGCTTCCGTCTCGTTTTCGTAATGGGCAAGGAAAGTGGTGCTCCACTTGTTCTTGAACTGGATAGTAGCATCGGCATTGGCTTCGTAGCGTCCTGCTGTACTTGCAAAGAGGTTCAGTGCTACCCAATCGGCTTCTTCCAATTGAGGTTTCTTGAATTCCACATTGATTTGTCCTGTTAGGGCTTCGTATCCGTTCTTAACCGATGAGGTACCTTTGGATACCTGAATGCTATGCATCCACGGACCGGGTACATAACCCAAACCATAAGGAGCTGCTGCCCCCCGATAGTTGGGGATATTCTCGGTGAGCATCTGTACATAGGTACCCGACAAGCCCAGCAACTTGATTTGCTTGGCACCTGTAGCTGCATCGGAGTAGCTTACGTCGACCGATGGGTTGGTTGTAAAACTTTCTCCCAAATTACAACATGCGGCTCTACAGAGTTCGGCACCATTCAGCACATCTTCGTTCAAGATGCTATTTCGCATCTTTACAGTACCCATTTTGCGACTTACTACGTTTACTTCGCTTAATTCCACCCCATCGTTTAGGATGATGTCCAAGGGTTGGGTAGTATCTGTCACACGGATGGTATCATTTTGATAACCAATGAAACTGATGATAAGTCTACGTTCGTTATTGTTGGGTAAATCAATGGAAAAGTGTCCTTCTTCGTTGGTGATAGTACCTGTTGTGCCATTCATCCAAAGGATGTTTGCTCCGATAATGGGGGTACTGGTATTGTCTTTTACCGTACCTTGCACTTGGGCAAACGAATGGAGGGATAGAAAAGAAAAAAGTGTGATGAGTAGATATTTCATTCTTTTTATCGTTAATTCTGGCGCAAAGATACAAAAAAAGCGGTAGCCATATAGGACTACCGCTTTAAATTATTTTAAATCAGAGTAATCGATTATTCGTTGCTCCAATCCATCTTAGTCATGCGTACATAGCTTTGATAACGCTTCTTAGCCATGTCTTCGCAAGCTTGGAAGAGGTCTGCAGCTTCTGCAGGATATTGCTTCATTACAGATGCGAAACGAACTTCACCCTTCAAATAGTCTTGGAAGCCTTCCCACTTCGGTCTTTCTTGCGTACACGCTTACTGGCAGCGTTAGCCACAATCTGACGGTCGCCAAACCACTGAGAAATCAACTTCACGTATAGAGTTTCACCACAACCCGAGCAAAAAATAAAGAAATCAATGGAAATAAAGTGAAAAAACAGATAAAGATTCCTTTTTATGCAAAATGGTTTGTATTTTTGTAGCTGAATCGAATACCTTTAGGGAATGGAACTGAAAATACAGAACGTTAATAAAATAAAGTCTGCCGATATAAAATTAAATGGTTTGACCGTAATTGTTGGTGAAAATGACTCAGGCAAAAGTACGGTTGGTCGTGTCCTTTTTTCCGTCATAAAATCTTTGGTAAATACAAAGGTTAGTAATGTTAGGGAGCAAGAAAAGCAACTGGAAAAGCATATACAATCATTATATCGCAGATTGGCCAGTGTTGGAATTGGCCAATATTCTATTGCTGGTAGTAATCGTAAAATTTCTCCATTGCCTAGAAATATCTATGAGTTTATAAGTGAACTGAAAAAGGTTGAATCTGTTGATGAATATCTTCAAGATATAAATAAATTTATAGATGGATTGGAAGCGACACCTCGGATGAAATCTCTAATGAAAGGGGATTTGAATCTTATAGGAATACGTATGACTGAAAAGGATAATAGGGCAGCTAGTTTGTTTACCGAATTTAGTTATCTCGTGGAATCCGAATTCTTAAATCAGTTTGGAAATGATGATAGTAGTGATGTTTCTATTAATCTTTATCCAGATGATAGTTCAAAACCATATTTCAGTTATACCACGGTTAAGGGTGTGGTTGAATCTCATTATAAAAAAGAAGAAACATTAGAAGACGTAACCTATGTTGAGACTCCATTGTATCTTCATATGTTGGATTCTTTGATGTATGCAGGTGCATATAGGGAAATTGACAAACGCCATCGTCCCTTAAGGCCAATGATTCCATATCATATAAAGGATTTTGTTGAAAAAATGAATGCCTCACGTTCATTTTTGGGATCGGATGGACAATTTAAATTGTTTTTTGACAATCCGATAGATACGGTAGATATTGTTGGAGGTAAATTTTCATACGATGATAATCGGAAATCGATTGTATTCGTTAAAGATGATATGTCAATTTTACCACTCAATACAGCTTCTGGTATAAAAAGCTTTGGTGTACTTCAGATACTTTTGGAAGGTGGGTTTATTGATGCAAACAGGCCACTTGTTTGGGATGAACCAGAAAATCATTTGCATCCGGAATGGCAAATTGAGTTTGCAAAGGTTATAGTGCAAATCTATAAATCAGGAGTACCTGTTGTAATAACTACGCATAGCCCTTATTTCTTGCAAGCAATCCGATATTATTCAGCAAAAGAAAAGGTTGAAAATTTTGTTTCATATTATATGGCTCAGCCGACAGAAGATAATTTGGTAGAAATGGAAGAGGTTACTAAAGACTTGAATAGAGTTTTCAAGAAATTGGCAGCTCCTTTGACTGAAATAATGAATGTTGATGCAGCTCGCAAAGGATTAGAGTTATAAGTTATGATACAGACACCGGCTGAATTGTATGCAAAATTGATTTCTGACTTTGATTTGCCAGAGCATATTCTTTGTGATTTACACAAGCCCTGCAATAAGTCAAATGGTCATCGCTGTAGGTCTGTTATAGCTTATCCGATAATAGACTTTGATGAGGTGAAAATGAAATATCAAAGAGGAAAGAGTGGAAATCCTAAATCTTCAGTAGATGGCTTTACATTTAAAAACCAACTTTGTTGTTTTGTTGAATTGAAAGGTTGGGCTGATTTCCTTACTTTTCATACGAATCCTGATACGTTGCAGGCGGAAATTGAAGAACAGGCAGATAAATACGACTTGAACAAGAAATTGATGGATAGTCTGTCTATATGTAGGGAAGTCTCTGAAAATGCAGATATATTTAAGGATGCATCAATCGCTTTTATTTTGGTTACGGATATTGATGTTGATGAAGATGGTACGATGGAATTTTACTCAGATCTTATGGACTTGGCAGAAACCTCTTCAGATTGGGAATTAATTTGCAATAGAGAACTGAAAGATAAGTTGTTGTCACTCCCCTCCGATATTAGTACCTATTATATAAAGTGTCAAAACTTTGATGAGGCTATTTCTAAATTGTGAATGAAAGGTTAATGGCGATTCCCAAAAGAATCGCCATTTGTGCTTCTTTTTTGTAAGATTATAAAAAACGTTTTTCTAAATTTGAATTGTTTAAAACATTTTAGGTGATTTTCGTGTTGTTATGATTGAACAATTAAGAAATAACAATGAAAGGAAAAGATTTAGCTAAGATTTCTTTAAAAGCTTTGAAAGTTTTCCTTAAAACTTATCAAGCAAAATCTCCTGCGATGATTGAATTAAAAGAGGATTTAGAAAAAGTAGTTTCCGCCCTTCAGCGTGGAGATAGTAACAGTCTTGTAGACAGTAATAGGTATATTGCAGGTAAATATTTAATTCCTCCTCTATTGGCTTATAAATATAAGTTGAGGCGAACAACAGAAAGTGAATTAGCTTCGGTGGGGTTGATTGGTCAGACGATGGCATTACATCAGATAGCTCATCTTTTGCAAGATGCGTTGGAGTATGAAACGGTACTAACAAAAGTTTCCACAGCTTTGAATGAAACAGCCAAAGAAATTGTGGCTTATGGTTTTGAGAAAATTATGGGAAATGAAAAGGCTACCCTATAACAGATAGCCTCCCGATGTGATGAGACTGTAAATTAAACTGTGTTAGCAAAGTTAATAATATTTTTCTTTGCTGACACAGTTTAGATTACAATCTCTATTTCTCTGATTCAAAATCACCTTTAAGGGTGCTTTCAACAATTTCTCTTAGATTTTTATATTCATCTTCATCTGTATCCTCACGAATGAGAACTGTTTTGAAATTTTTGTCGATTACATATCGATAATCTCCAATCGTAGAATTCCCTCCTTTATTTTTGCATCTAAAACGATGTTTAACTTCCCAACCGATGACTTTTTCTGAATCAAGTGTTTGTAATGTGTCTTTCAAACTTTTAGCTAATGCTTTAAGTACTTCCCAACTTGTTAAAGCTGTTTTTGTTTTTTCGTCCCATTCTTTCTTGTATTTATAATATTGATTGTCAGAATATGAAGACGAATATCTTGTAGGAGGTCCCCATATTTCCATTCGTTCTTGTGCTTCTTTAGCTTTGTCTAAACATTCTTTTGAATAATTAAAAGCATATAATAGTATGTTGGCTTTTTTCCAACAGACTGTATCCGTATAGACAGATAATTTAGCTTCGGTTACAGTGGTTTCAATTGGCGAATAACTTTCAAAATCATATAAAGTTTTTGAAAGTTCATTTTTGATTAGTTCAGCAGCTTTTTCTTCTTTTGATTGGCAGGCAACCATTAGAATGGGAAAGAACAGTAATAAAAATGTCTGTTTCATACAATGAATTATTTAAGGTTATATAATTTGATTAATGTATAGTCTTTCTCAAAGTCTTTAACTTTAAGGTTATAAGCAAAATTTGCATATCCTGTCCAAAATTTAGGAGGGTTTTTAAAACGGTCATATTCTTCTGTTAAAACATTCTCGTTTTTAGCAACTATGGCAAAAGCAGATTTGGTAATTTCTGTACTAACCTCTGCTCCAAGTTTGAATTTTACTGTACTTGTTTTTGTGAAATCATTATTGAAATCAGCTTCATTTCCCAAGTATGAGCCATAGTCATCCCATCTTGCATATCTCATATCAAATCGTCCTTCATAATTCATCTCATCGCCTTTAATAGAATAAACAGCAAATTCTGGCAATTGGGGATATTTGTTTGTTGAAGTGACACTCATCCTTGCAGTTACATATCTATTGCCTCTGTCCGCTTCACGATAAAACCATCTGTCATCGTATGAATCAAATGTAAATTGAGAACTGATAGAAATACTTGATAACGTAATTTTATTATAATCAACACTAAAAGTTGTTTGCTGCTTTATAGCTTTAAAACCGAGAGCTTTGATTCTTTCTTCTTCAGCTATTTTTTGTGCAATTTTCTTTTCAATAATTTCTAGTTGTATATTACAATCAGCTGCTTCTTTAGAATTAGGGAAAATGGTGACGAGTGATTTGATTTCCTCTTTGGCATCTTCAAATTTTTCAGCTTTTATATTTTCTAAGATTGCGTTAAATCGCTGGTCTGCAGGATATGAAAAAATGACCAACGAATCTTTAAGATTTTGAATTTCATTCTCATTTGCTGATAAAATGCTCTTTAAAGAATCACATACTAACTGTAGCTGTTTGTTTGCTTCAAGAGCTGTGTTATAGTCTTTATGGCTAATGCCACAACTTGTGAATGCAAGTAATGCAGCGCAAAAGACAATACATAATTTAAATTTCATAAAATGAATGATTAAGAATGTTCTCCAGCTACCACAAGAACCATTAAAAAAAGAAGCGTGGAACTGTATGCCACCTCTCTATATGCAGGCCCTGAGAAAACCTTTGGAAACAGATGTGGGAATAACAGCCCCACGCATATGCGTGGAGACCATTATGCCATCTCTTGTTTCCATTTTTGAAGTTTCTCAGGCTTCGCATATACAAGAAAAAGACATAACGCCTCTATATTATTTCAAATGTCTTTGGACAGATTTCTCTATCCGATTGCAAAAGTACAAAAACTCTTTTAGATAAGACTTACATTCAATACAATATCTGCAAAATCAAATGCAAAAAAGCGGCCCTCCACGAGGGCCGCTTTTCTATTATCGAATCAATCGAGATTATTCATTAGACCAATCCATCTTAGTCATGCGTACATAGCTTTGATAACGCTTCTTAGCCATGTCTTCGCAAGCTTGGAAGAGGTCAGCAGCTTCTGCTGGGTATTGCTTCATTACAGATGCGAAACGAACTTCACCCTTCAAATAGTCTTGGAAGCCTTCCCACTTCGGTTCCTTAGAATCGAGAGTGAACGGATTCTTTCCTTCTTCTTCGAGAGCTGGGTTGTAACGCCACAAGTGCCAGTAACCACATTCTACAGCAGCAGCTTCTTCAGCTTGTGCCTTACCCATACCCTTCTTCAAACCGTGGTTGATACATGGAGCATAAGCGATGATGATTGATGGACCTGGATAAGCTTCAGCTTCGCGGATAGCCTTCAAGCATTGGCTTTGGTCAGCACCCATAGCGATTTGAGCTACGTAAACATATCCGTAAGTAGTAGCAATCATACCGAGGTCTTTCTTGCGTACACGCTTACCAGAAGCAGCAAACTTAGCGATAGCACCGAGTGGAGTAGCCTTAGAAGACTGACCACCTGTGTTAGAGTAAACTTCTGTATCGAGTACGAGGATGTTTACATCTTCGCCAGAAGCGATAACGTGGTCAAGACCACCGTAACCGATATCGTAAGAAGCACCGTCACCACCGATGATCCATTGTGAACGCTTAACGAGGTAGTGGCTCAATTCAGCCAACTTAGCGCAAGTTTCACAACCCTTAGCAGCACCAGCTTCAATCATTGGCTTCAAAGCTTCAGCAGCAGCCTTAGAAGCTTCTGCATCGTCCTTACCGGCAATCCATGCTTGAGCAGCTTCCTTATATTCAGCAGGAGCTTCTTCGCAAGCGATTACTTCGTTCAACAAAGCTTCGATACGAGCACGCATCTTCTTGTTGGCCAATGTCATACCCAAACCGAATTCGCAGAAGTCTTCGAACAATGAGTTAGCCCATGCAGGACCTTGACCCTTTTCGTTGGTAGTATAAGGAGTTGATGGGATAGAGCCAGAGTAGATGGAAGAACAACCTGTAGCGTTAGCTACCATCTGACGGTCACCGAACAACTGAGAAATCAACTTCACGTATGGAGTTTCACCACAACCCGAGCAAGCACCAGAGAATTCGAACAATGGAGTAGCGAACTGTGAGTTCTTCGGGCTTTGCTTGATGTCAACCAAAGCTTGCTTAGTCTTCACGTTCTTCACGCAGTATTCCCAATTAGCAGCTTCGCCCAATTCGCCTTCCAATGGAACCATCTTGAGGGCAGGACCACCAGCCTTAGGATTACCCGGACATACGTCAACACAGTTACCGCAACCCAAGCAGTCCATTACACCTACTTGCATACGGAACTTCATGCCCTTCATAGCAGCAGGAGCCTTCATGTCAATCATCGGAGCATTCAAGCCAGCAGCTTCGGCATCGTCGAGAACGAACGGACGGATACAAGCGTGAGGACAAACGAATGCACACTTGTTACACTGGATACAGTTTTCAGCAGTCCAAGTAGGAACAAATGCAGCTACACCACGCTTTTCGTAAGCAGCTGTACCTTGTGGCCATGTACCATCTTCGATACCCTTGAATGCAGAAACTGGCAACAAGTCACCATTCTGAGCATTGATAGGACGTACTACTTCGTTGATGAATGCCGGATCATCGTTTGCAGGTTTTTCATCAGCTGGCAAGTTAGCCCATGCAGCATCTACAACCAATTGCTTGTATTCACCACCACGGTCAACAGCAGCGTAGTTCTTGTTCACGATGTCTTCACCCTTCTTACCATAAGACTTCACGATGAACTTCTTCATTTGTTCGATAGCGAGGTCAACTGGAATCACTTCAGTTATACGGAAGAATGCAGATTGGAGGATAGTGTTGGTACGGTTACCCAAACCAATTTCCTGAGCAATCTTAGTAGCGTTGATATAGTAAACAGTGATGTTGTTTTCAGCGAAATACTTCTTCACGTTGTTTGGCAAGTTAGCAGCCAATTCTTCGCCTTCCCAAATAGTGTTGAGCAAGAATGTACCGTTCTTTTGCAAACCACGAGTTACATCGTACATCTTCAAGTAAGCCTGAACGTGGCAAGCTACGAAGTTAGGAGTATTTACCAAGTAAGTAGAGCGGATTTCAGA
>JAFUNS010000039.1 GCA_017472925.1 Bacteroides sp. | reverse complement strand
AGCACGAGGGTTCCACCTCTTCCCATTCCGAACAGAGAAGTTAAGCCTCGTCACGCCGATGGTACTGCTAAGGTGGGAGAGTAGGTAGCTGCCGTTTTTTTCAGAGTCCTTCGATACAGAAATGTATCGGAGGATTTTTTTGTTATTAAATAACGAATTTGTTAGTAAAAGCCGTTTGTTTTGTGAGAAAATGTAGTTTTTGTCGTCAAAAAACTTACAATTTATTTTGTGGTTAAAAAATAAACTCATAATTTTGTCCCGTTCAATTAAAATGAATGAGAAAATGAACCAAATGTTTTTACATATTTTGCTATGCGGTATTATTATTCTACTAACGAAGTTAGCGGAAAGTGAGTGTCGTGCATAGATGTATGTAATTGTTGAAGATATATTGAAGCCTTTCTCACTTTCCTGTGTGAAAGGTTTTTTTGTTTAGATAATATAAGTTTAAAATTATAAAATGAATTGCTATGAGCGATAGATTGTTTATTTTTGACACCACCTTGCGTGATGGTGAACAAGTACCAGGATGCCAGTTGAATACGGTAGAGAAAATTCAAGTGGCCAAGCAATTGGAAGCCTTGGGCGTAGATGTTATTGAAGCGGGTTTTCCGATATCAAGTCCTGGTGATTATAATTCGGTGATTGAAATATCGAAAGCTGTTACTTGGCCTACCATTTGTGCTTTGACACGTGCGGTAGAAAAAGATATCGATGTAGCTGCCGAAGCGTTACGATTTGCTAAACATAAGCGTATTCATACCGGTATTGGAACATCGGATTCGCATATAAAATATAAATTCAATTCTAATCGTGAAGAAATCATTGAACGGGCTGTAGCTGCCGTTAAATATGCTCGTCGTTATGTAGATGATGTAGAGTTTTATGCAGAAGATGCTGGTCGTACCGATAATGAGTATCTGGCCAGAGTAATAGAAGCCGTTATTAAGGCTGGTGCTACGGTAGTGAATATTCCTGATACTACAGGATATTGTTTGCCGTACGAATACGGGGCTAAGATCAAGTATTTGATGGATCATGTGGATAACATCGATAAGGCGATTATCTCTACCCATTGTCATAATGATTTGGGTATGGCAACCGCTAACACAATTGCCGGGGTATTGAATGGTGCCCGTCAGGTGGAAGTGACTATCAACGGAATTGGTGAACGTGCCGGTAATACTTCTTTGGAAGAGGTGGCCATGATTGTGAAGTGTCATCATGACATTGACATTGAAACCAATATCAATACTCAGAAGATTTATCCGGCCAGTCGTATGGTGTCGAGTCTGATGAACATGCCGGTACAGCCCAATAAGGCTATTGTGGGACGAAATGCTTTTGCACACTCCAGCGGTATCCATCAAGATGGTGTACTGAAGAATGTGCAAACCTACGAAATCATCGATCCGAAAGATGTGGGTATAGACGACAGCTCTATCGTATTGACTGCCCGTAGCGGACGAGCTGCACTGAAACATCGTTTGCATGTGATGGGTGTAGAACTGGATCAAGATAAGTTGGATAAGGTATATGAAGATTTCTTGAAACTGGCGGATAAGAAGAAGGACATTACGGATGATGATATTCTCGTATTGGCAGGTGCAGATCGTGCTGATAACCACCATATCAAGTTGGAATTCCTGCAAGTGACCAGTGGCGTGGGAGTACGTTCGGTTGCCAGTTTGGGATTGAACATCTCGGGTGAACGCTTTGAAGCGGCTGCCAGTGGTAACGGTCCTGTGGATGCTGCCATCAAGGCTTTGAAGAAAATTATCGACCGCCATATGGAACTGAAGGAATTTACTATTCAGGCCATCAGCAAGGGTTCTGACGATATGGGTAAGGTACATATGCAGGTGGAATATGACGGACAGATGTATTACGGCTTCGGTGCCAATACAGATATCATTGCTGCATCCGTAGAAGCTTATATTGACTGTATCAACAAGTTCAAGAATTAAGATCACGCATTATGAAAACGTTATTTGATAAGATTTGGGATGCCCATGTGGTGCAGAAAGTGGAAGATGGACCCACCCAACTTTATATTGATAGATTGTATTGCCACGAAGTGACTACACCACAGGCATTCGATACATTGAGAGATAAGAACATAGGCGTGTTTCGTCCCGAACAGGTAGTGGCTATGCCCGACCATAACACCCCGAGTGACCAACAGGAACGCATCGACGACCCCGTAGGACGCAAACAGGTGGAGACATTAGCGAAGAATTGTGCGGAGTTTGGTATCCGACACTTTGCCATGGGAACAAAAGATAATGGTATCATCCATGTGGTAGGCCCCGAAAAGGCACTCTCGTTGCCAGGTATGACCATTGTTTGTGGTGACTCGCACACTTCTACTCACGGTGCTGTAGGTGCTATTGCCATGGGTATCGGTACCAGTGAAGTAGCGCAAGTCTTGGCCTCTCAGACTATTCTGCAAAGCAAACCAAAGACTATGCGGATCAATATCGAAGGAACATTGCCGCAGGGTACTACCGCCAAGGATGTAGCTCTTTATATCATGGCACAGATGACCACTTCCGGCGCTACCGGCTATGCGGTGGAGTATGCGGGTTCTACCGTGCGTAACATGAGTATGGAGGGACGCCTGACACTCTCGAACCTCAGTATCGAGATGGGCAGTCGTGCCGGACTTATCGCCCCGGATGAAATCACCTTCGCCTACCTCAAGAACCGAGAATATGCCCCCAAGGGAGATGCTTGGGACAAGGCCGTGGAAGCTTGGAAACAGCTTTACAGTGATCCCGATGCCGTTTTCGACAAGGAAGTGACTTATCGTGCCGAAGACATCGCTCCGCGCATTACCTATGGTACCAATCCCGGTGCAGGCATTGCCATCGACGAGTGTATCCCTGCGTTGGACGAAGTGGCCGAAGCTGACCGTATCCAGTTCCTTGCCATGCTGGACTACATGAAGTTCCAGCCCGGACAGAAATTGGAAGGTACACCCGTAGACTACTGCTTCTTAGGAGCCTGTACCAACGGCCGCATTGAGGACTTCCGTGCGTTTGCCTCTGTGGTAAAAGGCAAGAAGAAGGCTCCGAACGTAGTGGCCTGGTTGGTACCCGGTTCATGGTTGGTACGCCAACAGATTATTGACGAAGGTATCGACAAGATTCTGGAAGAAGCCGGATTTGAACTGCGCCTGCCTTCGTGCTCGTCGTGTCTGGCCATGAACCCCGACAAGGTGCCTGCCGGCAAGCTCTCCATCTCGACCAGTAACCGAAACTTTGTGGGCCGTCAGGGACCCGGTGCGCGCACCATCCTTGCCTCGCCACTCGTTGTGGCCGCATCGGCTGTGACAGGTGTAGTAACAGACCCCAGAAAGTTATAAATAAATGTATGTGATATGAAACAGAAATTTGACATAATACAATCGACCTGTTTGCCTATCCAAATAGACAACTGCAATACCGACCTCATCATTCCGGCACGCTATCTGGCCAGTACTACACGCGATCCGCAATTCTTTGGCGATGCCTTTATGCACGACCTGCGTTACGATGCCGAAGGAAATCCCGTACCCGATTTTGTCATGAACCGTGCAGAATATGCGGAAGCACCCAAGCCGGGTGTGCACGAAATCATCATCGGCGGACAGAACTGGGGTTCCGGTTCCAGTCGTGAGCATGCCGCTTGGGCCATTGCCGGTTATGGTGTGCGGGTAGTTATCAGTAGTAGTTTTGCTGACATTCATCGTAACAATCTGTTGAACTGTTTTGTACTGCCTGTGGTGGTAAGCAAGGACTTCCAACAAGAACTGTTCGATACCGTAGCCGCCAATCCGCAGGCTGAGGTACGCGTGGATGTACCCAACCAGACCGTGACTAACCTGACGACTGGTCATAGCGAAACCTTCGATATCAATGGTTATAAGAAATATTGTCTGATGAATGCCCTGGACGACATTGACTTCCTGGTAGAAAACAAAGATAAGATTGAAGCATGGGAGAACGCGTCAAGATAGAAATAATGGATACGACACTCCGTGACGGAGAACAGACCAGTGGAGTGTCGTTTATGCCGCATGAAAAGCTGATGATTGCCCGTCTGCTGCTGGAAGAGCTGAAGGTGGATAGAGTAGAAGTGGCATCGGCACGTGTATCGGAAGGGGAGTTTGAGGCCGTGAGAATGATTTGTGACTGGGCTGCACGACGAAACTTGTTGCACAAGGTGGAAGTGTTGGGCTTTTGTGACGGTCATGCATCCGTAGACTGGATACAACGGACAGGATGTAAGGTTATAAACTTGTTATGTAAAGGCTCGTTGAAACATTGTGTCCACCAGCTGAAGAAAACACCTGAAGAACATATCAAAGACATCCGGGAAGTGGTGCGTTATGCCGATGAATGTGACATAGCCGTGAATGTCTATCTGGAAGACTGGAGCAATGGTATGAAAGATTCGCCCGAGTATGTATTCCAACTGATGGACGGTTTGAAAGATACTTGTATCCGCCGGTTTATGTTGCCCGACACCTTGGGTATCCTGAATCCCTTGCAAGTTATCGAGTATATGCGTAAGATGAAGAAACATTACCCAGACAAGCACTTCGATTTCCATGCCCATAATGATTATGACTTGGCGGTGAGCAATGTGCTGGCAGCGGTACTTAGTGGGGTGAAAGGATTGCATACCACCATCAACGGATTGGGAGAACGGGCAGGAAATGCACCCTTATCGAGTGTACAGGCTATCCTGAAAGACCATTTCGAGGCGACTACCAACATTGACGAAAGCAGACTGAACGATGTGAGTAGGGTAGTGGAGTCTTATTCGGGTGTGATGATTCCGGCCAATAAGCCCATCATCGGCGAGCATGTGTTTACGCAAGTGGCAGGGGTTCATGCCGATGGCGACAACAAAAACAATTTGTATTGTAATGACCTGTTGCCCGAACGCTTCGGACGTAAACGTGAATATGCTTTGGGTAAGAACAGTGGTAAGGCCAATATCCGCAAGAATCTGGAGGAGTTGGGCTTGGCACTGGATGAAGAATCCATGCGCAAGGTGACGGAACGCATCATTGAATTGGGTGACAAGAAAGAGCAGGTGACTCCGGAAGATTTGCCCTATATCGTGAGCGATGTGCTGAAGCACGATGTGGAAGACGACCGCGTGAAACTGAAGAGTTACATTGTGAATCTGGCTTATGGTTTGAAACCCATGGCAACCGTAAAGGTGGAAATAAACGGTAAGGAATACGAAGAGAATTCCAGCGGTGACGGTCAGTACGATGCTTTCGTGCGGGCACTGCGCAAAATATACAAGGTAACACTGGGACGTAAATTCCCCATGTTGACTAACTATGCGGTAACGATTCCGCCCGGTGGACGTACCGATGCCTTCGTACAGACTACCATCCATTGGAGTTTCGAAGGTATGGATTTCCGTACACGTGGTCTTGATGCCGACCAGACGGAGGCTGCCATCAAAGCTACGATGAAAATGTTGAATATAATCGAAAAGGAGTATGAAAATTAAAATTGCAGTGTTGGCCGGTGACGGTATCGGCCCCGAAATATCCGCCGTAGGTGTGGATGTAATGACCGCCGTATGTGAAAAGTTCGGCCACCAAGTGACCTACGAATATGCCATTTGTGGTGCCCATGCCATTGACGAAGTGGGTGACCCCTTTCCTGAAACAACCTATCAGACTTGTAAGAATGCCGATGCAGTGCTCTTCTCGGCGGTAGGCGATCCGAAATTTGATAATGACCCCACTGCCAAGGTACGTCCCGAACAAGGCTTGTTGGCCATGCGCAAGAAACTCGGTCTGTTTGCCAACATCCGTCCCGTACAAACCTTCAAGTGCTTGATTCATAAATCTCCGCTTCGTGCTGAATTGGTAGAAAATGCTGATTTTATCTGTATCCGTGAACTGACAGGAGGTATGTATTTTGGTGAAAAGTATCAGGACAATGACAAGGCATATGACACTAATTACTATACCCGTCCCGAAATAGAACGTATCCTGAAGGTGGGTTTTGAATATGCCATGAAACGCAATAAGCACCTTACGGTGGTAGACAAGGCCAATGTGTTGGCTTCTTCCCGTTTGTGGAGACAGATTGCCCAGGAAATGGCTCCGAACTATCCGGAAGTGACTACCGACTATATGTATGTGGACAATGCAGCTATGCGCATGATTCAGGAACCGACTTTCTTTGATGTGATGGTAACGGAAAATACGTTTGGTGATATTTTAACAGACGAAGGTTCGGTTATCAGTGGTTCTATGGGCTTGTTGCCATCTGCCTCTACCGGTGAAAGCACACCTGTATTTGAACCTATTCATGGTTCATGGCCCCAAGCCAAGGGCTTGAATATTGCCAATCCGTTGGCGCAAATCCTTTCGGTTGCTATGTTGTTTGAATACTTCAACATGAAGGAGGAGGGTGCTTTGATACGCAAGGCTGTGGATGCATCGCTCGATGCAAACGTACGTACTCCTGAAATACAGGTTGCCGGTGGTGAAAAATACGGCACTAAGGAAGTAGGAGCGTGGATTGTGGATTACATTAAGATGGCTTAATTTAGGCACGGATTACACGGATTGCACGGATAAAGTAGATGTAAGCATTATACTAAAGACCGTGTTAATCCGTGTAATCCGTGCCCTTAAAAAAGGTGGATGCATATTTTGCCCCCTCCCTACATGTTTTTAGAACTTCTTCACCCGAATGTGACAATACGGTTCACCACCCGTCTTGTCGTAATAATGTTGGTGATATTCTTCTCCTTCCCAAAATTTCTCGGCCTGTCGAAGGATGGTATTCACTTCATGTCTTTTTGAGCGTAGAAGTTCGATAACCTTTTCGGCTGTTTGTTTCTGTTCTTCGTTTAAGTAAAAGATTTCACTTCGGTATTGTGGTCCTATATCAGGTCCTACACCGTCTGTTTGTGCAGGGTCATGGATTTCAAAGAATACCTTGCACAGATCTTCATAAGTCACCATTTCTGCATCATAATCCACAATAATGGCTTCCACATGATGGGTTTGGTGTGCTTTAACTTCTGGATATTTCGGGTTTTCTTCTGGTCCACCTGTATAACCTACTACGGTGTTTAATACACCCTTCACTCGTTGGAATTGGTGTTGTACTCCCCAAAAGCATCCGGCGGCAAATATGGCTCTTTCTTGTTTCATTTTTATAGAATTTGATTAATCGTTACAAATATACGTTGTTTGTTTGGATAAGAAAACGAACCTTATCTTTTTTTATAAAAACAGAGGGAGGTTTTTGGATGGATTCTTATACCTTTGCAAAAACTAATGGAAGATGAAGAAGTATATATATATTGTTGTTTTGATGTGTATCGGTATGCAGGCTTATGCCCAAACCTATGAAGAGTTGGTAGGAAAGGCAATGGATGCCGTAGAGGCCGATAGCCTTTATGATGCTGAAAAATTCTTTAAAGAAGCCTTGAATAAGGAGCCGGCTAACATGGGAAATTCGTTGTTGCTTTCTAATTTGGGGACCATACAACGGCGAATGGGAAAGAATAAAGAGGCTTTGGAATCATATACCTTAGCATTGAACAAGAGTCCGCATTCCGTCAAAATTCTATTGAACAGAGCTTCCCTTTATTTGGAACTGGATTATTTGGAAAAAGCCTATTCCGATTATTGTAACGTGATAGATTTGTCTCCCAAGAATAAGGAGGCTTTGCAATTCCGAGCATATATCTATATGCGCCAACGACAATATAATGAGGCAAGAAACGATTATCGGATGCTATTGGAAGAAGAACCAGCCAACAAGACGGCCCGTATAGGTATGGTGATGGCGAATCAAAAGGATGGTCGATATAAAGAAGCGTTTGACGAACTGAATCGTTTGGTGACAGATTTTCCCAATGACGCTTCTTTATTGAAAGCGCGTGCCGAACTGGAAGTGGAAATGAATTCTTTGGATTTGGCTTTGCTGGATTTGGAAGAGGCTGTCAAGAAAACTCCCAACGATGCCGACATCTATGTGATGTGTGGCGACATCTACTTGATGCAAGGAAGGAAACGTGAAGCCTATGTAGCTTTTGAAAAAGCGATAGAACTGGGCATTCCTCGTCCACAACTTCATGATAAATTGAAGGCAAGTAAAAAGTAGGTTCATGTTATCGGTTTAAGAAATTGTTGATCGCATCCACAAAATCTTTTCCATATTTCTCCTTTTTATATTCTCCAATACCGCTGATTGTTCCAAAGTCCTCGATGGTAGTGGGGCGTTGAGTTGCAAGAAGATGCAGAGTCTTGTCGGTCAGGACAATATAGGGAGGAATGGCTTGTTGCTCAGCCAATCGCAAACGTAGCAATCTTAATACTTCAAACAATTCCTTGTCCAAACCTTCTTCAGAAAGGGTGGCGATATTGAACATCGGTTGCTCTTCTTTTTCTTGTTTCTTTTTGCGTCCTTTGGTGGCAGGTGCTTTTTCTTCCCGTTTGATGACTACCAGCATGGCTTTTTCTTGGCCATATAATACTTTGGCTCCACTGGGAGTTACTTTCAGGTGATTGTTTTCATTATACGCCACTTCAAAATAACCCATATTAAGCATTTGAAGCAAATAATCCATCCAATCGGCTTGTGGAATATCTCTACCGGCTCCAAAGGTTTTTAACTTGTCATATCCTTTTTCGGTCAGTTCCTGAAAATAATTGCCTCGTAAAATAGCTACCAACATTCTTGTGCCAATTTGTTGGTTGGTACGCATAATGGCACTTAGTGCCTTTTGAACGATGATGGTTCCATCGAAACGTTCGGGCGGATTCCGACAAACATCACAATTCCCGCAATCGTGTTCCATCGTTTCGCCAAAATAGTTGAGTAGTATCCTTCGTCGGCAAATGTCACTTTCGGCATATTGCTGCATGCGGTTAAGTTTCTCCAGATTAATCTCTTGTTGGCCACTATCCAATGCGAATTTGGATAACATGACCAAATCTCCCAATGAATAGAACAGAAGGGTGTCACTCTTCATGCCATCACGTCCGGCTCGTCCTATTTCCTGATAGAAACTTTCTATGCTTTTAGGCATATTATAATGGATAATCCAGCGAACGTTCGATTTGTCTATCCCCATACCAAAGGCGATGGTAGCGCATACCACTTGCACCCGATCGTTGATGAAATCATTCTGTGCCTTATCTCTTGCCGAAGAACTTAACCCGGCATGATATACGGTTGTTTTTATACCATGACGTAGGAGCAAATCGGCCACTTTCTCTGTGTTGTCCCTACTCATACAATAGATGATGCCACATTCACCCGGATGCTTGTATATAAACTCCAATATGGCTTTTGTCTTTTCTTTTTTCTGAAAGCCACGCTTTACGTCCAAACTTAAATTGGGGCGGTCGAACGAAGATATGAATATCCTTGGCTCTTTCAATTCCAATTGTTTGATGATGTCGTGACGGGTAATTTTATCGGCCGTTGCCGTTAATGCCACAATAGGAACTTCAGGAAATTGTTCGCGAATGTTTTTCAGTTGGGTATATTCAGGACGAAAATCGTGTCCCCATTGGGAAATGCAATGCGCTTCGTCTATGGCGAACAATGATATTTTCATTTCCTTTAACAAGAAGTTCATTTCTAGCAACAGACGTTCGGGCGATATGTATAGGAGTTTTACTTTTCCTTGTTGACATTCCCTGCGAAGCATCAAGTTTTCGGTCTCATTGTTGGCACTATTCATGGCTCTGGCCGCTATGCCATTGGCTTGTAGACTCTCCACTTGGTCTTTCATGAGTGAAATGAGTGGAGATACAACGATGGCTGTTCCGTCCATCATAATGGCTGGAAGTTGGTAACATATAGATTTACCACCACCTGTGGGCATCAGCACAAGTGCATCTTTCTTAAGGAGGATATGCTGGATAATGTCCTGTTGCAGAGGACGGAAAGAACCATATCCAAAATGAGTCTTCAGTAATTGTAGCATAGTGGAGCAAAGGTAATAAAAACTTTGTAGATGTAGAAATATTTGATTGGTTGAATAATTTTTAAATAAAAAAACGATAAACAGTTGCATAAAACAAAAAGATTGCCCAATTTTGTACAAGAATTAGATGATTTGTTAACCAATCCCAATAAAGAGATGAGCAATAAATTAAATGAAGAAAATGTACAGGCTGAGAAAACTAAAAAAATGCCGTACAATTTAAGAGAAAAGAAAATTAAGGATGCAGCTTATAGATCTATGATTCGTCCAGAGTTGGCTGATGAGCTGTATCAGAAAATCGTGGAAATTGTGGTGCTTAAGAAAATGTATAAAGACCCCAATTTTTCTTCAAAGGATTTGGCAAAACAATTGAAGACAAATACCCGTTATTTGTCGGCTGTAGTTAATTCGCGTTTTGGCATGAATTTCTCTTGCTTGTTGAACGAATATCGCATTAAAGATGCACTTCGTTTGATGGGGGATAAAAAGAATGCGGACAAGAATATTGAAGAAATCAGTGCTATGGTAGGTTTTGCCAACCGTCAGTCGTTTTATGCTTCTTTCTATCGTATTGTGGGTGAAACACCGCATGGATACCGTAAGAGAGTACTCGAAGCTAAAAAGAAGAAATAAAACACTGATTGAAGTGTGACAAAAGGGTCCCCCCTTATTATAGTGTCATTCTGAACTATTCGAAAAATCTGTTTATACTCTCTTTAAATATACAGATCTTTCCCTTCGTTCAGAATGACATGTCATTTTAATAGTACTTTAATAAAGAATAATTGTTATAACAATGAAGAATTATTTTATGATAGGAATTATGGGAGGAATGTTGCTTACAAGTTGTGGAACATCCACCAAAGAAGAGCAACCGTTTGATTATACCGTAGAGCAATTTGCCGATTTGCAACTTTTGCGTTATAAGGTTCACGGTTTTGAAGAATTACCTTTAAAGCAAAAAGAATTGGTATATTATTTGCATGAAGCGGCATTGCAAGGCCGTGACATCCTGTTCGACCAAAATGGCAAGTACAATCTGATTATCCGTCAGATGTTGGAAACCGTTTATCAGGATTACCAAGGAGACAGAACCGATACCAATTTTGTGAATATGGAAACATATCTGAAGCGTGTATGGTTCTCGAATGGTATCCATCATCATTATGCATCCGATAAGTTTGTACCTGGTTTTACACCCGAGTTTTTCAAGGCTGCTTTGCAGAGTGTAGATGCAGCCAAGCTCCCATTGGCCGAAGGCGAAACGCTGGATGCTCTTTGTGATGAGGTGTTTCCTGTTATTTTCGACCCTACCGTGATGCCTAAGCGTGTAAATCAGGCTGATGGAGAAGATTTGGTTCTTACTTCCGCTTCCAACTACTACGATGGAGTAACCCAAAAGGAAGCCGAAGATTTCTATGCTGCCATGAAGAATCCTAACGATACCATGCCCGTGATGTTTGGTATGAACAGTCGTTTGGTGAAAGAAAATGGCAAAGTACAGGAAAAAGTATGGAAATCGGGAGGGCTCTATGGACAAGCGATTGACAAGATTATCTATTGGTTGGAAAAAGCCGCTCAGGTAGCCGAAAACGACAAGCAGAAGGCTGTAATTGAAAAAGTCATCCAATTCTATAAGGATGGCGATTTGAAGACTTTCGATGAGTATGCCATTCTTTGGGTGAAGGATTTGGATTCGAGAGTGGACTTTGTAAACGGATTTACCGAAAGTTATGGTGACCCATTGGGTATGAAGGCCAGCTGGGAGTCTATCGTTAACTTTAAGGATTTGGTAAGCACCAAGCGTACAGAGACCATCAGCACCAATGCCCAGTGGTTCGAAGACCATTCGCCGGTAGACAAGCGTTTCAAGAAAGAAGAAGTGAAAGGCGTATCGGCCAAGGTAATTACTGCTGCTATTCTTGCGGGTGACCTCTATCCGTCTACTGCTATCGGTATCAACTTGCCTAACTCCAATTGGATTCGTAGTGTACATGGCTCTAAATCGGTAACGATCGGTAATCTGACCGATGCCTATAACAAAGCCGCCCATGGCAACGGATTTGCCGAAGAGTTTGTATATAGTGATGTAGAAAGAAGTTATTTGGAAAAATATGGCGATTTGACCGGAGACCTCCATACCGACTTGCATGAATGTTTGGGACATGGATCGGGTCAATTGCTTCCAGGGGTAGACCCTGATGCATTGAAGGCTTATGGCTCTACCATTGAAGAAGCCCGTGCCGATTTGTTTGGCTTGTATTATCTGCCCGATGCCAAGATGCGCGAATTGGGATTGACTCCTCACGATGATGCTTTCAAGGCCGAATATTATTCGTATATGATGAACGGATTGATGACTCAATTGGTGCGTATCGAGTTGGGTAACAATGTAGAAGAAGCACACATGCGTAACCGTCAGCTCATCGCCAAGTGGGCATTCGAAAAGGGAGCAGCCGACAAGGTGGTTGAGATGGTCAAGGAAAACGGAAAGACTTATGTCAAGGTGAACGATTATGACAAGCTACGCCAGTTGTTCGGCCAATTGTTGGGCGAAATCCAGCGTATCAAGAGCGAAGGCGACTTTGAAGCAGCTCGTCAGCTGGTAGAAAACTATGCTGTGAAGGTAGACCCCGAATTGCATCAGGAAGTGTTGACACGCTATGAAAAGTTGCACTTGGCACCTTATAAGGGATTTGTGAACCCTGTTTACGAAGCAGTGACCGATGCCGAAGGAAACATTACGGATGTAAAAGTAAGCTATAACGAAGGATATGCCGAACAGATGCTCCGCTATAGCAAGGATTATGCCACCCTTCCTTATAGAAATTAATGGATACTAAAGAGACAATTTTAGAGATAAAGAAACAATTCCGTTTGTTCATGAACGGAGTTGTTTCTCAAAGTATGCGCGAGAAAGGGCTCGACTATAAATTGAACTTTGGCATTGAGCTTCCCCGCATCAAGGAGATAGCCGCCAAGTTCGAGAAAAACCACGATGTGGCCCAAGCCTTGTGGAAGGAAAATATACGCGAGTGCAAGATTATGGCAGGTTTGCTACAACCCGTCGACACCTTTTACCCCGAGATAGCCGATATATGGATTGAAGACATGCACTATCCCGAAATGGCCGAACTCACGGTTATGAATCTTTTCCAGCATTTGCCTTATGCATCGGACAAAGTATTTGAATGGATGGCTTCCGAGGGTGAATATTTCCAAATGTGCGGTTATTTGCTGATGGCACGTTTGCTGATGCGGGGATGCGAACTGAATGAGCGGGCTGAAAACGAGTTCCTTGATCAGGCACTTACCGCTTTGCAAGGCGAGGAGGAAGCCATACTTAGAGCCGTGGCAACCGCCCTTCGGAAGTATGCTTCACAAAAAAGGGAGTATGCACGCAAGTTGGGAAAACTATTGAATACTATGGTCACCTCCGACAAGCTTGAAGTGCTTTCCTTAAAAGAAGAAGTAAAATTAATGGCAGAATGTTGCCGTTAAACTTTCAAGTTATCATAAAAACGCTTAACTTTGGCATTCGAACAGAAAATCCGTATGGAAGAGAATGTAAAAGATACAGTACGGCAGTTATTGACCGAGTATTTGCAGGCCAACGGGCAACGTAAGACTCCCGAGCGCTATGCCATACTTGATACCATCTATACCATCAAGGGACATTTTGGTATAGATGAACTGTATCACTACATGGAATCCAACGGCAAGTTCAGGGTGAGTAGAGCAACCCTCTATAACACCATCATTCTGCTTGTCGATGCCAATTTGGTTATCAAGCATCAGTTTGGCACCTCTTCCCAATACGAGCGTGCCTATAAGAACGAAACCCATCACCACATGATTTGTACAGAGTGCGGAAAAGTGACCGAATTTCAGGATGAATCCTTGAAGCAGGCCATTGCAAATACCAAACTGAAGAAGTTTACCGCCACTCATTATTCCCTATATATATATGGGGTGTGCAGCAAGTGCACATGGGCCAAGCGTAGAAAGAAAAAGAGTAAATAACATAAAATAGTCAAGAAAATGAAAGTAGATGTCTTGTTAGGTTTGCAATGGGGTGACGAAGGCAAAGGTAAAGTTGTCGATGTATTGACTCCCCGTTATGATGTAGTAGCCCGTTTCCAGGGAGGTCCGAATGCTGGTCACACCTTGGAGTTCGAAGGTCAGAAGTATGTGCTTCGTTCTATCCCTTCAGGAATTTTTCAGGGCGATAAGGTGAATATCATTGGCAATGGTGTAGTGCTCGACCCATCGTTGTTCAAGGCTGAAGCCGAAGCGTTGGAAGCCAGTGGTCATCCACTCAAGGAACGCCTCCATATCTCGAAGAAGGCACACCTCATTATGCCTACCCACCGTGTGCTCGATGCCGCTTACGAAGCAGCCAAAGGCGATGCCAAGGTTGGAACCACCGGTAAGGGAATTGGTCCTACTTATACTGACAAAGTGAGCCGTAACGGTCTTCGTGTGGGTGATATCCTATGCAATTTCGAAGAAAAATATGCCAAGGCAAAAGCTCGTCATGAAGATATTCTCAAGAGCATGAATTATGAATACGATATCACCGAGCTCGAAGCCCAGTGGTTGGAGGCTATCGCTTACCTCAAGGAATTCCATTTGGTAGATAGCGAACATGAAATCAACGGTTTGCTTAAGGCTGGAAAGAGCGTGCTTTGCGAAGGTGCACAGGGCACTTTGCTCGATGTGGACTTCGGTTCTTATCCGTTCGTAACTTCATCCAACACCATCTGTGCGGGTGCATGTACAGGTTTGGGTATAGGCCCTAACAAGATTGGCAATGTATATGGCATCATGAAGGCCTATTGTACTCGTGTAGGTTCGGGTCCGTTCCCTACCGAATTGTTTGACGAAACAGGTAAGACCATCCGTGATTTGGGTCATGAATATGGTGCTGTAACCGGTCGTGAACGTCGTTGTGGCTGGATTGACTTGGTGGCTTTGAAGTATGCCATCATGGTGAACGGTGTTACTCATCTCATTATGATGAAGAGCGATGTGCTCGATGGATTTGATACCATCAAGGCTTGTGTGGCCTATAAGGTGAATGGCGAAGAAATCGATTACTTCCCATACGATATTACCGAAGGTGTAGAACCTATCTATGCCGAATTGCCGGGTTGGAAGTGCGATATGACGAAGATGACCAGCGAAGATGAATTCCCCGAAGAATTCAATGCATACGTTACCTTCCTGGAAGAGCAGTTGGAAACACCTATCAAGATTATCTCTGTAGGTCCCGACCGCGACCAGACCATTGAACGCTATACAGAAGAATAAAAAAAAGAAAGTTGATGTGACAAAACGCACATCCACTTATTTTTTTAGGCACGGATTACACGGATTGCACGGATAATTTGGTGTAAACATACACTAAAACCGTGTTAATCCGTGTAATCCGTGCCTAAATATATTTATGATAATGATATACTGAAACGTATGGGCAAAAAAAAGGAGCAACGCTTTGCTCCAACCTTTTGTTAACCTTAAATCTAATACTATGAAAAACACAATGCAAAGGTACGGCTTTTTCGGTTATCTGCAAATTATGCGAGGGAAAAACTATGTTTCTTAACATCATTTTTAATTTTGCGTGTATCGTTTACACTTTTTCAGAAATTCACTCGTGTATAGTGTGATAGTGTATCACAAAAATTAACTATCTTTGCAATCGTTTCGATAACAGATAAAGGTATATGGTATCCGTAGATAATTTGAAAGTAGAGTTTGGAGTGACACCCTTGTTTGATGAGGTGTCTTATGTAATCAATAAGCGCGACCGTATTGCTTTGGTGGGCAAGAACGGTGCGGGCAAATCCACCATGCTCAAGATATTGGCCGGATTGCAGGCACCCACTTCGGGTGTAGTGGCCATGCCCAAGGAAATTACCGTAGGGTATTTGCCTCAAGTCATGATACTGAGTGATACGCGCACCGTGATGCAGGAAGCCGAATCTGCTTTCGAACACCTCTTTGAGATACAGAAGAATCTGGAGCGGATGAACCAACAATTGGCCGACCGTACCGATTATGAATCCGATGAATACCATCAGCTCATTGATGCCTTTACCCACGAAAACGAACGCCTTCAGATGATGGGAGGCATGAACTATCAGGCCGAAATAGAACGTACCCTCATGGGCTTGGGATTCAGTCGGAACGATTTCAACCGTTCTACCTCCGAGTTCAGTGGCGGATGGCGTATGCGTATTGAATTGGCCAAACTCTTGTTGCAGAAGCCCGATGTGCTCCTTCTGGACGAACCTACCAACCACCTCGACATTGAGTCCATCCAATGGCTCGAAAACTTCCTCAAGGTGAATGGAGGGGCCGTGGTGCTCGTTTCGCACGACCGTGCCTTTATCAACAACGTAACCAACCGCACCATCGAGATTTCTTGTGGACGCATTTATGATTACAAGGTGCCCTACGATGAGTTTGTGGTGCTTCGCAAGGAACGTCGCGAACAACAATTACGCGCCTACGAAAACCAGCAGAAACAGATACAAGACACCGAAGAATTCATCGAACGCTTCCGATACAAGGCCACCAAGGCCGTACAGGTGCAAAGCCGCATCAAACAATTGGAAAAGATTGTCCCCATTGAGATTGACGAAGAAGACAACTCAGCCTTGCGATTGAAATTCCCACCCGCTATGCGTTCGGGCGATTACCCCATCATTTGTGATGAGGTGAAGAAGAACTATGGCGCACAAACGGTGTTCAGCCACGTAAACCTCACCATCAAACGGGGTGAGAAAGTAGCCTTTGTAGGCAAGAATGGCGAAGGGAAAACCACCCTTGTAAAGTGCATCATGGACGAAATACCTTTCGAAGGCAAGCTCACCGTGGGACACAATGTGCAGATAGGTTATTTTGCTCAGAACCAAGCCCAATTGTTGGATGAGAATAAAACCGTGTTTGACACCATAGACTATGTGGCCAAGGGCGATATCCGCCTCAAGATTCGCGATATACTGGGTGCCTTCATGTTCGGGGGCGAAGCATCAGAAAAGAAGGTGAAAGTGCTTTCGGGAGGCGAGCGGAGCCGATTGGCCATGATTAAGCTCTTGCTGGAACCCGTCAACTTCCTCATCCTCGACGAACCCACCAACCACCTCGACATGCGCTCCAAGGATGTACTGAAGGAAGCCATCCGTGAGTTTGATGGCACAGTGATTGTGGTTTCGCACGACCGTGAGTTCCTCGACGGACTGGTGACCAAGGTATACGAATTCGGTGGTGGAAAAGTACGCGAACACATGGGTGGCATCTACGATTTATTGCGCAAGAAGCAGATAGAAAGCTTGGACGAATTGCAACTATCCACTTCGCCAACGGCTTCGGTGGGCAAAAAGGAAGAAGTGCCCGTGAGTGAAAACAAACTCTCGTATGAGGCACAGAAAGAGTTGAACAAGAAGATAAAGAAGCTGGAAAAGCAAGTGGCCGATTGCGAGAAGCGCATTGGGCAGATAGAAGCCCAAATAGGGGAAGTGGAGGCTAAGATGGCCACTCCCGAGGGCGCTTCGGACATGAAGTTATACGAACAGCACCAGCAACTGAAGAAACAACTCGATGCCGTGGTAGAGGAGTGGGAAACCGTTTCCATGGAATTGGAGGAGGCACAAGGGTAGTCAAAAACTACTGACTACACTGACTACACTTATTACAATGGAATATTAAAGAACGTTAATACGAAAAATGTAACATCCCACCTTATTGTTTATTGTCGCCAAATTGTTTACATTTGTGTAATTATATCTATTACATAAATGAAACGCTATTTTGGTGGGTTGACTAAACATGTTTGGCTCCTGATGACCATGCTCTTGTTTGGTTGGGCAAACACTTCGGCTCAAGAGGAAGTGCGAGATACTATCCGTGTGTATTTCCGCCAAAACGTTTCAATTCTCGATACGCTTTATGTAATGGAGAGTGAGTCCTTACCTGCTTTTGTAGAGCGCATTAAACCCCTTTTCAATGACACTTTATTTACATTGAAGAATGTACATGTGGTGGGTTCCTCATCACCAGAGGGGCCTTTCACTTTAATCAGAAATTGGCTCATCAGCGGGCTCTTTCCGTAGCTTCCTATTTGAAAGAACATCTCTCTATAGCCAACTCCCTTTTGCAAGTCAGTTCGAAAGGAGTGGATTGGGAAGACCTCAAGACTTTGGTGGCCCGTTTGGAAAATCTCCCCAATCGTGTGGAGGTGATGGAAGTGCTTGAAAAAGACTATGGACACAACGAACGTCTATGGCGATTGAAACAGATAAACCGACGCATCCCTTATCGTTGGTTGTATAAGCATGTGTTCCCTTTGTTACGTTGCTCAAGAGTGATTGTGAGTGGCGAATTGAAGCAACTTCCTCTAAAGCCCGAAGTGCTCCCCGATACGCTTGTGATAGTGACCGAAGAACAGGTGCAACCCGTTGTGACAGATAGTGTGGAAACTCAAGCCCCTGCTATTATAGAAACCGATGTCGATGCTTCTCGAAATGTGTATTGGACCTTGAAGACCAATGCGCTTTATGATGTGGCTTTGGTGCCCAATGTAGGTGTGGAAGTATACTTGGGAAAGCAATGGAGTGTGGCGGGCAACTGGATGCATGCCTGGTGGAGCAATCAGGGTAAGAATAACTTCTGGCGCATTTATGGAGGCGATGTGGAGGTGCGTCGATGGTTCGGGAAGAAAGCTGCAGAAAAGCCTCTTCAAGGACATCACTTAGGAGTGTATGGCCAGTTGGTGACATACGATTTTGAATTTGGAGGTCGCGGTTATTTGGGCGACAAATGGACGTATGGTGCCGGTGTTTCTTATGGCTATAGCTTGCCTCTTGCCAAACGATTGAATATGGATTTCACCCTGGGCTTGGGCTATTTGGGTGGAGAGTATAGGGAATATCTGCCCATTGAGGGGCACTATGTGTGGCAAGTCACCAAACGTTTGCACTGGTGGGGACCTACCAAGGCCGAAGTGTCGTTGGTATGGCTGTTGGGAAAACAGAACACTAATCCCAAGAAAGGAGGCCGACCATGAAGTTGTGGGGATATTTGCTCACTTTTTTCTGCTTGATGCTCATGGCTTGCGAGCACAAGGAATTGTGTCTCGACCATGAAAACCATACCGAACGTGTGGAATATCACTTGGCTCTGTCGTACGATATAGAGTGGGAATATAACCGCGAAAGTCATATCGATTGGGAACAATATTGGAATGATGATTTTGGAATCCATTATGATTCCATCCGTCCCAGTAAGCCCGAGGGAGTGCGTGTACATATTTTTGATGATAATGGTCGTTCCGAAATTGTGCGAAACTTGAACACCGATGGCTCAACCGTCCATTTCAACAACGAAGGTCGCCATTCGGCCTTGTTTCACAACAACGATACGGAATATATAGTATATCAGGGCATGGAATCCTTTTCGTCGGCCTATGCCACCACTCGTGGGGTGGTGCGCTCGTCGTACAAAGGCAATTCGCTGATGAATCGTGGGGGAGAAGAAGTAACGGTAAATCCCCCCGACATGTTGTTTGGAGCCTATATAGAAGATTTGCATGTAGAAAAATCTACTGAAACCGATACGTTGAAGGTTAAGCTTCATCCGTTGGCGTTCACCTACTTGATTCGCTACGAGTTCAGTAAGGGAGCAGAGTATGTGGTGTTGGCCCGAGGAGCCTTGGCAGGTATGGCCAGAGGAGTGGATTTGAGCAATGGACGAACCTCGGCCGAAGAAGCCACGGTGATGTTCGATGCCACAGTTACGAATTTTGGAGCACAGACGTTGGTCAAATCCTTTGGAGTGCCCGATTATCCCAATCCCAACTACAACCGTGCTGCCCGTCAGTATGGTTTGAATTTGGAAGTGAAGCTGAAGGATGGAACCACCCATCAGTTTGATTTTGATATTACAGAGCAGATGGAAAAGCAACCTCATGGTGGAGTGATTGTGGTGGATGGAATTGAGGTTGATGAACCAAAAAGTGGAGGTTTTGACGTAGGTGTAGAAGGTTGGGGAGAGCAGATAGACATACCATTGCCATTGTAAAGGAGTACATTGTGCATATACTCTTTCCTTTGTCATCCTGAACGAAGTGAAGGATCTGTATACATAAACTAAAGAAACAAAAGAGAAAATAAATATATGTTTAACAATTAAATAAGATGATTATGAAAACAAAGTTATGGATGCTTGGTATGGCTGTAGCAGCCTTGACAAGTTGTACGCAAAGTGAAGTGGTGGACATTCCTGAAAGCCGAGTGATTGGGTTTGATAGTCATGTTGATAAAACGACAAGAGCGATTACACCAATTAGTGGGGTCGGTTTAGCGGATAATGATTTGAAAATGTTTTATGTATATGGTTACGAAAATGATTCTCTTTATTTTAATGGTACAACTGTAGAGTATGATGGCTCTAAATTTACTTATAGTCCTCATAAACAATGGAAAGCAGCTAAAAATTATCATTTTGCTGCTTATTCAAATGGGAATAGTACTTGTACAAATGTAGTATATAATAAGATTACCGGTGGTAGTCAATTAGTCATTTCAGATTATACAGTAGGTGATAATGATTTAATGGCAGCTATCGTAGATTCTATTCCTATTAATGCAGGAGCAAGTAATACTCCAGAACATGTTGATTTGACATTCGAGCACATGCTTTGTGTAATTACTCTTAGTTTAACGAATGGTGGAACTAATTATCTTCAGATAGGTGATATTACTGTTAAAGGTGTCAAGACAAATACATGTACTTATAGAATAAATAATGGTGCTAAAACATGCAATTGGAGTACAGGCACACCTGAGGAGAACGCATATACATTTGCAGGAACAGGAGGTAATGCATATATTGAACCAGCTGGAAGGCATGTTGCATCATTATTCTTTATACCTCAAAGTACGGATATTAATATTACTATTCCTGTTAGTACTTATACCAAGTCTGGTAATGAATATACTCTTAGTACAGCAGAAAATAAAAATACTACATTAAAGTTATTAGAGTATGGCGTTACTTCAAGTTGGCAGAATGGCAAACATTATGTATACAATGGAACTCTTGCTGGAACTGTTCATTATATTCATTTCGATGCAACGGTTTCTGGTTGGGGGACACCTGTAAATAATACTTTGGTTTTCAGTGATTAAATTGTTGTATTGAACTTAATAAAGTTAATAGTAACAGTTATATAGACTTTCTTTTGGATAGGATAGTTGTGAATGTTATATAAATGAAAAAACGATTGGATATTCGTAAAGTTATAGGGTTGTTACTCTTTACATCTTCTGTAGCTTGTCAACCATACGAAGATGATTCTCCTTTGGCGCACTCTTCAGAAATAATAAGCTTTCGTGTGATACAAATGGAGGATGAATATGCTTCACGTTCGTTGTTTGAGTGTTATGGAGCACATGTAGGCAATAGTGTATTGCGTTCAGAAAACTCTGTCGATACGCTTGCTATGGACGTGTTTGTATCCAATATAAATGAAAATATATCCTATGCTCGTGGTGTACCTGTAACTTCAGATAATCTTTCGTCTTTTGGCGTTTATGCATCAATACAGGAGGAAGGTAAGGATATCCAATCGTTTTTCAATAACTTAAAAGTCGGTAAAGACGTTAATAACTCTTTTGAGAATGAAAAGTCTTATTATTGGCCTGGAAGTAGTTATAACCTTAAGTTTATGGCCGTATCACCATACAAACCACAAGGCTTGTTGGTGAATATGGATGCTAATAATGCTTTGCCTGCATCGTTGGATTATACAGTTCCTACCGATGCTGTTAATCAAAATGATTTGTTGCTTGCGGTTACGTCTGATTATCAAGGGAATTATTATGAAACTGTAAATTTGAATTTCAGTCACCTCTGCTCCGCCGTGAATGTAAAGGTGGGAACCATTCCGCAGGGAAGCATTAAGGCCATCACGTTCAAGAATATCTATAACAAAGGAACTTATACGATTGCAAACGATGCTTGGAGTGTAAACAATGCTTCGAAGGACAACTTTTCTGTGGACTTTGTAGGAACGCAAAACGAATATCCAACTTCGGGAAACCAAACGGGAAATCCGCAGATAAACGATGCCAGCGCCACCTTTATGATGATTCCTCAGACTTTGCCTGATGATGCGGAGATGATTGTGAGCTTTACGCATACCATATCGGGTGTAACAGAAGAACTTTCTTGTTCCTTGGCGGGCATTGAATGGGCGAAAGCTACAACCACCAATTATTTGATAAATATCTCTCCTTATTATGAATTGTACATCGAGGAAGAAAATATAGCCACAGCCGATTGTCACTACGATATGAGGGTTATTCACATAAAGAACAATTATGACAATAAGGAATGGACGTTAAGTAGTAATCAGGAGTGGGCGAAATTCCGCTTGCTGCCTGCCGATTATGAAACCAATGCGGATTACCAATCGTATAGCGATTATTGGTTTGAAAACCATCAGGTGATTACTCATAATATTTCCTACAACAGCAGTGGTAATCAAACGGGAAATACTACACAAACAGTAGATTATGGCTTGTCCAATAGCATAAGTTCTTCGGGCAATCAGGTAGTTATGGTTTATTTGGAAGAAAATGTAGGGGAAGGCACAGAATCTCGTTCTGCCACCTTAACACTTCAGACGGGGGATAAAGAAGTCTCTTCTGTCGAGTTGAAGCAATATTATCCTTTGTGGAATAATAATTTGGCTTTTGAACGAATAGAGGAGGATGAAACCGGTTATAAGTGGGGCTTTGCCTCTACACGTACGGTGACATATACTTATCCTGCGATAGATGCGGTTAATTGGGGAGATTACCAGTATTTATGGAACTTTGTTAAAAATAATAGAAATACTTTTTTAATAGGTTGGTTGTGTAGAATTATATATGATAATGTAATTGGCGATAGAGAAAAAGCAAGAAGTAATGCTTATACTACATTTTATGATACCTATTACAATACAACCACCAATCAGTCAACAAATTTTGTTACCATGACCGGCTCGGCTGATAGAGATTGGAGCGCCACGCTTGATTATGGAAAGTTGAATAATATTTCGACCAGTGGTGATGGATTGGCCAATACCATTGCAATTCTGACTTATGGTGGCAGTTCTACCACCAGCGATGCAGAGACTTGGTTGGTAAACAATGGACTAACGAAGGGGGCTGAAACTTCGTCTGACGACCAGACAAAGATTCCTGAAACGGCTGCTTATCGTGCGATATTGAGAAATAAGTGTAATCTGACTACTACAATAACGAATACAACAAGAATCGTAAATGAACAAAGTTTTACAGAAACCACTTCTGTTAATGAGTTGTCTTTAAGTGAAGATGGCATTCAATGGTTCCTACCTTCGGCTACTGAAATCAGTTCGTTGGTGCAAACGGTTTGCGATAGTGATTCGAATAATAACGATGAGTCTTTGTCCGGTTCCTATTGGACTTCTACTTCAAGTAGTAATCTCAGAGCAAATTCATTCGATGCTTCAGGTGGTATAAGCACAGAAAACCGAACTACAGCATTGAAAGTCCGTGCTGCACGTAAAAAGCCATAAGCCCAAGATGGTATTGTTTGGCTCGATGTGCTTCAAAAACAATAATCAAATCACGAAAACTCTTACGATTACTCAGTTGATTGAACACTATTGCAAGTAATTGATTTAAGCAGATGTAATGCTTCACATAGCGATTACCATTATACTTGTGAATGTAGTTGTTAAACTGAGGTCTGTTCCAAAAAATAGTAAGTTGAGCAAAATGTATTTGTCCTGAAATATAGCAGTAATTGTATTTAGCTGCGAAGTTATTAAATCAAGTCCGTTTTATTATAAAACTTGGTTAATAGACTGAACCTCAATTATTCCAAAGAACAATTGATCCACTTTAATGGGACAGCTGTGTCTTTCGGTTATAAATGCATAAGTCCAGTTGTTTAGGTGAATGATTGGTTCTTCAGACCTCTTTGTCTGACGGGATAGTAACACCCTTCCCCCCGAAAGGTTCCGTTTGTTTGGAATCATTAAGGTTGGATTAACAAAAAAAAGGTGCACCCCTTGGTGAAGTGCATCTTTTCTTGTATCAGGACCCCATTAATAAATTCATTGAAATTACTGAGTGTAATGAGTATACTGAGATAACTCGGTAAAACACCAAGTTATCTACATGGGACGAATATTGGGACTGGTCGCCTCAAGCTTATGGAAAATAAAGAAAGAGGGAAATCCCTATTAACTCATAGGGATATCCCTTTGCAAGGGGAAATTCCCTTATCTATTTTTGTATCATCAATAAAACGTATAAATATGAAAAGATTTCTGCTTTCCCTCGCCCTTGTAATGATTGGTGTTTGTGCGGTTTGTGCCAAAAGTAAAATCATTACTCCTTCCATCAATGTAAAAGGTACGGTTATCCGTGATTATGGTGAAATCAAGTCGGGCACTCCGGCCTTGTTGTTGTTTGGTGTCAAACGTCCCGTAGTAGAACCGGGCGATGAACGCTATATGGCGGCTTTGCTGATAAACGATGTATGGCAATTGATTCCTCTGGATGATTGGTATGAATATTTCAAGCCGGATAGCCTTGATAAGGATAATTTCTGGCTTGTGGAGCAATTGCTGATGGCGGAAGAGAAGGATAAATTAGGTGACAAGAACGGTCTTCGCAAAGAACTGATACAAGAAGCCGACCAATATTTGTTGGAGCTGGAAAAGTCGAACCTATTCTATGACGATGCCTCGACAGAAGATTATCTGCAATGTGCCTTACTGGATATTCTCCCTCAAAATGCTCAGAAAGAGAACGAAGTGAATATTCCTATGGTGCGTATCTTGAAATCGTCTACCCCCGAGATTATGATGCTGGCCAATCATACACTTTTGATATCAACGGGTATGCTGGCTACGCTGGATTCGGAAGATGAACTGTATGCGCTGCTGGCAAGAGAAGTCACCCACTATATGGCCGACCATGCGCTGATAACCGTCAGCAAGAACATAACCCGTGCCAAGAGAGCCGCATTTTGGGGTAATGTGTTGGATGGGGTAGCAGCCGCTACGGAACAATATCTGTATGAGCGCTATGATTATTATGAACCGGGATTGGTCTTTGCCACCAACGATTTGGTTCAGGCACTGATTAATCAGAATATAGCCAACCGTATGGGGATGGATTATTCGAAAGAACAGGAAAATCAGGCCGATGAAGCAGCCAATCGATACTTGTCTTGTGTAGGCCGTCATCCGCAGGCATTGGCTTCGGCTTTCCTTAAAATACGCAATCATTTTCAGCGAGAAAAGAACAATAACATACTCTTGCCACAAGACCGCGATTTCTTGAAACGGATGAGGAGCATTGTCAGTTTCGAGGCCAATATGTATGACTACAACAAGATGTATAATGATTCCCGTAGGATGGCTACCAAGAACATCGACAATCAGTTGGCTTGTCCGGACGATTATCTGCTGGTGGCACGTAGCCTGATGAAGCTCTCCAATACTCCGGAAAGTAATGAAGAGTGCTGGATGAACTTGGTGAAAGCGGATATTACTGCCGAAGTGGAAGATGTGAATGTAACCAAGATGAAAATCTTGTTGAAGCTCCGTACCAATGAACAGAACGAGGTTGTGGCATTGGTGAAACGTTATCAAAAACTATTGGACACTTTATACCAACAACCTCATACTAATGAAGATGCCGAATGGATCAGTGCAGAACACTCATGGGCAAAGAATGTATTGGAGCGTATTTACTTGAAATAGCTTTCATTTCACCAAACTGCGTCCAATGATTACCATGAGGATGCCTAATACGATGCTCAGTCCCAAGTAAAGGATGAAGTATATCCATTGCTTGTTTTGCATCAGCAGGTACATGTCGTTCGAGAACGAAGAGAAGGTGGTGAACCCGCCACAGAAGCCTGTAATGAGGAATACATTCATCTGCGGGGAGATGAGGTGGGTCTTCTCTGCCCATCCGCAAAACAGGCCGATGAGGAAACAACCGATGATGTTCACGGCAAAGGTGCCGTAGGGGAAGGGTGAGGCAAACATCCTGTGCATGAGTTTGCCTACCAGGAATCTTCCGCAAGTGCCGAGGAATCCTCCGGCACCGGCAATGAGCATAGCTTTAATCATAAGTGTATCTGTTTAGAATTGCAAAGTTACAAAACATCGGGCATTAAAGGGAGTGCCGGGGGTGAAATGTATTTCAGTTACCGGCTCAGCCTCGTTGGGCAAGCGGGTTTCGGTGGCAAACTGGGCTTCGTTCCAGGCTACATCAAACAAGTTTTCGATGATGATTCCGCCCGTGAGGTTCTTCCATCGATAGGATAGATTGACATCGGTAAGCCAATAGCCTTTTGCGGTAAGGGAATAGTCCTCGTTGGCAGGACGATTGCCCATGAACCGGCATCGGAGGTTCCCTGTCCACCCCTTGTGCTTGTAGTTCAGTCCGGCCACGAAGGTATGGATGGGAGCCAGCGGAATGTAATCTTCACCCTTAGGCTCGCCTATGCTTCGGGCATGGCTATAAGTATAGTCGGCCTGTAGATAAAACTGACGCAGGAATTCCCAACGAAGGCCCAAATCCACCCCATACCGACGGGTTTTCCCTCCGGCCTCTACTACCGCTTCGTCGCCCACATAAACAAACTCCTGATCCATGTGCAGGTACCAAAGAGTGGCATTGAGCACCAGGGATGGGAAAGGTTTCCACAAGGCACCCAAATCGGCTCCATAAGCAGCCGGGAGGATGGATTTCCCTTCTTCGGCCACCACTACTCGGGCATCGTTGCTATGAAATCCCTTGCCCATTTTCAGGAAGAACTGGGTGTGTGGGTTGAGCCGGTAAAGGAAGTTCAGCTTGGGGCTGAGGATGGTTTTCGATTCTTGTCGGTTGAGGTAACCTTCGGCCATCCGGTCGGTATAGCCAAAACGGAAGGCATCCATACGGATAGCGGGATTGATTATCCATTTGCCCCATTCCAGATTGGTTCCGATGTATCCATACAGGCTACTTTCCTGAGCATCGCCCAGAGCAAAGGTGCCAATTCGTTCCCTACTGACGGTATGATGAAGGGCCAAATCGTCGATGTGATCATAGCGGAATCCGAGGCCTGCCTGAAAGTCGCCATTCAGGTTTCCACAACGGATGGGATGGGTGTAGTCGCTATTGGCACCAGCCCCCAATCGCTTCTCGGTTTGGTTGATTTGGTCTCCATGGATAGGGTCATTCAAGAAAAAGGTGAAGTTGGAGTACAGATTGAACCGATAATGCGAGAGCCACACACTATTGTTGAGTCTTGCTCCATTGTCCCAATTCCGGGTGTGCAGGAAGTTGAGGTGGGTGCGACTGGTGTTCCCGCCTTCTGTATCGTCCAAGGCTCCAAATCGGCCTATGATACCTTTATCTACCACGCGTTGGGGTATTTGTCCGGAGGCATCCCAATGGCTGTCGAAGTGCGAAAGGATGATGTTGAACCGAGAGTTTTCATTCCATTGCGTGTATTTGGCCATGAGATTGAGCCGGTCGAAGTTTTGGGGAGCATCGAAATATCCGTCGGTGGTGAGGAAGGAGCTGCTTACATACAGGCTTTGTGTATCGTTGTTCAGTAGCGAGAAAGAGGCCCGATATCGCTGGGTGTTATATTGGCCAAGTTCCAGGGACACTTCGTTCTCCATGCGGTCTTTGGTCTTGAAAGCCACATAGCCGGCTGTGGCCAAATCACCCTTGTCGGCATGATAAGGTCCCTTGTCGAAGTCAATCAGTTCAATGGTTTCGGGTTGAAGAAAATGTAGATCGGCATACCCTTGTCCGTGGGCATGGGTCACCATATTGACCGGCATCCCATCTACAGAGATATGTATATCGGTACCATGGTCGAGGTCGAACCCTCGAAGAAACAATTGTTCGGCTTTTCCTCCACCGGCATGTTGGGCAATGAAGAGTCCAGGCACCTTCTGTAGTATTTCTTGCGAAGAGTTTACTGGGCTTACTTGCAAATCTACTTTAGCTATCTCGCTTAAGTGATTCACTTGATTGGTCACGATTACCTCATCCATCAGGATGTTTCGAAGGGAGTCGGTAGGAGGAATGGTGTCGTTGTTTCCTAAACAAGGAAGGGCATAAGTGGTTGAGGCCATTCCTACCATGAAAAGCATTTTATTCAAGTCCATAATTAGTTTTTGATTGTGATATAAAAACGAATTTCAACAAGGTTTGTTCAATTTTTGTAGCCAAGGAAAGTTTGTGATAGTTTTTTTATAAATATTTCTATGATTTCAGTTTTATTTCAGAAATTAATCTTTACTTTGTAAGCAAACTTGTCAAAAGAAAAGCCTATGAAGATTTTGATAGTAGAAGACGATCCTTCGTTGAGGGAATTGATTCAACGTTCGTTGGAGAAGGAACGCTTTGTAGTAGAGGTAGCACCCGATTTCTTTACCGCTATGGACAAGGTGGAGGTGTATGACTACGATTGTATCTTGTTGGATGTGATGCTGCCCGATGGAAATGGACTGGACTTGTTGGAACATCTCAAGAAGATAAGGAAGAAAGAAAATGTCATCATCATATCGGCCAAGGATTCGTTGGAAGACAAGGTCCTGGGACTGGATTTGGGCGCCGATGACTATCTGCCCAAGCCTTTCCACCTGGCTGAACTTACGGCAAGGGTAAAGAGTGTGCTCCGCAGGAAACATCGGGATGGGGAGCATAGCATTGAACAGGGAAATGTGCGCTTGTTGCCCGATAGCTTTCAGGTATGGGTGGCAGGTAAACAATTGGAATTAAGCCGGAAGGAATACGATATTCTGCATTATTTTATGAATAGGCCCAACCGGATGGTAAATAAGAATTTGCTGGCCGAGTCGGTGTGGGGTGACCACATCGACCAAGTGGATAACTTTGACTTTATCTATGCCCAAATGAAGAACTTACGTAAGAAACTGAAGGAAGCTGGTGCTACCATAGAGGTGAAGGCTGTATATGGATTGGGATATAAATTGGTGATAGAGTAAAGGAAAAGGAGGTAGGTATGAAATTGTTTTATAGGGTATTCCTGCATTTGTCGATAGGCATTGTGTTGGTACTCACTCTTTGGGCGGTGTATTTCTATTATGCCATGATGGGTGAAATAAATGATGAGGTGGATGATACGTTGGAAGACTATACCGAACTGATCATTATCCGTTCGTTGGCAGGTGAAGAACTTCCCTCGCAGGCAAGCGGGTCGAATAACCAATATTTCCTGAAGCCTGTCGATCTGGACTATGCCCAATCCCACTCACACATTTGTTACAAGGATTCCATGGTTTATATCGAAGCCAAGAAAGAGACAGAACCAGCTCGTATACTGACTACCATTTTCAAGGACAAGGAAGAGCAATATTTTGAATTGCAAGTATCCATTCCTACCGTCGAAAAAGCCGATTTGATACATACCATCCTCATAATGATTTTGAGCTTGTATGGAGTGATGCTGTTGGCTTTTCTCATTATCCATGTATGGGTGTTCCGCCGGAGCATGAAACCATTTTATCGCTTGTTGGCTTGGTTGGACAATAATCGGTTGGGTGGGACATATACTCCATTGGACAATCCTACTGACATTACTGAATTCCGTAAATTGAACGAGGCTGTATCCAATTATGCGGCTCATAGCGAGGCACTTTACGAACAACAAAAGCTGTTTATCGGTCATGCATCACACGAAATGCAGACACCTTTAGCTATATGTAGAAATCGTATTGAAATGTTGTTGGATGATGATTCGCTTTCCGAAACCCAGTTGGAAGAATTGGCAAAGACTCACCAGACATTGGAACATGTAACCAAACTGAACAAATCGTTGTTGTTGCTTTCAAAGATAGAAAATCGACAGTTCTCGGAGGTAAGCGAAGTAAATCTGAATCAGTTGTTGCATCGCTATGTAGTTGATTATCAGGAAGCCTATGCGTACAGGAACATTACCTTGAACGTAGAAGAAAAGGGAACGTTCTGTGTAAAAATGAACGAAACACTTGCCGTGGTGCTCATCACCAACCTGCTGAAGAATGCATTTGTGCACAATCGGGATAACGGACAAATCCATATACAAATGTCGGCAGAAGGACTTTTCTTCCAAAATACGGGCGATGATATGCCACTCGATGGAAAAAAAGTATTCCAACGTTTCTATCAAGGAAAAAAGAAGGAAGGTTCTACCGGTTTGGGTTTGGCCATTGTACATGCCGTATGTTCTCATTTCGGTTTGCAGGTGCGTTATGAGTTTGTCAATCAGCATCATACTTTTATTATAAGCCACTAATAATGAACATTTCTCCGAAAAGAATGTTTTTTCAAAAAAAAATGCAGAGAAGACGAAAACTTCAGAATCTTTTCAGAATTGGGTATCATCTTTGCAATAGAAAAATTAATTAAATGTTCAAATAAATAATAGGAGGAATCATTATGAAGAAGATGTTATTAGTATTAGTAGCTTTGTTTACTTTGAGTGTATCAGTTCAAGCCGTAGAAGACAGACCGATTACTGTCGACCAGTTGCCACAAAAGGCCCAACAATTCATCAAGAAGTATTTTGCCGACAAGCAAGTGGCTTTGGCCAAGATGGAAACCGATTTCTTGAGCAAGAGTTACGATGTAATCTTTACCAATGGCGACAAGGTGGAGTTCGACAATAAAGGCGAATGGAAGAATGTTGATTGCGAACATACCTCAGTACCACAAGGCATTGCACCATCGGCTATCCAGTCTTATGTAAGCAAGAATTATCCCAATGCAAAAATCAAGCAAATTGAAAAGGACCGCAAAGATTATGATGTGGAACTGACCAATGGTTGGGATATCAAGTTCGACAAGAGATTCCGGGTAATCGAATTGGATCATTGATTTAACGAATGAAAGGAAATTGGCTATGAAAAGTAAATTGTTAATTTGGTGCTTGGCTTTGTGGGGAGTGGTAGGGTTTACCGGTTGCGACGATAATGACGATGTAACCAATCTCCCGGAAGTGATAGAAAATGCGTTCAATGACAAATTTCCCGATGCAACCTGGGTGGAATGGGAAAGAAAAGCCGGTTATTATGTGGCCGAATTCCAACAAGATGGTATGGATGTGGAAGCATGGTACGACAATCAAGGTAGTTGGAGGATGACGGAAAGTGATTTTGGGCGAAACCTGACCTTGTTGCCAGAAGCCGTGCAAACCACCTTCCAATCGAGCGGATATTCCCAATGGACAGTAGATGATATTGATAAATACGAATGTCCCGATAAAACATTCTACCTGATAGAAGTAAAGAAGGCCGGACAAAGAGACCGCAAGTTGTTCTATTCACAGGATGGATTGTTGTTGAAGGATGTGGAAGATAAGGAAAATGACGATGTGCTTCCCACCATTTCTTTCTGAAATTCGTAGGATAATATAAGTAATCAGACAATGAAGCTTCATTGTCTGATTCTTTTTTTGTAATTTTGCACCCAAATTAAAAATAAGATGAAAAGACTGGTTAATTTAATGTTGGGTGGTGCATTGGCTATGAGCCTGATGACATCTTGCTCGGAAGAAAAGAAAGGCTACAAACTCGAAGGAGAAGTAGTTGGTGTTCAAGAAGGTATGGTTTACCTCAAGAAGAGTGTAGAAAAGAATTTTGTGTTGGTAGACTCGGCTCAGATTACTAATGGAGCATTCAAGTTCGAAGGTTGTGTGGACGAGCCCATGGCGTATGGAATCAGTACACAAAAGGATGCCCGTCGTCCGCAAGTGTTCTTCCTGGATAACGAATCGGTAACATTAAAACTGAACGAAGACGAAAATAAATTGGAGGTAGTCGGTTCACCCATTAACGACCTCTACAAGCAAAATGCATCCAAGCTTCGTAACAAGGATTTCAGCATCGATAGTTTGATTATGGCACATCCTGCTTCGGCCGTACCTGCTTATTTCTTGGCCAACAATCTTTCTTACCAGTTCGACTTGAACCAGTTGAAGGAAATTCGTGGCAAGTTTGATGTCTCGTTGGATGGAACAGCCTACATCAAGCAATTGGAAGGTATTATCGCCCGTTTGGAAAAGGTGCAGGTAGGTGCCATTGCTCCCGATTTTACTTTGCCCGATACCGAAGGCAATCCTGTGAGCTTGTCTTCCTTCCGTGGCAAATATGTGTTGGTGGATTTCTGGGCTGCTTGGTGCCCCGATTGCCGCAAGGAAAATCCTAACATTGTGAAGGCATGGAACCAATACAAGGATAAGAATTTTACTGTTTTGGGTGTATCGCTCGATAGAACCAAAGAAGCTTGGTTGGCTGCTATTGAAAAGGACAACCTCACTTGGACACATGTTTCTGATTTGAAGGATTGGAGTTCGGATGTAGCGGTACTTTATGCCATCCGTTGGGTACCCACCAGTTTCTTGCTTAGCCCAGAAGGTGAAATCTTAGCCGTAGGTTTGGAAGGCGAGGACTTGTTGAACAAATTAGCAGAAGTATTGAAATAAGATAAAGAGTGATGAAAAGAATTACATTGACGTTTTTGTCTGCGCTGATGGCTATGAGTGGCATGGCGCAAATTAACTTAGGTAAGGATATGAGCCTGAAGATTTATGGTCATGTCCGTACAGATTTTTATTACAATAGTCGTGACAATGTCCAGTCGGTAGACGGATTGTTCTATTCGTACCCCAAGGATGAGGTGCTCGATGCTAATGGTAACGATATCAATGGCTCGGACAATAGCAACATGTATACCGTATACTCTCGTATGGGTTTTGATTTTGCGGGTCCTATGATTGGCAAGGCCAAGACATCTGCCAAGATTGAGTTCGACTTCCGTGGTAATGGAAATGATAATCTTTCGGCCCTTCGTTTGCGCCATGCCTATTTCAATTTCGATTGGGGCAAGGACAAGTTGTTGGTGGGTCAGACTTCACATCCGTTCTTTGGTGAGGTTTCTCCCCAAATCCTGAACTTGAATACAGGTTCGCCTTTCCAACCCTTCGGTCGTGCACCCCAAATCCGTTATCGTCACAACAGTGGTCCTATGCAGTTCCAGTTGGCTGCTGTATGGCAATCGCAATTCAAGTCGCATGGCCCTACTGCCGATGATGGTACTGGTAAGGGTAATGCACGTAATCAGTATCCGCACAAGAACTCGAACATCCCTGAATTGGCGATGAACTTGGATTACAAGGCCAACGGATGGATTTTGGGTGTAGGTGTGGATATGCTCTCCATTGCTCCTCGTACCAAGGCCATTGGTGGTGATGGAAACACTTATAAGGTTGACGAACGTGTCACTACCTTCTCTTACGAAGCACACATCAAGTATCAGAAGGACAAGCTTTTCTTGGCTGCCAAGAGTACATTGGGCGCTAACTTCACCCACACATCCATGTTGGGCGGTTATGCGGTAAAATCTCAAGATAGCAAGACCGGCAAGCGCGAGTATACTCCTTTCCGCAATTCCAGCAACTGGATTAACATTGTATATGGTAAGAAATGGAAACCGGGTATCTTCATCGGTTACATCAAGAACTTGGGTACAGCCGATGATATGGAAATGGGCGACAACAAGGCTATTTATGGTACAGGAACCAACATCGACCAATTGTTGAGCACTACATTCGAACTCACTTATAATGTGCCTCATTGGAAGATTGGTGCCGAATATAACTACACTACCGCTTGGTATGGCAAGAATCAAAAGAATGGTAAGGTAACCGATACTCACTCGGTAGCGAACAACCGATTGGTGTTGAGTGCCACTTACTCGTTCTAAATAATGTGGATGTGTTAAAATGCGCATCCACTAATTTTTAGGCACGGATTACACAGATTTTACGGATAAATTTAATGTAAACATACACTAAAAACCGTATTAATCCGTGTAATCCGTGCCTAATTAATTAATGATACACTTTCATTATTTCTTCTTAATTCAACTCCAACCCGAAAACTTCTTTCAACTTCATCAGTTTGGGATTTCGTTTGCTCATCAGTACAAAGCGTTCGGCTTGGCTATAGGCGCGTACCACTTCATTGGGGGCACTTACACGTACCGTCATGGTTATTTTCCGATTATGCAATTGCTCACGCAAATAGGCTTGAATATCGGGGAGCAATTTGTGCATGTATTTCTCTACCATTTCATTGTCTACCAGCACTTCGAAAGTGGTGTCGTTCAAGAGTTTGGGAGTCATGTTCATCATGCGGGCCGAGTTGGCCTTTTCTTCTATAGGCAGATGATTGTTGGCAAAGTCACGCCAGTAGTAGCTCAAGTCCTTGGCGTTGAACATATAGTCTTCGTAGTCAGCTTGGTTGGTAGCTGCTGGTTGTTGGGGGCGTACTTCGGTGGGCTTGGCTTGTCCATTGGTTACAATGTTTCGCATGGACATACCAATCCTGTTGGCCTTCACTACCGGAATTTTTCTTTCGTTTTTGATCTCCGGCAATGGGCTTTTTCGTACACCCGTATTAACTTCGTTATTCGTAGTTGGTGCAACGGCATTCCCTGTCTGTGACTGGGCTTGCTTGGCTACTTCAGTAGTAGCTTGTTGCGTGAATATGGGTTTTAATCTTCTCTTAGGGCTACGCCCACCAACCAAGTCGTCTGCATCGGGCAAGGTGAGTTGGGCACATTGAATAAGTGTCAACTCTACCAACAAGCGCTTGTTCTTGCTTGCCCTGTAGTTCAGGTCGCAATCGTTGGCCAACTTCATGGCACGATACAAGAACTTCTGGTCGCATTTTTGCGCTTGTTCCTGATAACGTTGGCGTATGCCATCACCTACTTCCAACAAGGGTAGGGTAGCAGGGTCTTTGCTCACCAGCAGGTCGCGGAAGTGTGAGGCCAGTCCTGTAATGAAGTGGCTTCCATCAAATCCTTTCTTCAATACTTCATTCAGTAGCAGGATAGCATCAGAAACCTTGTTGGTCAGGAAGCTGTCGGTCAGCTTGAAGTAATATTCATAATCCAGCACATTCAGATTTTCTATGACCCCTTTGTAGGTGATGTTTCCACCTGTAAAGCTGGCCACCTGGTCAAAGATGGATAGTGCATCGCGCATCCCTCCGTCGGCCTTTTGGGCAATAACCGTCAGTGCTTCGGGCTCTACCTGAATGTTTTCCTTCTGTGCCACATATTGCAAGTGTCCTACCGTATCGTTCACTCCCATGCGGTTGAAGTCATATATCTGGCATCGGCTCAGGATGGTAGGTAGAATCTTATGCTTTTCGGTGGTAGCCAGAATGAAGATGGCATGGTGAGGTGGTTCTTCAAGTGTCTTCAGGAAGGCATTGAAGGCTGCTTGCGAGAGCATGTGCACCTCGTCAATGATGTATACTTTATATTTACCGATTTGAGGCGGGATACGGACTTGTTCGATGAGCGAGCGGATATCGTCTACCGAGTTGTTCGAAGCCGCATCAAGTTCGTGGATGTTATACGAGCGTTGTTCGTTGAATGCTTGGCAAGATTCGCATTGGTTGCATGCCTCGCCATCTGCAGCAGGGTTCAAGCAATTGATGGTCTTGGCAAAGATGCGTGCACAAGTGGTTTTTCCCACTCCTCGTGGCCCACAGAACAAGTAGGCATGAGCCAACTTGCCGGTTGCAATGGCATTTTTCAATGTGGTGGTCAGAGCACGTTGTCCCACTACCGAATCAAAGGTAGACGGGCGGTATTTCCGTGCCGAAACAATATAGTTTTCCATATCTTAGGATGTATTTCGTTATGCGATTTGCAAATGTACATAATTTCTTGCTTTTTTTCATCGCCGGATGAATGAAATTTCATTATCTTTTCACTATCTTTGTCCAAACATTCAATCCTTTGTCAGATATGAACAGACTCAAGCGCCTTTGGGATATTATCGGATACCACAAGTACATCATTACGTTATTGGCTTTTGGGGTGATAATGGTTTTTCTCGACGAGAATAGCCTCATTCAGCGTGCCAAGCATCAAGAAGAAATCAATACGTTGAATTCAGAAATAGCCAGGTATCGCAAGCAGTTCGAGGAAGATACTGAAAAGTTGAAGGAACTCACCAACAATCCCGAGGCTTTGGAGAAGATTGCCCGTGAGAAATACCTGATGAAGAAGCCCAACGAAGACGTATTTATTTTTGAAGAATGAAAAAAGAATTTTCAATTATACAGATGATTGGTGCCGGGTTGTTGCTCATAGGTGCCATGTTACAGATTACCCATTGGGAACTGGCTCCTTACCTCTACACAGTAGGTGCCGTATTGTTTGCCTGGATACAAGTGGCCTATGCCCGTTACGAAGGCAAAAACCTCATCATCCGTAGGTTGCGCCGCCAGCAAATCATTGGTGCCATGCTCCTGGTATTTGCCGGGGTGCTCATGTTCACTTCCAAGCGCAACGAGTGGATAGTGTGCCTCACCATCGCTGCCGTTTTGCAACTCTATACCGCTTGGCGCATCCCCTCCGAGTTGGAGAAGGAATGATTGAGACGATTCACCACAGAGTAACACAGAGGTATTTATTGGCCCCTCTTCCTCGTGTCATTCTGAGGAACGAAGTGACGAATGGATATGAAAACATAAAAATGGATGTACATAGATTATTCGCGATGCTGGGGATGACAAATCAAAAATCATAAATCAAAATCATAAATACATGAAAAAAATCGTATTTCTTTTAGCACTTTTGCTGATGGGAGCTAATCAAATGCGTGCCGACGAAGGTATGTGGCTTCCTTCCGAAATCCTCAAGAAGATAAAGGATATACAGAGTCAGGGCTTCAAGCTCTCGGCCGAAGATATCTATAGTGTCAACCAATCGTCGCTCAAGGATGCCGTAGTGCGTTTTGGAGGTGGATGTACCGGCGAACTCATCTCGCCCGAAGGTCTGCTCATCACCAACCATCATTGCGGCTACGGACAAATCCAGTCGCATAGCTCCGTGGAGCACGACTATCTGAAGGATGGCTTCTGGGCTATGTCTCGTGCTGAAGAACTTCCTAATCCGGGGCTCTCCGTATCCTTCCTGGAATACATGGTCGATGTAACCGACCAGGTAATGAAGGGCTACAAGCCGAAGATGACCGAAGAAAAGCGCATTGCTTTGGTGGAAAAGAACTCGCAGAAGATTATTGAAAAGGCTGTGGGTGGCAACAAGAACCTTGTGGCTCATGTCAAGCCCATCTATTACGGCAACCAGTATTTCCTCTTTGTCTATAAGGTTTATACCGATGTACGTTTGGTAGGTGCACCTCCCAGCTCGATAGGTAAGTTTGGTGGCGATACCGACAACTGGATGTGGCCGCGCCATACCGGCGATTTCAGCCTCTTCCGCGTGTATGCCGGAGCCGATAACGAACCGGCCGAATACAACGAGAACAACGTGCCCTTCCGTCCCAAGAAATACTTCAAGATCAATGCCGGTGGCATAGGCGAAGGCGATTTCACTATGGTATATGGTTTCCCCGGTACCACCCGCGAATACCTCTTCTCCGAAGCTGTGAAGTATACCGCCTTGATTTCCAATCCGCATAAGATTGCCCTCCGCACCCTCCGTCTGAATATCCAGCGCGAAGAAATGAGCAAGTCGCAGGCCGTGCGCATCCAGTATTCGTCCAAGAATGCCAGCGTATCCAATGCCTGGAAGAAATGGCAGGGCGAAGCCAAGGGTATCCTTCGTATGAAGGCCATCGAAAACAAGCAGGCTTTCGAAGCCAAGTTCGACCAATGGGCCGAAGGCAAACCCGAATACGAAAACTTGGTGGAACGCTTCAAGGAACTCTATGCCTCCATCGAACAGCTCTCGTTGGTGAGCGACTATCAGACCGAAGCCCTCAATGCCGTAGAACTCGTATCCTTTGCAGGACGTGGACAGCGCGGTGCCGAGAAGTTCTACAAGGACTACTATATGCCTATCGACAAGGCTTCGTTCATCGCCCTCTACAAGTCTTATATACAGAATATTGCGGACGAATACAAGTCGCCTTATTTCAAGGAACAACTTCAGAAGTTCGGTACTGTAGAAGCCTGGGCCGATGCTTTGTTTACCGAAACACCCAACCTTGCCATGGCCGAAGAAATATACCTCGAAACTAACAAGTGGTTCATGCAGAACATTGCACCTACCTTGCAGGAAGTGAACAAGGAAATCACCTTGCTGTATAGAGCCTACATGCGTGGTATGATGGAGTATAATGAAGCTACCAAAGGCGGAAAGATTTTCTATCCCGATGCCAACTCCACCTTGCGTGTGACTTATGGTCAGGTAAAGGGTTACAAGCCGGCCGATGCCGTGTACTATACACCGGTATCTTCGCTCGATGGTGTGATTGAAAAGGACAATCCCGAAATCTTCGACTATAACATCCCGCAGAAGCTTCGCGACCTTCATGCTGCCAAGGATTATGGACGTTGGGAAGTGGATGGTTCCGTACCTGTGGCCTTCATCGCTACCAACCACACCAGTGGCGGTAACTCCGGTTCGCCTGTGCTCGATGCCAACGGCAACCTGATTGGTGTGAACTTCGACCGTGTGTGGGAAGGTACCATGAGCGATGTGGTTTACGACCCCGAGAAGTGTCGCAACATTGCCCTCGATATCCGCTTCGCCCTCTTTGTGATAGACAAGTTGGCCGGTGCCGACCATCTGTTGCGCGAAATGGATATTTTGCAATAAGATACTTTTTAGGCGCGGATTACACGGATTAACACGGTTTTAGTGTATGTTTATTTTACATCAACTTTATCCGTGACGTGTTGTTGAACAAAGCGAAATAATCCGTGTATTCCGTGTAATCCGTGCCTAAATTTATTATTTCACACCTACTTTTTTATTCCCCATACGCCATGGGCGACCAGTCCCAGTACTCGTCCCACACCACATTTTCCTTGACGGGAATCGTGTCGCTCTTATCGGGGTAAGGCTCTCCGAAGGCCAGTGTGTATCCCTGTTTGATGGCCTCCATGTCTACCTTTTCGGGGCGGATGCCACACTCTACCACCGTCATGGCCGCCAATATGCTGCTCAGCTTCCACACCCCACGCGGATTCATGGGAGGGTAGAGGCGCTCGTTGCCTCCTAATCCCGTCAATTCCAGTACCCGGTCTATGTATGCCTTGGTGGGGTTCTCGGTGGGTGGTGCCCATCGGTCGATGATGGTGCTCACCGTAAACGGGGTTTTCAAACTTAGGAACCGGTAGAAGTAAGTGAAGAGTATGCGCCAGGCGGCTCTGTAGCCGTAGGCTGTGCTTGTGAATTCTACAAATTCCTTGTCGGTCACTTCTTCTTTCATACCTTGCCACACGGTGTTGGTGCGGCGTATATTCAATGGGTTGTTGTTTCTAATTCCTCTTTTCATTTTTGATTTCTGATTTATGATTTATGATTTCTTGTTTTTGGTTTGTCATCCTGAACGTTAGTGAAGGATCTGAAAACATCAACGTGGGGGTAAACAGATCCATTCGTCACTTCGTTCTTCAGGATGACAAGAAATAAGGTTCCTCTGGATAGTAAGGTGCGGAAAATTTACTGAGTGTAATGAGTGTACTGAGTGTACTCAAGCACTCTGAGCATGGGTTTCCAGATACTTATTTGTTTTGATGTATCTCTTTAGGTTGAGTTCTACAGGGTGCGTTTCTCCATAAATTTCGATGTATCCCCTCGATTTCCAGTTGGCCAGCATATTCGTAACCGACCCGCTTCGTATCCCCCGTCGCTCCCTCATTTGCTGGGCTTCTTCGCGAGTGAATACCTTGGGCAACAAGTCGAGCAGGTTCTGTGGTCCTTTATTGGTGTTATGGTTGGCTTCTTCATTTCCTACATTCTCGATGTTTTCACCAAAGAACGCCATCTTGCACCAAAGGTCGTATTGCAGACTCCAGCGCACAAAGTCCTCTATCTCCTTGCTCCATTCCTCGCCATGTGCTACATAGAGCACCATGGCTTTCAGGTAAGCGATGACATTGGCTCTGAACGAAAGGTTTTCATACACCCTACTTTGTGAAAGTCGTGCAAACTCGGCACATTCTTCACTTAGGGTTTTGGCCAAAGCGAAGGCTTCTGGGCATTCTACCTCTCCACGAGCTGCATTCAGATGGTCGATGTAAGTTGCCAATTGGTGGTCGAATTCCTCATCATACGAACCATATACCGGCATGGGTGCCCCGATTTCCCGTTCGGGGATGGTACAGAAATTGATACGACTGATAGGCCCATCCGTAAGCACACTTCGGAAGTACGCTTGCCCCTTCTGAATGGTGGTAGAGGCATTCCAATTGAAGCGGATGCACACCCTTTCGGTGACCGAACTGGTACCCACACGTGTCTGTCCATATACATTCCCCGGGTCGAATGCCAGGCACATGATTTGGAATTGCGACTTGCGGTTGGCCGAGGTTTTCAGCGCATCAAATTGGTCGATTTCATTCATCTTGGTATACAGAAATTTCCCGTCAGCATCGGCTAAGCGCTGTACGAAGGCGGCATTAGTCATATCCGGATCTATTTCTTGAATTACCAATCCTTCTGGACGTTGCCTTTTATTCTTGTTGGCGCCCATCGATTGCATCTCCTTCTTCCATGCTTTCTCGCGAAGCATGTTCTCCTTATCTCTTCGACGAATGTCCGCCAAGATTCGGTTAACCGGCTCGGTGATGCAATTCTTGCCCGCACCCGTGCCCGCCATCAGCACGTTCATCAGTGTCGCCTCGTGATGCACATTATCGATGTAGCGGAAGGTGGTGCGCCACAAATGCGCCCCAAGAGCCGGGAAGACCGCATGTGCTACCGCCGGTTTGTAAATGTCCGGTGTGCGACTCACCAACAACTCTATCAAAGGAGGTAACACCTTTGGCATTTCGGGTGGAAGAGCAACACCTGTGTCATTCTGTCCATCACCCTGCAACTCATCACCCTCCCTGTCATCCTGAGCGTAGCGAAGGATCTGTTTACATACACCCAGCGTCCGCCTCATGATATTCGGAAAACTCCGCGTCTGGTTCCTTGCGCACGCACTCCTTATCGAATTCATCCACTTCTCCCGTGCTTCGCCATAAGTGGGCAGGATGGTCGCTATCCAATCAGGGTCATCGTCACAGATATAGCGGAGATGGCACGCCATAGAGAAGATAAAATTGTTGCGGCTTCCATGCTCTGGCCTCCCGCCCATTTGTTCCTCCAAGGTCTCCACAATTTTGGGGTACGGTATTCCGTCGTAGGTTTCGGGATACTTTTTTTGGCACGGATTACACGGATTGCACGGATTTTCTTTCATACCATTTCCCCCTCTGTTTATAGAGGGAGAATCAGCGTCATCGTTATGGCCGGAGGCCTTGTTAGGCAGCGGATGGGTTCCGTGTAATCCGTGCCTAAAATCAAACAATCCCTCACTCAAGAACAACACATACTCCCGTGGCACCGCAAAAGAACACCGGGCATAATCCTTCACACAAGCATCGTACTGAGTATCTCCCAACATCGAAGCCATCCACGCTTGCGCCTCGGCAAGGCTCATCAGTCGGTTGGTACCAGGAGCCATGGGGATGATAAACACCAGTCGCAACCCCTCCGTGCTTGGTGTGATGTGCGCCATCACAATTCCTAATTCTTCCTTGCGGGCTTCTATTTCTTCCCACTTGGCACGTGGATTGGGAATATGGTCGATATCGTAAATAGAAAGTCCGCTTGGGATGGCATCCTCGTTCTTCCTCCTCCCATGTTTAAACGTAGCGTGAAAGGTCATGATAGGCAACTGCTTCTTCAATTCTCCTTTCAAGGTTTCGTACTCGTCCTTGGTCAGTTCACCCCGACGGCACTTCTCCAAGGCATCTTCCAGTTCGGCACACGTCTTCGCCACCGAGGGCGAATCGAGCACCTTGTTGAGCAGTTCGGGAGTACATTCCCGAACCTTGCTCTTGATGTTATATCCTATTCCAAACATTTTTGATTTCTGATTTCTGATTTATGATTTTGGTTTGTCATCCTGAGCGTCAGTGAAGAATCTGAAGACATCAACGTGGTTGTATACAGATCCATTCGTCACTTCGTTCCTCAGGATGACAGGTGAGGGTCATTCATTCCAAATTGCTTCTTTACGCAGCGATTCTTTTCAGCAACTGGTGGATGAAGTATCGTCCGCGTTCTGTCCACACCAGGTAGGTGTAAGTAAAGAGCGTGCCATCGTTCAGGTAGAACTCAATGGTGCGGTTCTGCGCCAAGCCCTTTCGCACATAGGGTGCATAGAGCAAGTACTGACCGCTTTGCTTGTACTGGATGCCCAACTCGCAAAGCAGCGTGTTCAGTTCGTGCGCCACCATTCCCATTTCCTTGGCTATCTGTGTCACGGTAAGGCAACTCATGCTGGTCAGCACCTGCTCGGCGTATTCGGCCTTGGGGAGGAGCAGCGCTATCTGTTGGTTGCGAGTGTCGAGGGTGGTCTTCACCAGTTGCAAGGCTCTTGCCATCAGTTGCTCGTCGGTCTCACCCTGCTTCAGCATCAGGTAACCTCCTTGCTTGCGGATGGAGGGGAGCACTTCGCTGGTGACCCAATGCTTGAACCGCTTGGCCGATTCGAGCTTGGAGGAGAGGATGAGAGCGTAGAGTCCGGACTCGTTGATGAAGATGGTCTTTTGATTGCATCCTCGACTGTCGAGGAGTCCGCGTTTTACGGAGTCCTCCGCATCTACATGCTTGGCTATCGCATCCAGGGGTTTCTTGTACCCCAACGCTTCTGCCACATCTTTGCCGCAGAAGAGCGGTTCGCCTTGTTCGTCACTTATGGTGCGTATGGCACCAAATTCTTGGTTCTGATAAATTTGAATTTCGTTCATAATAAAAAAGATTTATGATTTATAATTTATAATTTCTGATTTATGATTTTGGGGTTGTCATCCTGAGCATCGCGAAGGATCTGAAGACATTAACGTGGGTGTAAACAGATCCATTCGTCACTTCGTTCCTCAGGATGACAAGTGAGAAGTGGGTGTAAACAGATCCATTCGTCACTTCGTTCCTCAGGATGACAGGGGAAGGAATATATTGTCTCAGCATGTCAAAGAGCGAAGGGAGATAAAAAAACTCCCGCAACCACTTCGTTGTGATTACGGGAGCAAATGTATGGGGAAATGATAGACGACTTAAATAGTTGCGGCGATTCAGAAACTATTTCAGAAGGTTCAGAAACTTTTTCAGAAACTCTCGGAAACTTCTCAGAAACTTTGGTCGAGAAAAGACTTCAATTCGTGTGCTAAAGTCAAAGCGCGTCCCTCTTCCCATTTGTCGATGTGCCTCTTCATATAATCGTTGTTACTGATTGTTTTTTGGATAGTTCCGACAGAATATGCCTCTATGGGTTTGCTGAATGGAAGAATTCTGATGCGCTTCTCGAATGCACTCACATTGTCGGGCACACCATAGTAGTCGCGGCACACGCAGAACACCACTGCCCAGGCACTCTTTGCCCAGAAGAACGGTTGGCATTCCTCCACGGCCTTGGCCAGACGGGCATCGGTAAGTTCGGGAGTGAAGGTTTCCTCCTTCTCCAATGTGCCGTAGGCATCCAGTGGGAGCGGTTTCATGGCGATGCCCAGTTCGCGGCAGATGCGTTCGCGCAGCAAGAGAAGTGTGTATACCTCCCACAACACCGTGCGCGATACATCATCGCGGTAGCGCATGGCCGAGAAGAGGCAGGTCAGGTCGCCTATATGAGCATAGAGACCATCGGGCATACGGCGCAGCTGGGTATCCACTGTATGCAGGTCGCTCCACAGATTGTCCTCTTTTCGTCCGCTCCGCCATTGGTCCCAGTAGTGCTCCATGTGTTCGGCTTGCTGAAGCTCTTTCCACCACTTCATGCGGTAAGTCATGCGATGCCCGCTACAGATGGCCGTGTACTGGCGTTCCAACCGCTTGGCCATAGCTTCCAGCGCACCGTTGTCCATGGCACGTATCTTGCTGATGTACTGTTTGCGCAGTTGCATGGCCTCTACGCTGAAATCATGCAGACTCTTGTCTATCCATACCGACAGATAGTTCTTCAAGCTTTTGATATTCTCTTCGTCGGGATTGTCGAACAGATTTTTCATCTGAAATTCCAATACCCGGCAGTCCTTCCATGTATCGGGTATCGGCAGTTGGGGGACGCTGCACCTCCATTGTCTCCATGCCTCCGTAGCATCCGCCTTAGGTAGTGGCTTTACGAGTGCTTCGGCGGGCAGTTCGGCCACTACAAACAGATTGCCCTTTCCTTTCACTTCCACCTCTACAATTCGCGCTTTTACCATGGGGTGTGAAGCATCGAACAGTCGGCTCGCCTCCATTGTCTCTTCGTGTGCCACATAGCCTATGGAGCTTCCATTGCAATAGGCTCGGACGGCCTTGTGGTCGTATATGTTCTCGGGTTCGGGCATCAGAATCACTTCCGGACGTGTTCTGTCCAGTTCAGCCAACCGTTCTACCGTTTGGTTTATCATCTCGTCGCTGTCGGGATTTGTCTTATCGTATTGGGGAAACAATGCGAAAATCACCCCTCTGATTGTAAGTCTAATTTCTGACATATTCTCAATAATTAATATTTCAGACACAAAAGTAGGGGTGGGGTGTAATATTTCGTGTTACAGCTTACATTTTTCTGTATTTTTTATTCAACTTTTTGGGGCTCTTTGCGTGGTATTCTGAAATTGTTAATACAAAAACTCCCTGGCAACGCCAAGGAGTTTGTTCTAGAAGTATGATTGCATTTAAACAGTGGATTATCATGTTTCTCGATTCTTGCTGTTCTTTTCCTGTGCCATGCAAAAATTGCATACGAAAAAGTACAATAGCATAATCAAAAACAGGAGAATTGTTTTTCTCATAATGTCTCGATAATTAAATATGGTTACATTCTGTTCTTAGCCGATTCGCCTGCACCTGTTCCCTTGTATTTGTTCTGGGCGCTGTTGAAACGGTATGATACTCTCAGCGTAAGTGCAGACGAATAATATCTGTTGTCCTGATTTACATAACAGTTGCCAAAATCTGAAATGACATACTCATGCTTGGTATTGAAAACATCGCTCCATGAAAGCTTGAAAGAGAGTGCATCGTTCTTAAGAAACGACTTGCCAACAGAGACATCCAACCCATGGATAGGAGAATCGAAGTTATATATCAGTTTGTCGAAGGGACTGATGTACTGATAGTCGAGGTCGATGATCCAACTCTTCTTCAGTCGGAATGAGTTATAGGTCTGCAACAGATACATAGGCTTGCCTAAGCTGATGCGACGCATGTCATTCGCAGCGCGAGGGTCAATGACATCGGTCTCAAAGAATTGTTTCTGTATGCCTACCGTATAACGAGGATACCACACTCCGAAAGAAGGAGCGGTTGTGAGGTAAGCGCTCAACTTATGGACGGGATCGGCAGCATTTGTGTACTGAATCATTGCCACCCCCTCGTCATTGTAGGGATAGCCACGTCGGAACACCTTGTTATCGACACGCTCGTAGTTGCCGCTGAAACTGATCCATTTCCACTGTGCCATGAGCGAGAGAGTGCGCTGAATCTCATTCTTCATTAACGGGTCGCCTGTCTGATAAGTGAATTTGTTGTCGTAGCTGATCTCTTTCGACATAGTTTCGAATCGAGGTCTGATGGTCTTGCCTGTATAGCTAAGACTGAGCCTCACCTGCTTTAGCTTGGTTGAGAAGCTGATAGATGGAAACCAACTGTCGTTGCTGCGATGCACATTGTTGTCTGTATTAATGTGATCTGCATAATCGAACTTGGCATGCTCGTAACGCAGACCTGCACTGAACTGACCGAAGGGAAGAGCGACCGAATATTGGGCAAAACCAGCAAGGGTATTCTCCTCCATTGAGGCATCCGAATTTGGAATCGGGGTAAAGTTGATGGCGTATGTCTCGTCTGCAGACACATAGGTCTCTTCCATACCCATCTGCAGTTCTCCTTTCCATACGGGATACGACAGCACCAGTTTGGCTGCTGTCATAGCCGTAACAGCTTCGGTATTACTCTGCATTGATGCCTTTCCTGTCCAACTCGTTTCGCTGATGTCGGTTACCCCACCTGTCTTACGACGCACATAATCGGCATTGAAGTTGATGTGCAGCTTATCGACAGTACCATCATAATAAAGGTTGCCATTCAGATTATGGTTTGTGGGTTGGTGCGAGTCATTGATGGCATGGAGATGATCTATCAGTTCTTCATTTCTTAATACGTCCACATCCATCAGCATTTGGGTTTTACCGATGGTGTTGTCTGACCATTCCGTTCGGAATCCCAACGAATGCTTTTCATTGATTTGCCAGTTGGCGCCACCCATATACTGCCATCCACCATTGTGCCTGCGATAGTCAATGATACCCACTTGACGGTTGTCGAGAATCTTGTCTCCCACCTTAGTGATGGTTCCACCATCGAGATTGGAAATCTGATAACCGCGCTGGTTCCAATAGACCACATTACCGAAGAGGTCCCAACCCTTCCAGCGGTAATTAAGGTCGAGGACAGACCACGAAGGTTCCTTGTCATGACAGTCGTAAATATACTGCTTTGCCTGGCTGGTCAATGCATAACTGAAACCCTCGCCTTGACGCTTTATAGTACGGATGCGCACCACGCAACGCACCTCCCCACCATATTCCGCACCAGGATTGCTGATGACGTCAATGCTCTTGATATCTTCAGACATAAGGTTGCGAAGCTCAGCGTTGTCAGTAACCTTTCGTCCGTTGACATAATAGAGTGGAGCACCGCGGCCAATGACCTCGAGATTGCCTCCCATCGATATCATGCCTGGCACCTTGCCCAGCACATCCAGCGCATTGCCTTCGTGCTCGAGTACGGAGCCTGCAATGTCTGTTACCAGGGCATTGCCTTTGAGTGAGGTCTTAGGCAATGTGCTTATCACCACCACCTCGTCGAGCGTGTTCGAAAGGCTGAACATTGTTACAAGCGCCTCTTCTTTGAAATGTGACACAGGTAAGGTCTGTTTCTGATAACCTATCATTGATAACTGCACAATATCGCCTTTTCCTTCCAACTCAAAGCATCCATCGCTTGAGGTGATTGTACCTGTCACGAACGTTGAGTCGGGAAGCATACGCATCACAACGTTTACGAACTCGAGAGGGTTGTCATTCTCGTCGACAACCCTTCCCTTGATACCTTGTGCCTGCAAGCTACAGCAGATGATGAACAGCGCAGTGGCTGTTGAAATAAGATGTTTAATCATAACTTTTGAAATAAGATGTTTAATCATAACTTTTTATAATGTATATTTTTTGATATCTTATCGATGCCAACATTTTGATGGCAATCTTCCATCGCAATTTCGCTGCAAAGAAAGATATCTTTTTGCCTGCCTCCAAATAAGTGGGACAACTGCCAAGATATAGGGATATTTAGCCAATGTGGGACAAAAACAAAGGATGACATGTCACGATAAATACACGAATTGAAACGTAACAATATCTTTCAATCCGACAACATCCCCTTTCCATTCATCATCAAATCCTTTCCAAATATCCCTAATATGCTTGTTTTCAGTTGGATTGTTAGTGTATAAGAAAGAAATCAACTATCTTTGCACGAAATATTGATCATTTCACTCCTCCCAAAAGAAAGAATGAAAAGAATACCTAATCAACTAATAAAAGACTATCTAATAGTAGAATGCGCGTGGATGTGCATAACGTTTTTGGCGCATCCCATGTTACTGACTCCAGACCAAAGAGCTGTCCCTCTTCCAGTATTTAAGATTGTGCATGTTTTTTTCTTTCTGCTGACGTTGGTGTTGAGTGAAATTATTGTGACTTATATCTTCCAAAACAGTTTCACATACTCTGCAGGTATCTGGGGACGGTTGAAACATTTCGCACTTTGTGCTGTTATCGGAGTTCCCATCTTCAATATTTTCCTCAATCAATCGAACACCATAATGATGTGGGACTTCTCAAGATATTACTATGCGTGGATTGATATAGACGGGACATTTACATTGAAGTGGTACATGAAGACAATAAATTTATGTGCTATGCTTTCCGTAATATTGATAATAGCCATGATGGCAATAACCAGAGTCAGAAATATAGAGCACACCCTTCTGGAATTGGCTTCAATCAACAGAATGTTAGAAACAGAACAAACCAAGCTGCGTTCACGCCTGCCAAAAGATAATGTGACAGACAAAATCGTCATTCATGGCGATAGCCGCGAATCATTGACTGTGAATCCTCTTGACGTCATATACGTGGAGTCGGAGGGCAATTATCTCAGCATTGTTTATCTCAACGATTCCGAACTGTGTCAGAAGCGACTTCGCAGTTCACTGAAGGAAGTTGAGGAGACACTTGAGGCTTATCCATTCTTGGTACACACCCATCGTGCCTTCCTCGTCAATATCAACTTTATCACGCAGGTGTCCGGCAATTCAGCAGGCTATAAGATCAGTATGTTCAGTACAGACCGGGTGTTGCCTGTTTCAAAAGCCAATGTACCCTTGTTCAGAGAAAAAATCATAGAACTTGGAAAGAACTTAGAATAGTATTACATACCACGACCTTTCCGTTTCGTTGGGACGTAACGTGATGCCTTTACAGTCTTGGCTGCTTGGCGGTATCAGCACACTGCTCACAGCAATACTTCTGACTGCCTGATTGTGGAGTAAACTCCTTGCCGCAATGGGCGCATTTCCTTGTGATATTCATTGTTCGCGATGATTTGAGATTTGTACATCATTACATATCTCCACCGCAAGTCACTCCATGTAAACCGTTGTCGACGCATGTCAACTCCTTGCATGATGTTGCAAACCGCATCTACTTGCCCCAAGTTTGTCAACCAATGTAAACCTATGTCATCCCGGGTAAACTGGCTTCACAAAGTGACAAAAATAAAGCTCCGAAGATTCTCCGCGGTAGAAATACGATGCAAAATTAGGCGGAAAATTCGGAACTAACAAATATGAACCTCGAAGTGTTAAAATTTAGGATGCACTGATATTCAGTACTTTAGTTATAGTTATTTTGCGTTACTCATGGTTGTTTAGGCGTTACTACATACAGTTTTTGAATCTACTTAAAATTTTATTATTTACAATTGCAGTCTTGCTTTCCATTATCCCATTGAACTTCACATATCTCAGGGTTCTTAATACTAAATTTAAGTAAAAAGCAATCTCCAACACCGTAGGAATCACTAGAATTCCATACCGTATCTTCATATCGTTTTCCAGATACATAATACTCTATTACAGCTTCATCCCCTCTAGCAAATCCACTTACTGGTTTCCTGTATTTTTTAATGACTTTACATATCGTGAAACCCGATACTTCCAACGCTCTTTTTTGTTGGCAATAAGAAAAAGTACATACTACAGTAAGAATTGTTATAATGATATAGCTTAGAATTTGTTGAGCCTTATCATTTTTCTTCTTATCACTTTTCTTCTTTTTCATCTTATCACTATTTTTTTTAATCCAACTCACTACTGTCCACAATTATCTGTATTAGTCCTTATATATCAGGATATCCTAGGTTTATAATTGTTTCATTGTCATTAATCCCATATACCCAAATATCCAATGATAATCATCCTTTGAATTTGTTATATCAACATTAAACAATTCCTAAACGTAACTACCTGTGGCAAAGATAATGAATTGTACGATATATTGGTTATACCCTTGCTCAAATCCTATGTTAAATTTCCATTATTGAAGTAGATGTATTCAACCCATACAAAAACTCCCTGGCAACGCCAAGGAGTTTGTTCTATAAGGATGATTGCATTTAAAAGTTGAATCTACTTTATGACCAATTATAACCAATTACGACCAATTACGACCAATTACGAGTATTTTATAACTATAAAAGGGGATTATAACTTAAAAAGTAGCCACCCCCTTTGCTCAATCAAGGAATTTGGCTACTTTTGTATCAGAGTTGTTTGACAAAGCATAACGCAGAAAATTGGTGCAATTCCAATGTCGCCAAATCCTTCTTAAACTTTATAAATAGTAATATTTTGAACAGAAAAAGAAGATAAAACTCTTTTATTGTTCAAAATATTACTATATTTGCATTATGAATAAGCAATTAAGTGAAATAGGAGCTATCCCAGTAACGACTTCAATCATTGAATCGTTATATCCAGAACTCAAGTCACCAGACAAGAAGGTTGCCTGGCTTGAGAAGAATGGTTATATCATAAGATTGAAGCGAGGACTCTATGTTGTTAATCCTGAACATTCGGGAAAGACACTTTCAAATGAATTGATAGCCAATCATCTTTATGCACCTTCTTACATCTCCATGTCGACAGCATTGAGATATTATGGCTTAATTCCAGAAGCTGTGTATACGCATCAATCCATGACAGTAAAGCATTCCCGAAGTTTTCAGACTCCTATGGGTAATTACGATTACAAGTATATTGGTCGGGATGCATTCTCGGTGGGAGTAAGGAGTATGCATAAGGGCGAATATGCATTTTTGATAGCATCACCCGAAAAGGCTTTGTGCGACCTGATTGCAAATTCTTCCAAGGTCAATCTGCGCTTTTTGAAGGATGTGGAAAACTATCTTGAGCATGACATCCGAATGGATATGGATGAGTTTTATAAGTTTGACGCTACTATTTTGGAAGAGTATATAAAAGTTGGCAAGAAGGCCGACTCCATTGCTACTATATTAAAGTTTCTGAGACGATGAAGAATGAAATTTACGATAGCATGTTGTCACGTTATGATCTGACAACAGAACAGAATAAACGGAACGCAATTTTTGAAGTAAACCAACAAGTGATTCTTGCAGGTTTGTATAGTGGCGGTTTTTTTGAGTCGGCAGCATTCTATGGTGGTACTTGTCTGAGAATCTTTCACGGGTTGCAACGCTTTAGTGAAGATATGGATTTTTCTCTCCTGTCGCAAGATGAAACGTTTGACTTCAGCAAATATTTCCAACCCATTGTAGATACATTTGCATTGGTGGGACGTGAAGTGGAAATCAAGAAAAAGGATAAGAAGAATTTCGGTAAGGTAGAATCTGCCTTCCTTAAAGACAATACCGATGTGTATGATGTAACATTTCAAACAGAGAAGTCCATAAAAATCAAGATTGAGGTTGACACTTGTCCACCATTGAAATTCAAGACTGAGCAGAAACTATTACTTCAGCCGTATTCATTTATGACTAGCTGCTTCACTCTATCTGATTTGTTTGCCGGCAAGATGCACGCCCTTGTATATCGTGCGTGGAAAAACAGAGTAAAGGGACGTGATTGGTACGACTTTGAGTGGTATGTTCGCCATAATGTATCCCTCGATTTTGCACATTTGGCAGAAAGATGCAAGCAGTTCAATGATGAAGAAATCACTCCGGAATTATTCAAAGAGAGACTTATAGAGCGACTTTCTACTGCTGATATCAAGCAAGTAAAAGAGGATGTATTACCATTCGTTCGCAATCCCAAGGAACTTGACATTTGGTCAAACGACTACTTCGTACAATTGGCCGGGATGGTGAGAATTGAATAAGTGTTGCTCCAAGGAGTGTAGAATTTTATCTCCACAAATATAGTACAAATTACTGATATAATCAGCCAAATCGCCTATAATTTTTAAGATTTGGCTGATTATAAGTGATTTTTTGAGGGAAAATGTAAAATGTTTGACTATCCCTAGAAAAGGCTGTTAAGCTAAAACTGTAATCTACCATTTACCTTTGTGTGACAAAAGGAATTCTATTGAAACATTTAAATTATAGAGCCATTGGAAACCATCTTTTGAAGATGAATTTATCACAGCTTTTATAAGGTCTATCATATCTAGGTATGTCTTTATTGATAGATGGCATTCATACAGATTGTCCTTAATATGCACAATACCTTCATCTGTTTCACATACATATAAAAATAGTTCACATTCGTTCTTTTTAATAAAATCTTGATGTGACAACTCTATTATATTTCCTTGTGTTACAGATCTTATACACTTAATTAAATTATTTAAATCCTCTTTTGTGTATTTTTCCAAACAAAGTATTTTATCCATTGGATAAGAGTTATCCGAATGTTCATATACTCTTAATTCCATATAGTATTATTTTGTTCTCATTTAAACAAATCATTTTCTACAGCAATCTTTGCTCTATTAACTTGTGGGTTTTAGGGTAAATAAATTATGGAAATAGTATCATGCAATATCTTATTTTTAAGATTCTCATTACTGAGACTCGTTGCATGGCCTCTGTACCATTTATTATTTACATTCGATAACATCTGTAAATATAGTGATTTTATCGATTATAAACGATAAAACATGATAAATAATCGTGTTTGTCTACTACAACCAAAGCTTTCCTTCCCCAAAAATGTGATTTTATAGTCTGAAAACAACGGGGAAATGTGAAATATAATGGAAAATTTATCCGGAAAATGTAAAAAAAATAGGTGGTTTATAGTGTGGATTGTGTGAAAATCGATATGTTTGCAGTTGTAAATTCTATATCATGAAAGTATCAGAAGTTTTCAGACAATACATCTGGCTTGTCGACCTGATTTTCCGCTCCAAAGGAATCTCCTTTCAGGAAATAAACGAGCAATGGATGAAGACCGGAATGAGTGGCGGAAACCCCATGCTGCGACAAACATTCATCCGGCACAAGGAGGCCATACAAGAGATGTTCGGCATCAACATAGAATGCCAACCCCAGGGAGGGTACCTTTACTACATAGAAAGCAAGTCGACCATGCGGAAGAACGACCTGCAAACGTGGATGCTCGACTCACTCTCTGTGAGTAACATGTTGATGGAAAGCGCATCGCTGAAAGACAGCATCGTGCTGGAGAATATCCCTGCCGGTAAGGAGTTTCTGCAACCCATCATCAATGCCATGAAGAGAAAGCACAAGCTGGAGCTCACTTATTGCAAATTCGGTCAGCAAGAAAGCTATACCATTACCGTAGAGCCGTATGCCATCAAGGTGTTCAAGCAGAGGTGGTACCTGTTGGCGAAAAATACCAAACGGAACAGCCCCGTGGTCTATGCGCTGGACCGAACCGTTTCTTTGGCTGAAACTACTGAGTGTTTTGAAAAGCCTTCCGATTTTGATGTGGATGCTTTCTTCAGCAACTACTATGGAGTGATATGCGGCAGCGACAAGCCGGCCGAGCGAATCGTTATCCGTGCATACTATCCCTTTGTGTATTATCTGCGTACATTGCCTCTGCATCACTCGCAGAAGGAGTTGGTCAGCACCCCGGATTATGCCGACTTTGAATACTTTCTGCATCCCACCTTCGATTTCCGTCAGGAACTGCTTGCGCAAGGCAATGGGATGGAGGTGCTGGAGCCTGCCACCTTCCGGCAGGAGATGAAAGAGGAACTGCAGAATATGTTGGCGAGGTATAGGTAAGGGAGTGTTTAGTTCCTAACAGTTGTTTTTTATAAAGCGAAACAATGCAGGCCCAAAAGACTATGATTATGAGTATATGGATAGATGGTGCAATAATACTAAAAATGAAGCGAGGATGGAACAAAAAACTAACTCAAAGGGGCTGACCGCTCGTATTTTGGGAGGACAACCAACAGCATACCAGAAAATTATTGTCTGGTTTATGCTTTTAACGCTGTTGTTGTGGCCAATAGGTATCTTTGTGTCCGTATTTTTCTGGGATGCTCCAATCCAATCCTCTATTGACGAAATTAGCCGTTGGGGTGTAACGCTGACCATTTGGCTTTATCCCATCTATTTGTTCCCATTAATAAAGTTGTGGTTTAAACTTTCTAAAAGAATGGGAATGACATGGTTGTTCTATTTGTGCCCATTGATACCCGTAGTTGTTTTCTACCTGTTTCTATCACTTGCATCAAATGTATACGAAGAAAGAAAACCAGAAGGTTATGATCCTTCGACTTATAAAAGCCTAAACGCAATGTACGCATTAGATGCTAATCAAGTTTATTATGGGAATAAGATACTGGAAGGAGCCGATCCAAGTACATTCAAAGTCCTGAGCGGAAATTATGCAACCGATATGCACCATGTATGGTATAATGATTATATCATAGAAGGAGCAGACCCTGCTTCTTTTGTCGTATTGAAGGGACTACACTATGCTCAAGATAAGCACCGTGTATATTACGAGGCTTATGGCACGGCAATACGAGACTTTAACACATTGAGACACAAGAATATGGAAAATGGAATGTATAACGCATTTCATACTGATGGTACAACAATATATAATCCTAAACTATTGCCAATGCCTACTGGTACAGACTTTCTGACCATATATAGAGTGAAAGAGTATCGTGACTGGTATGCTGACAAGGAGCGTGTTTATTATGAAAACCGACTCTTGTCTGGTGCCAATCCGCAGACATTTATGATATTCCCATCCCATTATGTAAATGAGGATTATGTATCAGACAATAATTTGAATACAGAATATTCGCATGATGGCAATAATGTGTTTTATCGTGATTCGCTGATGTCTGGCGTTGATGTCGCTTCTTTTATTTGTGGCTATGATTTTGTTGAAGAACAATCATTTGCTTTCGACAAAAACCGATATTATCAGGGAACCCCAAATCCGCGAATTGAAAAATTGCGTCAAGACAATGGAATGTAGCTGCTGGAGCCTGCCACCTTCCGCCAGGAGATGAAGGAGGAACTGCAGAATATGTTGGCGAGGTATAGGTAAGAATTTTGGTCTTGAAACCTTCCTAAGAATAGATAACTCGGTGTTTTACCGAGTTATCTCACAAGTAATGATTGCAATTGTAATATTGGAATTTGTTGATTACATCGGTGTTCCTACTTCAATTAAGTTACCATCCAAATCGTAGAACCGGATTACTCGTTGCCCCCAACTATGTGTCATAAGATGATTTACATATTCAATTGTGGGGTATAGTCTTTCTAATTTTTCGACAAATGATTCGATATCCTGCTCCTCAAAATACAATTCGCAAGAGTTGCTCTTTGGGACAATATCTCTATCTAAAAATGTTTTCCATATTCTTTCATCTTGAAGGACAAGGCCTTCTGTTAAAATCATATTGCCCTCGTTATCAAGCACCAAGTCTATACCAAATAAGTCGTGATAGAATTTTCTTGATTTCTCTATATCTTTCACAACAATCAAAATGTTTTTCAATTTCATATCATTCAGTGGGTGTACCCTTTGTTATTTCTTGATAAATTTTACAATGCAGTCGATACAGATAGGAGCATCAGATAAAACATCGACAAATACATTGGCTGGATGCATGTCTTCCAAGTGAAATTGTTGTCTTGGAAACCTTTCTCTGATAGCATTTTGTTTATTTCCTGCATGGTAGCCAATCGTTTACATCCTATGTAGGGTTGGGGCTATTTCCCAATTTGTAGGGCTTCCTTGGCCTGTTGCAGCATTTGCACTTGCTTCAAGGCTTGTTCGCGCGTAGTTGCATACGATGTACGCCCCAATGAGCATCTCACCTGCACGGCAGAGGCCTGCATGCTCTGCTTGATTGAATTGAGTAAGATTTGTCTTTCCATTGATTATGTTATTTGTATAGTTTTCAATCAATTGGAGTGTATGTCTCGAAAAACCATTATCGTTGATAGAGGTATTGATAGATTCCAAACCCATATACAAATTATTATCCAATAGTTGTTCTGACATATAGCTTCCATTTATCAGTTAGATAGGACAAAGATACACAATTAATTCAGAATTCCTCCTATAGGAATCATAAAACTTCCTAATCCTATCTATGTGAGTTGTTTAGGGATGGTTTGTCATTCTGAGAGCCTGCCACCTTCCGCCAGGAGATAAAGGAGGAACTGCAGAATATGTTGGCAAGGTATAGGTAAGAATTTTGGTCTTGAAACCTTCCTAAGAATAGATAACTCGATGTTTTATCGAGTTATCTCACAAGTAATGTTGACACATTGTTGAAAATTTTAGCTGTATTTTACTTGTCCTTTTACATAATTTGAGTACTTTTGTGCAGGATTAAGGTGTTTGAGGTGGCATCAGTCGCCAAGAATGAAAAGGGAACTTCGGTGTAAATCCGAGACTATACCCGTAGCTGTGAGTTTCATTACGCTCCGTGCTTTCTTTATGGTCACTGCCTGTAGGGGTGGGAAGGCCGCACGGAAGAAACAAGTCAGAAGACCTGCCTTTATCTGTTTTTAGATGCTTTCGGGAGATAGAGCGTCAAAGATTAAGTCTGAAAAAGGATAGATTTCATCTGCAACATTCCCCGCAAGTATCATAGGCGTGCAATTTATAAATTAGTGCATTATGATACTGACAGTAGTAAAGAGAGATGGTCGAATCGTTGGCTTTAACCGCGAGAAAATCGCTGCAGCTATACGCAAGGCGATGCTTACGACCGAGGTTGGTGAGGACGAAGTCCTCGTCTATAAAATTGTTGACCGCATAGAGTTTCGCGGTAAGGAGCAATCTTCAGTAGAGGAGATTCAAGATATGGTTGAACTGGAGTTGATGGCTTCGCCACGTAAGGAGGTTGCCAAGAGTTATATCGCTTATCGCGATAAGCGAAGCATAGCTCGTAAGGCAAAGACTCGAGAGATGTTCCTCGAAATTGTGGAGGCAAAGTCGAACGATGTAACTCGAGAGAATGCCAATATGAATGCTGATACCCCAGCAGGTATGATGATGAAGTTTGCTTCAGAGACCACAAAGCCTTTTGTCGATGATTATCTTCTTTCAGAGCAGGCCCTTTGGGCGGTACGTAACAATTACCTCCACATTCACGATAAGGATTACTATCCGACCAAATCGCTGACTTGTATCCAGCATCCTTTAGACAAAATTTTGGAGCAGGGCTTTCAAGCCGGACACGGCGAGAGCCGTCCGACCAAGCGTATTGAAACGGCATCTATCATGGCATGTATCTCGATGGAAACCGTACAAAACGAGATGCATGGAGGTCAGGCTATTCCAGCCTTTGACTTCTACCTTGCTCCCTATGTGCGCCGCAGCTATATTGAGGAAATTAAAACCATTGAAAAGCTAACCAATATTGATCTTAAACACCTCTACGACACTCAGATTCAGGATTATATCTATCGTGACCTCGATTTCATGCAAGGTGAAGGACGTTTCAAGCAGCATGCCATCAACCGTACCATCAATCGCGTGCACCAGTCGATGGAGGCATTTATCCATAATATGAATACCATACATTCGAGAGGAGGTAATCAGGTTGTTTTCTCATCTATCAATTATGGCACCGATACCTCTGCCGAAGGTCGTTGTATCATTCGTGAGTTGTTGCAATCAACTTACGAAGGTGTAGGTGGTGGATCAACTGCAATTTTTCCTATTCAGATTTGGAAAAAGAAGCGAGGGGTGAGCTATCTGCCTGAGGATCGTAACTACGACCTTTATCAAATGGCTTGCAAGGTTGCTGCACGTCGTTTCTTCCCCAACTTCGTGAATCTGGATGCAACATACAACCAACATGAGAAGTGGCGTGAGGATGACCCAAAGCGTTACCAATATGAGGTTGCCACTATGGGTTGTCGTACCCGGGTTTTTGAGAATCGCTTTGGCGAAAAGACCTCTATTGCCCGTGGAAACCTCTCGTTCTCGACAATCAATATCGTGCGTCTTGCCATAGAGTGTATGGCTATCGAGGATAAGGCACACCGTATTGAGAGTTTCTTCGCCAAGTTGGATGAGTTGTTGGAGATTACCGCCAAGCAGCTTTGTGATCGTTACGATTTCCAGAAGACGGCTCTTGCCAAGCAGTTTCCACTCTTGATGTCATCGTTGTGGATGGGATGCGAGAATCTCAAACCAAACGATACGGTAGGTCGTGTAATTAATCAAGGCACACTTGGTATCGGCTTTATCGGTCTTGCTGAGACTTTGATAGCTTTGGTGGGCAAGCATCACGGTGAGTCGGAGGAGGCACAGGCTTTGGGCTTGCGTATCGTTACCTATATGCGCGATAGAGTAAACGAGTTCTCGGAGCGTTATCAGCATAATTTCTCGGTGTTGGCGACTCCCGCCGAGGGCTTGTCTGGTCGTTTTACAAGCATTGATCGCAAGAAGTTTGGTGAGATTGCGGGCGTAACGGATAAGATCTATTATACCAACTCAAATCATGTGCCAGTGTATTACAAGTGCTCACCAAAGCATAAGGCTGAGATTGAGGCTCCATATCACGATCTGACTCGTGGTGGTCATATCTTCTATATCGAGATTGACGGCGATGCTACGCACAATCCTCAGGCGATTATGGATATCGTGGATTTGATGGATAAGTACGATATCGGTTATTGTTCGGTGAATCACAATCGTAACCGCTGTATGAATTGCGGTTATGAGGATGCTCAGCAGGAATTGGAGGTATGTCCTAAATGTGGTAGCGAGAATATTGATAAGTTGCAGCGTATTACAGGTTACCTTGTTGGAACAACCGAGCGTTGGAATAAGGCTAAATTGGCAGAGCTGAATGACCGAGTTATCCACAAATAGCATTCGCATCCTCGATATAAAGTATGGCACTTCAGTCGATGGTATAGGGCTTCGCACCTCGCTATATTGCGCGGGGTGCGAAAACCATTGCGTGGGTTGTCATAATCCGCAATCGTGGGACGAAAATGGTGGTGAAGCCATTGAAATAGAGGAGTTGTTCCGACTGATAGTCGATGCCGATATGAATGTTACCTTTACCGGTGGCGACCCGATGTTCCACCCCGAAGGTTTTATTCAGTTGGCGCAGATGATAAAAGAACAGACCGATAAGACGATCTGGTGTTATACTGGATACCGTTTCGAGAATCTGCTCGCGCATCCTCTTCGTCGCAAATTAGTTGAGTTATGTGATGTGATTGTTGATGGACGCTATATCGAGGCAGAACGAGATTTGTCATTGCATTTCCGAGGAAGCCGAAATCAACGAATAATTAATGTCGCAGAGTCACTACAAGGCAAAGTGTCTTGGGGAGAATCCGATGACTAACCGTTTGTTCCTAAAGAATAGATAACTCGGTGTTTTACCGAGTTATCTCACAAACATCATCTCACAAAACATCAGTCACAAGTCCAATCTCTCAAGTTCAATTCAAAAAAACACTCATTACACTCAGTAAATTCAGTAATTTTCATTGAGTGTATGATTGTATGTTTGCTTGTTTTTACATATAAATAATATTTACTATTATATATATAATATATATT
>JAFUNS010000010.1 GCA_017472925.1 Bacteroides sp. | reverse complement strand
AGTGAGAAATTAAACGCGGATATCAACGAACGATGTTCGCTTGGTGAGAATATCACCATACTTTGTCCACACACGTTTATCGACACAATCCCCGAAGTGAGTAGCTTCTTCAGGAAGGATTGAGTCATTGCGTTCGCTGCGCTTGTCCTTCTCCCATTTGCCAGAGGAGTTAGTGCGGACACGAGTATTGTTCATAGAGATTAGGATGTACTTGCACTTGGTAGCATTGAAGCGCTTGAGCGGATATCGCTCGTCTGTCTCTGCCGTGATGGACGACCATAGCAGATACTTATCATGCTGTGGCGGTTCAATACCACGATGGGTGAACTGCTTGACAGTCCAACCATGTTTGATTAAACGGTCTATCGCCGTTTCATTGTATGTTTTCTTGGAATTAGCGAGACGGATATCACCATATCTGTCCCGATAGACATGCACCATCTTATGTGGGTGGAACCGATAATAATGGCAGAACTTGTCCACCAATACATTCACCATGGTATCCTCGACATCAGAACTATGCACAAAGAATTCATTGATGGTATTATCTACAATACGATTCGGATGCATCTGTTTGGTCACAAAATCAAAGTGACCACATTGGGCTACCTCCATAAACGAAGCACTGGAACCCCAGTCGAAACATACTTCGATTGGTTGGTTCGGGTTGCAGTCGGCATCCATGCGGCTGTCCGTCTCGGCCAATTGTCTCCAGTCAAAATCGGTATTCTCGGCAAAGTCACGGATATAGCTGTCATTGGAAGCCCTGTAATACTTGTGCCGCTCATCCAGGCTATAATAGCAATGGTCAATCTTATCAACGATAAAATTGAGGATTTCTATCATAAATGAAAGTTTGTCCATCACCTTATACTGGTTCATGACATAGGACAAACCTACATTGGCCAAGTTATCGAAGATGGAAGCCAAAATAAACAATGTGCCGTCTTTTGAGACGAAAGGTGTAATGGTGCGTCTCAAGCGCACGGTTTCATTCCATATTTCTTTGAAAAGGACGGCATCCTCATTCAGTTTCGCATCGATAAGCTGCAGTTGCAGTTTTACGATACGATTCCAGACATCAAACAGATGGATATCCCGCTCCTCTTCGTAATACTTGGCCGGCTCTAACAGCCATTTCTGCTCCGGTTCGTAGGGCATGGAGCTGAAGAAGGCGTTACCATGGTGCTTATGGATAGGGCTTTTGCTCTTGTGTCCGAAGATGTGTTCATTGCCTCGGTTGGTAGGTGCTACTTCCTGGTCGAACTGTTCTTTATCCAATGTCAAGGCTTCATCCGTGATGTTAAAGTCCGCATTCGGTCCACGAGAATTACCATCTTGAGTAAGGATATAGAGACAATGGCCATTACTGAAGGTGATACAATGTTCGTAACTCATCAGGTGTTCATAAGGTCGGTACCAACCATCCGGAGGAGTCCTACACACGACGTAATCACCCGTTTTTGTTTTGGTATCATATCTTTTATAACCTAATTGCTCCAGCAGCTTAAAGGTGGATGGCAATGTCTTGGTCAAGGCTTGGCCATAGGTAGCTTGGGCAAGGGTTGTCACTCCGCGAGGCATTATACGTACGTTTTCATCCACTTCGGCACCGACAATGAAAGACTTACCGGTACCGCGTGAATAAATCACATACTTGTTCTTGGCCTGCATCAGCAGATAAGCCATCTGCGCCGGATTCAGAACAATCTCTTCTTCCCAAACATTCGTATCCATCAGAACCGTGAAAAGACGATGTAATTAGCCCCTGCTTGGGAAGCAGCTTTAGCATCTCTCTCATGGCCGAGTTCGCGAACCAAATCATCAGCCATTTTCGGAGTAAATTTAGCACTCACCTGTGCAACCACGTTCTGACTGGTAACAGAAATCATTTCGATACCTTTAGTATCCATCAGCCTTGCGACCAATTTTTTATTGACAACTCTTTTTTCCATATTGATTTAAGAATTCATTATCTCTTCTACTTGAGCATCATCAACCGGTTGATACAACGTATCGATGATGGCTTTGCGGTCCTGATGTGACAACGACCGTAATGTATCCAGATTGATGTTCAGTTTCTCTCCAGTACCATTGTTGACCTGAATATAGAATACATTCTTCTCCATTCTCCTTGGGTCCTCAATAGCTTCGGGTTTCTCACCAATAAGCATAGCCAACGTTTTTTTGGCATTATTCCATTGCTTGAGGTCGCCCTTCAGCCGACATTCACGTATCAGTTCCAATTGATCCTTAATTTGCCATGCATGCCAAAAGTCCCAATCGAAAGTATGATTGGTCTTGAACATCTCACGTGCCAAAGCGATATCCTTTCGGATCTGCGTTGTGGATATCCGATATTTGGCCAGCATGATATTGATGATGTGGGTATCGTTGGGGTAGCCATCCAACAGACGTGCCACCTGCAGCACACGATTGAATTGTTCCTTCAGCTCTGCCGGCAAAGGAGACTTCTCCGGATCTATGATGTGTTGCTGTATCAATTCATACCGTTGTTCGGCCAATGAAGGCAATCCTTTTCTACTCATATTTCAATTGTAGGTTAACTTCTTGAATAAGTTTCAGAACTTCGACCAATGCTGGGTTGCTACCATTGCGAGCCGCCTTGATGATGCCCACTCTTGTCTCCATCAATTGCTCCAGATAACCGGAGTAATATGCTTTGTGTACAGGAGTCCCAGGAGTACGGATTTCTGTTATGAAATCCATCTCATCCACTTCGAGGCCAATAGCGACCAACGAAGGAGGTATAAGCAATCTACCCGCGTTGGTTATGGAGTCAAGTTGTTCCTCGTTCAAATTCATGTGTCAAGGTTTTAAAGTCAAAGTAAAAAATATCCTGTGAAGTATGGATGATACCTCTCTCAAGCTTTGGATTGTGGGTGGCATTCTGACTACCCACAACAGACAGATACCAATTATCATTCCAAATCAGCGCCACTTTAGCATGTAAAGCGCAGCACCTATATCTATCCGGGAAAGCAGTAACCAGGAAATCGAACGGTTTGGGCGAAATGGTACGTACTCGGTTATCAATGAGAAAAGCGATATCCCATATATCTCCTTTGTCCTGTAGTTTTTTTAATGTAGCCAATGAATCTTCAGCAATCGAATAGCTGGAGATGAACACATGAGCCGGTCCAGTCTGCTTTAGTAAGTACAGAACGAGCTGCACTAAATTGAAAGAGCCATTGGAATAGAAATGCTTGTCCTGTCCCATGTGTATTTTGCCTAAAGCGGAAGGTTGACTAAGGAGGGGTACCACGATGTCGTTATCAGCGTTCTGTCCAACATCAAGGCAGGCCACTCCCCTCACTTTTGGAGTGGCCGCCTGTTCATCATCATTAACCTTAAAACTTATATCATGAAAACCCACAAGCATCTTACAAACAAGTTTATGCAAACTTAGCAATGGCGTAGTCAATCTGTTCCAGTTCAGCGGTAAGATTGGCTATTTTGGTCTCATACTTCACTCTTTTGGGAGATTCCGGCATCGGATCTGGTGTGTCCTTCTTCGTCTCCTGTTGATACTCGAGCATATTCTTTGCTCGACCAATCTTCGTTGATATAGATTTACGGAGCTTCTGCAAATCCTCTTTCGTCTTACCCTTGTAAAAATCACCAGAGCCAGTTCCCGACTCATCTCGTTGATCAGGCGCATCAGCATCTTCAATTCCATCCTGTTCTAGTTTTTTAAGTTCTTCTTCAGAGATGTCCTCATTGAGCGACAAATATTTTTCGTACAACGGATAAAGCTTTTCCATCAAATCGGTTTTTTCCGCAATCTGTTTTGTCAGTTCCTGACGTTTCTCCATCACATCAGGTTCATTGCTCTCGGGGAGTTCAGCCAACTGTTTGTGTAGTTTATCTCGTGTTTTGTATGCTGATGCATACTCGCGGATAACAGACGAGATTCTCTCCGGGAAAGCATTGGGTTCTGCTTCCAACTTTTCGGCAGCCATTTGAATATATGCAGCCGAGCTGTCAGTAACGATGGTTGCAGTATCTTCAGCATCCAGTCCTGTTGCAGGATCCGTATTGTCCACTACCTCTTCACCATTCATAGCCCATGCCTGAACCAGTGAACGCATGAGATGCACTAATCTTGATTTGGCTTCTGGAGCCTTAATGCCCACTCTTTTGAGTTTAGCTACTACACCAGGCTTGAACTTGGAATCCTCCAGCACTTTAATCCCGGCATCAAAATCACGTTTGCCATTCAACCAATCTATGGCCTTTTGGCGATGTTGGATAAAATTGTTCGTCATAAAGATTAAATTTAACTATACAAATATAAGTGCGGATATTGGTGCGGAAATCGGACACAAACAAAAAGAGCCCGCTGCGTCACGCAGAGAGCCCTTTGAGTTCGATATGATTTATTTAGAAGTTGCTTAACCAGCAGTCGCACCTGCGATTTTGAGGATGTTCTCCACATCCCCGGTGTACATCAGTTTACGTGGACAAGCATAGGTAAATTTCAATGCAGATTTGTTCAAATCTGTACCGACTTTACCTGTAGTAGAAGCATCAGCCGCTACTCTACGTGCAGCATTGAGTTTGTCACCCAAGAGGTAACGATTACCGTTCTTGTCTGTCACTATCAAACCGAGACGACGACCACGAGTTGCATTTTCGAAACCGAAAATCACTTGTGACATCTTGGCACGAGTAATGTTCAACTCGTACAGGCATGATTCGCCACCAGTTTCTCCTTGGTCAGTGATAGTCAGTTCACCGCTATCTTCAGTGAATACCAACTGATATGCACGGCTGCCTTCTTTCATCACGACATCACCCTCCCAGGCACCAGCTTCTTCGAATGACATGGTACCATCTTCAGCAGCAGGAGCTGGCATATCCGGCCAAGTAGCTACATCATTCCAATAAAAGTAAATGAGTGATGCTACAACACCCGCCAAGTTATCGAGTTCGGAGCAGTTAACCGCTTCGTCGATATCCGCCAATTGAATACAAGTCTTATTCATAGCCAAATCTTTTAGAGGTTATTATTAAGCTGTCGGAGTGACAGGCTGATCATTACACAAGAATTCTGATTTGTCGATTGTGACAAACTGGAATCCCAACACATACTTACCTGCAGCTGTGTACAAGTACGGGTTACCGGACATGAACGGACGAAGAGAACTGAAGTCGCTTGGTTTGTCATAACCATAGACAATATTCTCCTTGGTAGTAATCATGACGAACTGTGAGTTTTCAGGCATACCAGAGAGACGAACGATTTCACACTTGCCGTTGGTCTGACGCAAGAACTTCTGACCTGCAGTCTCGGCACCTGTACCAGTAACCAATGTACCTTGGTCATCCAACCAATCATCGTACATTTGTGCAAGGTCTTCAGACATGTACATCTTGCCACCACTCTTGCGGAAAGTCTGTGGCATCTTGCGCCACATGGCAAGAAGCTTCTCACCAATATCTGCACGGGTAAATGCACCTGTAGCATGCATATTGCCCAAAGCGGTACTGATATTACCGGCAGTCTTTTCGGTCTCAACGATTGTCAAGATACCATCGAAAGATGTGTTCAAAGCTGTCTTTTCGGTATCAGAATCGTACTTAGCAACCAACAGGATATCGTGCAATTCCTTGGAAGCGCACTTGATACCGTAGTTGATGAGCCAAATTTCGAAAGGATGTTTCTTCGGGTCCAAGCCACCATCCACTTCGGTAATATAGGTACGGCGGTAACGTTCCGGTTCATCCGACATTTCCATCACGCAAGGATAAACCTTGAGTGTACGAGGAACGACCTTACCATTGGTTACTTGGCCAATAAATTTACCCGTGTACTTGTGGGAAATTTGGCCGAGAGTTGTACGACCCAAAGTGATTGAGTCCTTCACACCTGAGATGGCTGTAAAATGCTGAAGGATATCTCCAGCTTCTTCAGCTCTCAAGGTTGTCAACAGATCTTTGTGCTTCTTAACTGCACCAATGACCGCCTGAATGTCAATAGGAGTTGTCAAATCCATAATCTATAAAAATTAAAAGTTAGCGTTCGTTGATAAACTCGTTAACAGGATCCTTAGCGATTTCACTGTAGTCTTCAGTTTCCTTTGCAGGAACACCATTACCAGCTGGAACACCGCTTGGTACCATGTTGATAACAGCAGCTACTGCCTGAATCTTGTTACTCAAGCCAGAGATTGCTTTTACGTTTTCAGAAATACTGTCAATAGCCTTGGTGGCATCTTCGACAGTCTTTTTGTTCTCACCAGCCTCTTTCAAGGCATTGCAAATTGTTTGGATCTGGTCAATGGTCAGTTCAACCTTACCATTGTTTTCGGTCAAGCCTTCTACTCCGAGTAAGGCGTTAACCATCACGAAAGTCTTGTTCATGATTGCATTAATATTAGAGTTAGTACTTGGTTCCTCTTTTTCTTTTGGTCTGAAGATGGCCTTCACAGAATTGACTATACGTTCAACGATGTCATTAGATGGCTGCACCTCTATAGGTGATTCGTTCTCCAAGGCCTCGAATACTGGTACAGGATATTCTAACGATGCACAATTATCCACCATCAATTTGCGATACTCATTGGTCACCTTATTGATGCCAGGAATGATTTTATCTATGAAGCCCCACTCCTTGACTTCATCAGCATTCAACCAACGTTCTTGCTTCATCAATTCGAAAATGTCATTGACGGTTTTCTCCTTGTTGCTACACATATCCAAGTATTTCTTGGCGATAATCAAGTCGATTGCCTCTTGATTTTTCTTTTCATTTTCGAGTTGTTTGATAGTCTGTTCAATTTGATCAGCATTCATCTGACCGTAAACATCTACACGAATAGACGCTTTATGACAAAGCCAAAGACTATCTTCGTGCATTTCACGAGTCTTCGCACCGAAAGCCATCCATGTAACAGCCGATGCACAAAAACCAATAAATTCAACCGTTACATTACCATGTTCCTCGAACATTTTAGATATAGCCAGAGCTTCATTAACCGAACCGCCCCAACTATTAATCTTACATCTGATGGCAGATCCTTTATTCTTATCTAAGAAATATCTGATGTGGGATTTTTGAAATCCCCAATGGTCAATTATACCATTGACTTCAAGAACTACTTCATTCATACCTAATTAATTTAAAAGCAAACCAAAGTTACAGCCAAAAAAAATCCCGTACTAAGGACACTTAGCACGGGAAAACCTATAAAAACGGGATTTTTACACGGTTGGCAGTGAGGAAATAACCACGGATGGTGAAGGTTCTTTAGCCGAAAAAGTAAACTGACTACCATTCATATCACCTGTGGAACCAGTGGTTCTGGCATGAGTGAATTTTAGCGGAACATCTGTGGTACCCGACAATACGATTGTGCCATTGGCATCGCGATGCAATACCAACCATTCGCCTCGTTCAAGTATATTCATCAACGATTCTGTCAGTTGGCATCTTTTAGGTATAATTCCCGAAACAGACACATTCCATAAATCACCGCCATCTTCAACAGATTGTGATTCACTGAACGAAAATGAATCATCGCTGTAAACAGGGATATCAATAATATTGACTGCAGCCCCTAACTGCAATTGATAGGTTTGTTGGATTGGATCCTTGATGCAACTGTAGAATGAGGAAATCGGGATGGCATACATCAATGATATGCCACTCAAATTGTCATAGTCAAAATCAAATGTTTTCATACGCTTCTTTACCTTGCTGTGAAATTGTCCCATTTTTGAACAATTGCACAAGAATTATTTCATTAATTTTTTCGTTTAAGTTCGTTTTAAGTGCAGATTTATCAACAGTTCTGTCCCGATTCCATATTCTTCGGATAGAATCTGGTGGCCATGTGAATTCATCAAAGTGAAATTTCTCATAGAACTGGCGAATGCAAGTACTCAATACAGGAGTCACCATATACGCCACACTCAAGTAAGTCATCAGCATCGTCCGGCATCTAATCTCCATGGCCGTTGACAGCGCAGCTTCGTCAGTGGGTGTCAAGGACCAACCATATTGATAGAAGTCCGATTTGGTAATCTCCAATGCTATCTTGCAATTACGGTATTTGTAGTTGCCCGATTGGATGCGTTTGTCGTACCGATGTGATTGTTTAACCAGGCGTGAACGGAAAAGTACATCAAGTGTCTTGTCGGTACTGATGTTCACCAGTTCCGGCCAATCAGGATCATCCACTTTAAAATTAGTCAAGAGGTATTGCTTGACAAATGGAGCAACCCATATCCAACATACGAATCTATCCTTTTTTCTCATTATCGAAAAATAAATGTCTATTTAAGCGTCAAACCGACCAACAAACCAACAAATCATTTAAAGTTACTCATTATTAATGAATTAACCAAATTTTAAGCATAAAAAACACTGACCAACGCGACCAACAACGGGGTATTCCGTTGGTTTTAAGGAAAAACCGCCTAAAAACGTTGGAAATCTAAAACTAACAAAAACCAACAAGAAAGCGAATCCGACCAACGAGAACCAACGACCAACAACTACTTCTATATTACTCTATATTAATTATTTATCTTATTATAGTATTGAAAAATTTCGCCCGTTGTTGGTTTGTTGGTTTGTTGGTCGGGGTTTTCGCGCGGATTTTTCAAAACTCTCGATTAATCCTTTTTTCTTTTATAAGGGGGTATTCGGGGGATTGAACGAATAAAAAAAGCACCACCGAAAAACGATGATGCTTGATTGAAATGCTTCGACTATGTTAACCTTTAAAATGCTTCGACTACGGTTAACCCTTCAAAGGAATGTCATACTTATGTTCTCGAACAAGGTACGAACCAATACGGCAATGTCCGGAACCATTCCAAATGGCCTTGCGATAACAAGGTTTACGGGATGAACGGCCATTGGATAGCTGTACCCGTTTGTTTGTCTTAACAAATCCATGTACAACCAGTACTTTGCCAGGTTCTCTCTCTGAATAGAAGAAGTGGTCGTAAACCACGTCAGCCGGTTTGGCTGTCTCCCATTGTTGGGTGGTAAATAAAGACTTCATCATTCAATTGTCATTTGAAGAGGTTGTTTGGTATCGTAACTCAGACCTTTTAAAAGAGCAGCGGCCAAGTAGGCATCCACGCCGTGATGCTCTTTCAGATTGTCGGGTTTACCAGTCAATTCGACTGTGGCTCGTTGTGTGAGGTGGTTTACGGAATACGTAAAAAACAATGAACCTTTTTCGCCTGTAATCACCACTGATGCTTTCTCAATGAAATCCGCTGAAAGTTTCTCTGCCGGGAACCAAGGGGCTTCTCCTTTATCCTTCAGAAAGCGTACTTGATATGCCACATATCTTCTGCCGCCATGATTAATCACATGACTATCTATTATGGTACCGACACGGTTGTTGGCCAGCACTCTCACTTTTTGTCCTTTTTTCATATCTCTTCAGTTAAAATAGCAACGTCCATACCATCCACTTCCACTCCCACAATTTGCAAATAAGAGCCATCTGGAGCAATCACATGCACGTCAGAACTTGGCGACATCACATCTAAATTATCAATCAATTCTCTTGTAATCATATCACATTCATTTTATAGTTACTACTACAAATACGGTCCACGGCCATTTCTTGGGCCCAACCCATCACTCTCTCAACAATACCCTCATCCTCTTTAGGATAGGAATAATCGACTGATACCATCCGGATACTATTGGCATCTACATAAGATTTGCCTACCTTCATTGTAACCGGCAAATCATTCTCGTGTATCAAGCCAACGAATATGTTGGCCAAGACACAATTCATTTCACATAACTTCTTAATCATATCTCTAAAATTTAAAATGGTAAATCACCTTGTTGCGGTTCTTTGGGTGGGTCCTCTGGCCGAACGGTACGTTCAAAGTCGATGCCCATCAGTTTGGCCAAGACATCATAATTCAATACCACCGCACTTGTCATCTTCTCCTTGCGCTCGATGACGCGAGTCATAATCATGTTCGGTTTCTTAGCACCGGTAACAGGATCCACAATCTCACCACCCACCGGAACCTCCTTGACTTCATCCCAACGGAATCTTGTATTAGATACCTGGCCAATGTAAGATGGATGTGAATTCAGGTTTATCTCGAGTGTCTGTAAAGACAACGGCTTATCGCCATTACTCATGGCGGAAACATACATCTTGTGTATGTTGGAAAGGTTCATATAGAGCACGGCCGTATCCGAAGGCTGCATCACCTTCTCTACACCTCCCTTCAGCTTCAAGCGGATAGGACGTTCTATCTTGTAATCGCGGCCATACTTAATGCTGCCCTTATCTATCAAGTAATCGATGGCATTAAAGAACATGGCAAGCTTGTCTGTTTTCACCAACATATCGACCTGACTGCGCACCTTGTTGACAGCCAATTGCAGGAACTCTTCGAAGGTGAAAGGCAATTGTAGATGTGGAGCGTAAGCAGTCAGCAGCTTGCACATGGTAAGGAACATCGATACGGTGTTTATCACACGTGTCTGGTCGCCGCTACGGCTGCCGGATGATTCAACAAGTCCTTGCAGTTCTTTACTGCATTGTCTGAGTAATGCCGGGAACTGAGCACGGACAATCGGCCGTAGTGCCAGGATATCAAGCAGCAAGTAAGACAAGCCCGCTTTCTCGGCCTCCTTCAGTTCTTGGAATATCTGTTGGGCATGGTCTTCGTTGATGGACTCCCGTTTGGGAACCTCACACAGAACCACACGGTTCGACAAGGCATTATCATCTTTCTGTGGGGCTTCTTGTCCCAAAATAACTGCCGGTGCATTCACCTTGGATGTTTCGATATCGTTGCCGGTGGCCGCCTTGCGCTTCTGCTTACCTTCACCATCGTAACAAGTCTGCTTCAAGCCTTGGAACTTGACATCGGAAATCATATCGTCATTGTACTCTTCGAAAATCTGAGGAACGTCTCTGAATCGTTCCAATATGGAGAAAAATGCTGCATCGGTACCGGAGTTAAGATTGAAGGATGGTGCTTCGGGCTTGACGAACAGGCTACGGATGCTGACCGCTATCTGTGTCTTTCCGGACATGGTAGGCCCGATAAAGAATATAGCCGTGAAATGGCGGTTTATCGGGTGTATCTCGGAACGGAAAGCACACATAATGGCATATAGCAACGCCCACTTGCCATTATCATTTATCTTATACACCTCGTTCATCAGCGAAGCCCATTGGCCAAAAGTGATTCTTTTGGACTTGGGTGTCTCTGAATAGACGAGCCATCTGTCTTGTTCATACTTATCATTATCCTTGCGTGCACCCACATTAATCTTACTGAATGAAGGTGAGTAAAAGATGGTATCATCATGTTTCATCAAGCCGAGTTCATCTGCATAATCGAATTGCCAGGAATCATCCACCTGATGATAAATGCCATTGGCAAAGATAAAGCAGCCTTCTTCTTGTTGGCCATAGACCTTCATCTCCAAACATTTTGGGAAATTGTAAGAAATGCAGTTCCAGATTTTCGCATAATCACGCGCTTCACCGTTCTCAAAGTTGTATGCACCCTCATTGATCAGCATCTCCTGTAAGGTGGTCAGCTTCACGAATACTGAAGATGGCCACTCTACATAAGTGGGGTTCTTGACATACAAACGATTGATACGGATAACACGGCGGTTCTCTTCTTTCTTCTGGCTATATACATGGAATAAAGGTTCAATGTAAAAGTCGGCCACACGACGATAACTGTTGCTATCTGTCTTGAACATGTAAGAGACAGGAACGCCATCTTTATTCAATAGAGGATAGAAACCATATCGACGCAACATTTTGGAATACTCTTCGTTCTGCTCCACATAATCCGGAATTCGGTCAGTGTCCACCTCCAATAAAGAATCGTAGACATCGCCTCGCTCCTGGTCCATCTTTCGTTTGGACTTTCGTTCGTTGGCGAATGGCTTAACCAACTCCTTCAGCGTTGATGGTTTCATATCCAGTAATGCCGCCCAATTAGGCATATTCACGGTTTGAATAGCTTGCTTGGCATACGAAATCACTTCAGCACAACGTGTCAGATATTCATTCTTCACTTCAGGTGTCGGCCGTTCTTCACGTATCAGTTCACCATAGTAGTTGACATAATAATAGACAAATCCTTTCTCCGCGCCATCAGCGACAACGACCACTGTAAGCCCATACTTATACAGTTCTTTCATCATCAGCATATCGGGAGTCTCCCGTCGAGCATCACAATCAGAATCCGGGGAATGGACTATCACCCGTTCGGCCACCTGTGCCAATTGTTGTATATCCCCTATCGACGGGACACCCGAATAATATAACCATGGTGATTTTTCGCCTACATTCTTTTGGAATCGGGAGAAATCATTGACGATATTCACTTCTTTATCCTCCGGATCAATATAATCAGCTATAAATTCAAAACCGAAAAATCCTGCAGGGACGGAAGTAGGCGTATCCGGAACATGAGATTCATCCAACAAAGTCTGTAGGCTTTGCAAGTCATATCCCGAAGGTTCTGTAAGAATCGAGAGGAATTTATCACGAATAATCGATTCTTTTTCTTTAGCAATGACTGATAAGATGGTTTTGGTTTTCTCAAGACGAGTATAATCATCATCAGTGGGATCAAACAGGACTTTAGCCATAAAATCAACATATGGCTTGGTGGCCTTATTTAGCCACTCACCAAACCCATCACCCAAATCTTTGGCCATGTCATCAGGGTCTTTGCCTGCAGGCAACAACACACAACGAACTTGGAACGCATCGGCCACGAATGCCGGAAGGTTCTTCTCTGCAGCTGCTATACCAGCTGCATCACCATCATAGATAAAGACTACGTTGGTAGTGATGTTGTGTAGAAGTTTTCGCTGTTCCTTGGTGAAAGCGGTACCGGAACCACCCACTACGTTACGGATTCCGACTTCTACCATGGAAAGGACATCAAACTGCCCTTCTACTATATAGACACAATCCGCTTTGGCTATTGCTTGTCGTGCCTGGTATAAACCAAAGATATTACATCCTTTATTGAAAAGGATGGTATCACCGGTATTCTTATATTTAGCGGTCTGATCATTAATGGCTCGGCCAGTATAGCCGATGACTTGGCCTGTCTTGGAGTAGAACGGGAAAAGGATACGTTGCCAGAATGTATCTTTAAGTTTTTGTTTCTCCCCGTTCATGTAACCAAGCCCGGCTGCAATGATATTCTCAGCCTTAAATCCTTGTGAAACCAACGCGCGAGTCAACCCGTCAAAATCAAAAGCAAAACCTAAACCATACAATTCTGAAGTAGCTCTGCTAATTCTACGATTGGAAAGATAAGTAGCTGCTTCGGGAACGGTTTGCAAGTTCTTCCGGAACAAGTCTTGTGCAGCAGTCATAACCACCATGGCAGACTCCCGTTCGCTGACCGCTTGTTGTTGTTCCGGTGTCAGTTCTATCGTAGGAACGTCGATATGATACTTACGCCCCATTTCTCTGATTGCTTCGGGGTAAGTCATATTCCGGTGTTCCATCAGGAATTTGAAAACATTACCGCCTGCGCCACAAGCAAAGCACTTGTATATACCCTTCACTGGGGATACTACCATTGATGGAGTCTTATCATCGTGGAATGGGCAAAGACCAATGTAATTGACACCTTGTTTCTTGAGTGTGATATCCTCGCCAATCACATCAACAATATTGACGGCTTCCAGGATCTTATCGATAATATCTTGCGGAATCTGGTTCATATATCAGAGAATAAATCAAGTTGACGAGCCTCCATCAGCTTGAAGGTTTCTTCAACAGAAAAATTAAGGATAACTGATGCACGTTTTAATTCGTCCTGTGATGGTTGTACATAGCCCCATGCCAGTTCAGTCCATCGTTTTTGGTTAATGCCGACTTGGCGGAAAAAGTCTTTGCTTGGATGGAAGAAATCAGGGTTGCCAAATTTAATCTCCAAAAGACGACGCATCATCGGGTTCTGCAGTCTTGGTTTGACGGGAATATGATGTCGATAACAATAGAGATAAACTGCATCAACAGAGCGGCCTAAACGCAAGGCAATATCATCAAGAGTCATACTGCCTATATTATCACGAAGAAATTCATCTTCATCATGTCTCCAATTCGTCTTCTTAGCCATAGTCAATCAAAATAACGTCTAATTCTAACTACTCTTTCTACACGTTGTGTGGATCTACGATATCGACAGAAGTCATCGCGGACAAATAAGGTACTCACAAATAATATGAGCAAAGCAGATGCGATGATTTTTCGCATAGGTTGACAAAGAGACAATGGTATATCGAAACGTTTACAGAACACCCACGTAGATAATTCAGTAGCTTTTTGAATACCTAACTTGGCATATACCGCCTTTAGCGTAGACTTAACGGTATTGACAGGCATATTCAATTTGTCTGCCGTCTCCTTAATGGAGTAGCCGAAAGCTATATATTCGGCCACCTCCATTTGTCTTTTACCTAACTTTGCATCAATGTTCATATTATATTTGAGTTATAGACCATATATCATTTTCAGGAACTCCATATCGAATGAAGATAGATGTAACATGTTCGTAGATATGCTTCGGCATATCTCGAGATTGATTCTTTCGGCGACTCCATTCAGACTTGCTCGTACAGCCAAAGAAGTCCCATAGTTCTTGTTTAACGATATCACCCTCTTCAACAGTCAATTTCCGGAAGCCAGGAGCGAATGAATAACGAAAATGCGGTATTGCCATTTTTTACGTTTTTTCTTAACTTTGTTTCGTAATTATCTAAATTCAGTTGCAAATATGAGATAAATTTATCGCACTACAAAATTTATTGCGAAATATTTTTCTCACAACCTAAAACTTTATGATAAAAGAACGTATACAGGCTTTAATAAAAGCTCTCAATTTAAGCGGTAGGGAGTTCTGCAAAAACGTAGGTGTATCCGATTCATGGAACCGTACAATCAAATATAGCATTGGGAGTGACGTATTGGTTAAAATATTAACCACCTACCCACATGTTAATATCAATTGGTTGGTGTTGGGCAAAGGAGAAATGTTTATTGACGATATGTGTTTAGAGGCTCACGAAAATTGTATGCGCCCATTAATTAACAATAATTATAAAGAAATTTATGAGGAAATTAAATCCGATAATCAAGATTTAAGGAAAGAGAATAAGCAACTGAGAGAAACTATTCTTGAGTTAATGCACAAGAATGAAGATTTAATGGTAGAGAATGTTCAATTAAAAGCCAAAGTACTTCAACACTGATTATTTAAAGTATTAATCCATAAGTTTTTATTTTTAAAGAAACCCGGGACAATGTTGTGCCAAAAATGAAGAAAATTAGTATAAAACATAGTAATATTGTATTTGATTATCAGCTATTTACAAGTAGAAGATTAAAGTTGTCCGGTCAGGCCTCCGCAACTAAAAAGGAGAAACAAATGTTTCTCCTTTTCTTTTATATACATAAGTAACACACACCATTTAATAGAAAACAATACTTATCATAAACAAAAAAGTCCTGCAATAATTGCAAGACTTTCTTTAGTGGGCGTTGACGGATTCGAACCGCCGACCCTCTGCTTGTAAGGCAGATGCTCTGAACCAGCTGAGCTAAACGCCCAAAGTGGGTATTCAAAATTTCGGTGGGCGTTGACGGATTCGAACCGCCGACCCTCTGCTTGTAAGGCAGATGCTCTGAACCAGCTGAGCTAAACGCCCGAAATTACTTTCTATAGAAGCAAGAGACAAAGGTTTTTATGGTGGGCGTTGACGGATTCGAACCGCCGACCCTCTGCTTGTAAGGCAGATGCTCTGAACCAGCTGAGCTAAACGCCCGAAGTCTCTTGTTTCAAAAGCGATGCAAAGGTACGACTTTTTCTGATAACTGCAAACATTTTCCATATTTTTTCGCTCTTTTTCTTTAAAATCTTGTCATTTATTCCATTAAGCATCGCTTTAAAAAGAAGAAAACGACGTTTTGTGTGAAACAAAACGTCGTTTTCTATCGTAAGAGTCAACTTTATTTTTCTTTTTATTCTTGGCTGAAGCGCTTCACTTGTTCGGCAATCAAGTCTGCATCGTCAAAATAGTTAATCTTCATGGCCTTACGAACTTCGTCAAGGGTAGCCGAAGCGGTTTCACGGGCTACTTCACAACCCTTTCTAAGCATTTCGTATACAGCTGGGATGTCCTTTTCAAACTCCTTACGACGTTCGCGGATAGGGCCAAGCTCTTCCTGCATAATAGCAGCAAGGAATTTCTTCACCTTCATATCCCCCAAGCCACCACGTGTATAGTGTGCTTTCAATTCATCCAGATTAGGATATTCCGGCAAATAACGTTCAAAGTGTTCAGGGCGACTGAAAGCATCGAGGTAAGTAAACACGGTGTTTCCTTCCAACTTACCCGGATCGCTCACCTTTATATGGGTTGGGTCGGTATACATGCTCTTCACTTTCTTTTCCACCACATCTGCCGGATCAGAAAGATAAATACAGTTGCCCAATGACTTGCTCATCTTTGCCTTTCCATCAGTACCTGGCAAACGGAGACATGAAGCATTGCTCGGCAACAGGATTTCAGGTTCTACCAAGGTTTCACCATAGATATAATTGAAACGACGTACAATTTCACGCGCTTGTTCAATCATAGGTTCCTGGTCTTCACCTGCCGGAACGGTTGTAGCCTTGAAAGCGGTTATGTCGGCAGCCTGGCTGATGGGATAAGTGAAGAAACCTACCGGTATGCTTGCCTCAAAGTTACGCATCTGGATTTCTGTCTTTACCGTTGGGTTACGTTGAAGACGACTTACAGTAACCAAGTCCATGTAATAGAAAGACAATTCACAGAGTTCCGGAATCTGCGATTGGATAAAGATAGTGGATTTAGTCGGATCGAGGCCACAAGCCAAATAATCCAATGCAACTTCAATTACATTCTGACGAACCTTTTCTGGGTTGTCAATATTATCTGTCAATGCTTGCGCATCGGCAATAAACACAAAAGTCTTGTCATACAAACCTGAATTCTGAAGTTCCACTCTACGCTTCAGGGAACCCACATAGTGACCGATGTGGAGTTTTCCAGTAGGACGGTCGCCTGTCAATATGATTTTCTTATCTGCCATAGTCTTTACCTAATATTAATAATGTGCAAAGATAAGGAGAAACCTTAAAACAAACAAATAAAACACGCATAGAACAAAAACGCAAAATAAACTTGCCACTTTGTTTTGTTATGTTAGAAATAAGTAGTTACTTTGCACAAAATTTAAAGCTATGTATCCACAAGGAGTCAAAAAGGACAAAAGCGACATATAGAAAATGCGTTATCCCCGATAGGGGTTGAACGCATTTTTTTTGTTTTTCCGTGGAATTAAAATAACAATATAAAGAAGCATTCAATGAAAAAGGAATTAAAGAAAGTCCTGGTATTGGGTTCGGGTGCCCTGAAAATTGGCCAGGCAGGTGAGTTTGACTACTCAGGTTCACAAGCGCTGAAGGCTTTGCGCGAAGAAGGTATTAGCTCGGTTTTGGTGAATCCGAACATCGCTACCATCCAGACATCAGAAGGTATTGCCGACAAAGTATATTTCCTCCCCGTTACTCCGTTCTTCGTTGAAGAAATTATCAAGAAAGAACAGCCGGACGGCATCTTGCTGGCATTCGGTGGACAGACAGCTCTGAACTGCGGTACAGAATTGTATCAAAACGGAGTTCTCCAAAAATACGGTGTAGAAGTACTTGGTACATCGGTAGAAGCCATCATGTATACCGAAGACCGTGACTTGTTCGTGAAGAAACTCGACGAGATTCCAATGAAGACTCCTCGTAGCCAAGCCGTAGAAAGCATGGAAGATGCATTGAAGGCAGCTCACGAATTGGGCTTCCCCGTTATGGTTCGTTCGGCTTACGCACTTGGAGGTTTAGGTAGTGGTATTTGCCCCGATGAAGAAACTTTCTTGAAATTGGCCGAAAGTGCCTTTACTTTCTCCAAACAAATTCTGGTGGAAGAATCATTGAAAGGCTGGAAAGAAATTGAATTCGAAGTTATCCGCGATGCCAACGACCATTGCTTCACCGTAGCAAGCATGGAAAACTTCGACCCACTGGGTATTCATACCGGTGAGTCTATCGTTGTGGCTCCTACTTGTTCTTTGACTCCGGAACAAGTAACTTACTTGCAAGAAATCTCTGTGAAGGCCATCCGTCACTTGGGTATTGTGGGTGAATGTAACATCCAATATGCGTTCAACGCTGAGACCAACGACTACCGCGTTATTGAAGTAAACGCCCGCTTGAGCCGTTCTTCTGCCTTGGCTTCAAAGGCAACCGGTTACCCATTGGCTTTCGTTGCCGCTAAGATTGCATTGGGTTACACCCTTGACCAAATCGGTGAAATGGGTACTCCCAACTCTGCATACAAGGCTCCTGAATTAGACTATTTGATTTGTAAGATTCCACGTTGGGACTTGACCAAGTTTGCCGGTGTATCTCGTCAAATTGGTTCTAGCATGAAGTCTGTTGGTGAAATCATGTCTATCGGTCGTTCGTTTGAAGAAGTTATCCAAAAAGGTCTTCGTATGATTGGACAAGGTATGCACGGTTTTGTAGGTAATGAACATACCAAATTCGATAACTTAGACGAAGAATTGGCAAACCCGACCGACCTTCGTATCTTCTCTATCGCCTCGGCTTTGGAAGAAGGCTATAGTATTGAACGTATCTATGAACTCACCAAGATTGACCCATGGTTCCTCGAAAAGTTGAAGAACATTGTAGATTACAAGAATGTACTTGCTACATACAATACAATCGAAGAGCTTCCTGAAGATGTACTTCGCCAAGCTAAAGTGTTGGGCTTCTCCGACTTCCAGATTGCCCGCTTTGTTTTGAAGGACAATGTTAATATGGAAAAGCAATTGTTGAGCGTACGTAATCATCGTAAAGAATTGGGCGTACTCCCAGCAGTAAAGCGTATCAACACAGTAGCCAGTGAACACCCCGAACTGACTAACTACCTTTACATGACTTATGCCGTGAAGGGATACGATGTAAACTACTACAAGAACGACAAGTCTGTAGTGGTACTCGGTTCAGGTGCCTACCGTATCGGTTCGTCTGTAGAATTTGACTGGTGTTCGGTTAATGCCGTTCAAACAGCTCGCAAGTTGGGTTACAAATCAATCATGATTAACTATAACCCTGAAACCGTTTCTACCGACTATGATATGTGCGACCGTCTGTACTTCGATGAACTTTCGTTCGAGCGTGTACTCGACGTAATCGACCTTGAACAGCCAAACGGTGTTATCGTATCTGTGGGTGGACAGATTCCAAACAACTTGGCCATGAAGCTTCATCGCCAATCAGTGCCCATCCTCGGTACTTCACCAGTATCTATCGACCGTGCAGAAAACCGTCACAAGTTCTCGGCTATGCTCGACCAATTGGGTATCGACCAACCGGCTTGGAAAGAATTGACCAGCATTGAAGATATGGAAGAATTTGTAGCCAAGGTAGGCTACCCGGTATTGGTTCGTCCATCATACGTACTTTCAGGTGCAGCAATGAACGTTTGCTACAACGAAGAAGAATTGAAGGAATTCTTGCAGATGGCAAAGGAAGTATCGAAGGAATTCCCTGTTGTAGTATCTCAATTCATGCTCGACACAAAGGAAATTGAGTTCGATGCTGTAGCACAAAATGGTGAAGTGGTAGAATATGCTATCTCTGAACACGTAGAATTTGCTGGTGTACACTCTGGTGATGCAACATTGGTATTCCCGGCTCAGAAGATTTACTTCGAAACAGCCCGTCGCATCAAGCGCATCAGCCGTCAGATTGCAAAGGAATTGAACATCTCCGGTCCGTTCAACATCCAATATTTGGCTAAGAACAACGAAGTGAAGGTTATTGAATGTAATCTCCGTGCTTCACGTTCATTCCCATTTGTTTCAAAGATTTTGAAGCGCAACTTTATTGAAACAGCAACCCGCATCATGCTCGATGCTCCATACAGCAAACCCGATAAGAGCGCATTCGACATTGATTGGATTGGTGTTAAGGCTTCTCAATTCTCATTCTCACGTTTGCACAAGGCAGACCCTGTTTTGGGAGTTGACATGTCATCTACCGGTGAAGTAGGTTGTATGGGCGATGACTTTAATGAAGCTTTATTGAATGCAATGATTGCTGTTGGTTTCAGCATTCCAAAGAAAGCCGTTATGTTCTCTACAGGTGCCACCAAATCAAAGGTAGATTTGCTTGAGTCAAGCCGTATGCTTGCCAACAAGGGTTACCAAATTTATGCAACTGCAGGTACAGCAACCTTCTTGAATGCTCATGGTGTTAACACCACTCCGGTATTCTGGCCGGATGAACGTCCTGATGCAGAAGACAATGTTATGACCATGATTGCCGAACACAAGTTCGACCTCATTGTAAACATTCCGAAGAATCACACCAAACGTGAACTCACCAACGGTTACAAGATTCGCCGTGGTGCCATCGACCACAACATTCCGTTGATTACCAACGCCCGTTTGGCAAGTGCCTTTGTGAACGCTTTCTGTGAAATGAGCGAAAAAGACATTCAAATCAAGTCTTGGCAAGAATATTAATTCAAGTCGCTATAAAAAAGAAGTGGATGTGTCAAAAGCACATCCACTTCTTTTTTATGATAATATTGAAATTTAATCTTAACGGAACATCTTTTCTAATTCTTCTTCTTTCACAACAGAAAGAATAATCTTGCCATCAGGAGTATAATTAGGCATTGCGGAAGTCAGCAAACCATCAACCAAATTGCCCATTTCTTCGGACGACAAGATTTGACCAGGAACAATAGCTGCTGCTTTGGCAAGAGACAAAGCTAACGAGCTTTGCACTTCCTCTTTTACTTTGCATCCCTTTTCAATAGCTGTATGAACCATATTCCGGACCAATTCGATAGGATTCAATCCCTCAATTCCCGCCGGCACTCCATTAATGGCATAGCTTCCACCACCCAAATCCGTGAGTTCAAAACCCAAAAAGGAAAGATCTTCCAAAACACTTTGCAAAACCGGAATCTCGGAAGTAGCGAACTGTACAATATCCGGGAACAGGACTCCTTGCGAGGCTCCTTGTCGGGAAGATATTTGCGCCAAATAGCGATCATAAAGCAAACGGATGTGAGCACGCTGCTGATCAATAATCATCAATCCCGACTTAACTGAAGTAAGAATGAATCGACCTTTATACTGATAATGTTGTGAAGCGACTTCTGTAGAAGGTAACTCCTCCATCTGATCATATAAAGTAGGAGATTCCGAAGTAGTAGGCACCTCTGTATAATAATCGCCATCATCGGGATAAGCGAATGCTGTCGGTGCTGACGAATGACGTTCCAATCCTTCGTACAACTGATCCCAACCATGCGTATCCTGACGAGAATAAGAAGCCGGAGATGCCACAGACGAAGTGTCGAAAGGATTGTAATTAGGATTATAAGTAGTCTTGGGCGGTTGTATAGCCGTATAAGGAGAAGATTCAAAAGCCGGGATATCAGGCATACCTTCTGTATCAAAGTCAATCGATGGCACTTCATTGAACTTACCCAATGTTTCCTTCACCACCGCTGCCAGAATCTGCCAAATGGCTTGTTCGTTTTCGAATTTAATTTCAGTCTTTGTAGGATGTATATTCACATCAATATGAGAAGGGTCCACCTCAAAGTATATAAAATAGGAAACCTGTTCACCAGCTGGAACCAATCGTTCGTAGGCATCCATCACAGCCTTATGGAAATAGGGATGACGCATATAACGGCCATTCACAAAGAAATACTGGCGTGAGCCCTTTTTACGAGATGTTTCAGGACGTCCCACAAAACCGGTAATCTTTACCATGGTAGTATCTACGTCCACCGAGAGGAGTTCCTGATTGATTTTCTTACCAAACACCCCCATGATACGCTGACGTAACTGGATTGCCGGTAAATTAAATATTTCCGTACCATTGTGATGCAACGTAAACGAAACATCGGGATTAACCAATACAATACGTTCAAACTCTGTCAATATATTACTCAGTTCGGTTTGATTGGATTTCAAGAACTTTCGACGTGCAGGAATATTATAGAACAAGTTCTTTATCTGGAAATTACTACCTTGAGGACAAGAAACCGATTCCTGACTATCCACTTTGGAGCCGGATATACAGATAGACGTACCCAACTCCTCTCCTGCCATTCTTGTACGAAGTTCCACTTGTGCCACTGCAGCAATAGAAGCCAATGCTTCCCCACGGAATCCCATGGTTTGCAAAGCAAACAAATCGGCCGCCTCGCGTATTTTAGATGTAGCATGACGTTCAAAAGCCAGACGAGCATCTGTTTCCGACATCCCCTTACCATCATCAATCACCTGAATGGAAGTCTTTCCGGCATCAGTAACCAACACATCAATATGTTTGGCACCGGCATCCACTGCATTTTCTACCAGTTCCTTAATAACAGAAGCCGGCCGTTGAATTACTTCACCGGCTGCAATCTGATTGGCTACCGAATCGGGAAGCAAACGTATAATATCACTCATAGATATTCATAAATTAAAAAGAGAGTTGTCCTGTCACCAAATAATGAAGGACATAACAAGCAATGGCCAATGCAACCAATAAAGTAGCAAACGTCAAAGGTTTACGGCCACTTTCTTTCCGGCGTTTCAAATGTTTGGTGGCATCTACAAACTTCCCTCGGATTCTTTCTTCCGCAGTTGTTTCTTCGGGAGGTAACATACCCAAATCACGTTTGGCATTTGCTTCTATCTTAGCTAATTTTTCTTTCCGCTCATCCACATAAATGTATTGATGATTGAAAGCACGTGGCTTTTCCGCTTTAAACATTCCCATTTCTTATTCCTCCTTCTTTAACTGTTCTTTTTTCACCTGATCTTTCTTAAACAAATTCTGGTTAGGCAAAGGTGCTCCACTACGAGTGCTTTTCTTCAGCACTTGATCGGCACTCTTAGCCCGCCAATTGAATATATCCTGTTTATTAAGTGGACGGATATAATCAAACCATGCAAAATTGTCTAACTTCATCTGTTTTGGGGGCAACTGATCCATCGGATAAAAAGTCCCTTTCGGTTGAGGGAACATGACTCCTCTGGTGAGTTTCCGATTCTCTAAATACATATTCAGTTCACCGCCTTCCATCACATTCATCCCCATCAATGTACTGTCTTTCTCCATGGGATAATAAATCACACGCACCGAACCAATCACATCCACTCTGTGCATTTCACCGTTCGTAAAGTAAGCTTTCATATCCTTACCCGTCACCTGATTATAGTTTACAGAATCCAACTTTTCCACAGACAACGTCTGGTTATGAATATGCGCCCAATCAATGGTGCTGTCGTTCATATACACCATCACCTCTTCGCCCAACAACTGCTGGTTTCCGTTCCAAAGGATAGGGTCCCTGTACATAGTCAAACAACTATCTTTAGTGGAGAACACCAACGAATCGCATACCCCTTGCACATCGGTACGGAAGAAACGCACTTTATGATAAGCTCTGGTTTCTCTATACATGGAGTCCGTATCAAGGAAAAAAGTAAAAAGCTGCAATGTATCGCCATGCAAGAACAAGCTATCACCTTGCGAGTAATCCACAGCAACAGCACTATCGGTTGCAACAGCATATTTGGTCAATTCATTATAATAACAATAATTGCCAGTCAGCATATTCTTGTTGACAGTATCCGTAAAAATCACATCATAAAAAGCTTCACCAAAACTCATATTACGATCGTAAAACAAACTATCCCCCGTCAACTGCTTTCCTTCATTGGTCAGCACCGATCGCTGCAACAATTCAGCTTGGCCAATAGCTGTATTATAAAAGCCCAATTCCGAATAAATATGATTGTTATCGCCTTCAATGTCAGATGGCCCCACAATATTGGCTATTTTAGATGCCGTATTATAACGCAGTGTGTCGGAAGTCAGCGTAAATTTAGGGTTCACCAATTTCACATCGTAATTGAAAACCGACTGTTTGGTAGCCGGGCTATATTCCCCCCAATCCGAAGTCAGCACATTTTCTTCATCCATCAGCGTACCACCATCAAAGAAATAGCCCAAATTAAAGACTCTGTCATAGTTCAAACTATCGGTAAGCAAAGTGGTTGTCTTATTCTCCATCCGAACATTGTAACGCACTTGAGCAATTTGCGTATTCCCATCGTAATAGGCATAATCTCCAAACAATTTGAGCGTATCAGCTTGATCCATCCGGAAGTTTCCAAATGCCTCCAATGAATTGGCCTTTTCGTAAAAATAGGCTGTATCACAATACATGTAAATACTATCGTGGCGGAACTCCACATCGCCTATCAGGATTTGCGCTTCAGGATTACTCTTATCTTTCTTCAGTATATCCGCATGGAGCAGATACACCTTACTCTTAGCCGGTCGGGCTGTGTTGCGTCTGGGCTGCACCTGTGCCACCATGCAAAAGCCAAACAAGCACAGAATACTCAATAAGAATATTCTGCGCCTGCCTGTATGTTGTCTTTCAGTTCTTTTCTCCAGCATTTTTCTGCGTTATTCCTTTATCCAACCGGGATACTTGAAGTCACACTTCACCCAATCTTCGTTAATGCGTACATACGTACTTTTTTGCTTTTCCTTAATCCATTTTTCCAGTTTCTCTTCACCCAATTTCTCCTGGACAATAGATTTCAAACGTTGATAGTCTTCGGCAATGGTTGCCTTGTGACCTTCGATACGGTTCTTCAGTTTCACAATCGCACAAACTTCCTTGCTATTTTTGTTCAACATGATGATGGGCTCAGAAATTTCTCCAATCTTCAAGTTTTCCACTGCCTTAGCCACTTCTTGTGAGACCATGGCCAAATCTTGCATTTCAAAGCGTGCAGTACCAGTATTAGGATTCACCATCAAACCGTGATTGTTACGTGTATCCTTGTCTTGCGAAATATAGGTTGCCGCCTCATCAAAAGTAAATTTTTCTTTGCGGATATCATCGGCAATAGAATCCAAGCGAAGCGCTGCCGCTTCTAGGTCCTTATCATCCACTTTGGGTTTAATAAGAATATGACGATAACTTACACGGTCGCCACGTTTTTCAATGAGCTGTGCAATATGATAGCCATATTCGGTTTCGAATACCTTTGATGTCTTGTTAGGCTCTGTCAAGTTGAACACGACATTAGCGAACTGAGGCACCAACTGTCCACGTCCGGTAAATCCGTATTCTCCTCCCTTACGGGCCGAGCCCGGATCTTCCGAATAGAAGCGTGCCAACATGCCGAACGAGCTTTCACCCGATTCGATACGTTCAGTAAAATCGCGCAACTGTTTCTTTACACGGTCAATTTCTTCTTGCGGAATCTTGGGTTCCAAAGTCACAATCTGTACTTCCACTTGTGTAGGCACATAAGGGATACTGTCTTGTGGCAAGTTCTTGAAATATCGGCGTACTTCGGCAGGCACAATCTTGATGTCGCCGATAATTTCCTTCTGCATCATCTGTACTCTCTTGCCATCTCTAATATTATCACGAAGCATTTCACGGATTTGGGTAGAAGTCTTGTTATAATACTCTTCCATTTTTTCCTTTGAGCCTATCTGTTCAATCAAGTATTCATATTGTCTTTCTACATCAGCAAACACTTCTTGGTCGGATGCATAGATACTATCTATATCCGCTTGATGCAAGAACAATTTCTGAATGGCCAATTGTTCGGGGATTACACAATACGGGTCGCCATCAAACTTACGTCCTTCATATTGGGCATTCAAACGTTCGGCTTCCACATCCGATTTCAAGATAGCCTCATCGCCTACCACCCAAACCACTTCATCAATCACATTGTTTTGTGCCATTGCCGGAACAGCTGCAAACAGCACTGACAACAAGGCGAATGTTTTGATACACATTAACTTATTCATCTGATTGCAAATAAAAATAATTAATTCTGTTTCTTTCCGAAGCCTGGCGATACAAATCCTCCTTTACTTGCTCAATAAAGTTCACCCGCTTCAGGTTTATCAATATTTCTGTTATTTCAGCTTTAGCGAAATCCAACGGCTTAACCTTACCCTCCCCTTGGAAATCCTCCACATGGAGAAAATAATGATAGGCCGTATCCTTCAGTTCTAAATTACGATTTCTATCCAAATACTTTCCATCGGTCTTCAGCTCTTTTACAGGCACTATGGACGCAAGGTCTTCCACAGGCTTCCACTGGTCATAAAAGTAATCGTATGTCACCGCATTACGCAAGCTGTATTTTTCCAGTTTTTCAATAGCATCCTGTGTATTGCGTTTATACCATCGTCTTACATCGGCCAACCCTTGCGAATGGAGCGGGACTTTTATGAAAAGCCCTTTTACAATCGGTTTTTCGAGTACAAAAAGAGACTTGTTCTTTTCATAATATTCCTTCACTTCCTCATCGGTTATCTCGCCCGGGAGTTTCTGGTTCACCAATTCTTCTTGATAGACATGCATGATAAGTGCCTTCCGATAATTTTCCACCAAAGCTGTAATCTTGGCATTATCAGGAATGTTACCCTCTGCCTTATCAAACAGCAAGGCATCTTCCACCCATGTGCGGATATAATGTTCGGCAAAGAGCACGCTATCATCTTTTGACAGGTTTAAGGGCATAGCTTGCCGCAAGTCCTCTTCATACAAGAACTTGCCGGCCACCTCCACCAAGGGCGTCATTCCCTTGTGGTCGTACTGTTGGCTACATCCCAACAGCCCCATAGCCACACAAAACAACATACCAAACTTCTTCAGTTTCATCATAACCTATCAAATAGCAGACGAAGATACAGCATTATTCCCTAACTTCCTTCATTATTAACGGTTTTTAAAACGTCTTCGTTTATTTCAACCTTCTATTTCTGTTGTAAAACATCCAACCAATCATTCTTATGGGCGCTTACATAGTCTTTCACCACCTTCTTTTCAACATCACGATAATTTTCCGGCCCCTTTTTCAAAGTTTTTCCCATCACGAAAGTATAGGGCAATCCTTCCACAGGTTCAAAATCACCGCACTTGAACACCAACTTGTCCACATACTTATTGGTACCAATCGGAAAAAGTCCACATTCCAAACGGGTATTTTGCGATTCGCCATTCCCTCTTTCCGCCAATTTCTTCCAGTCCTCAAAGTTTTGTTTCTTAAGCGCTTTACGTATCCTTTTAGCCGCTTTCTTATCCTTACAATGTACCACTATACCCCGATAGTGCGGTAAATTCCACATATATTCTTTCCGGTATTCCTTAAACCAGTCTTCCAGTTCCTTCTCTGCATACACTACCGGTGTACGGTATTTTTTCTCTAATGCCGCTACCAATAAGGCATCACGTAATTCTTCTTCCACGACTTGCGCTTCTGAAGTGCCATCCGATAGTGCTTCCCGATATTCACGAGCGGTCCACATCAGCATGTGTATACCTTCAGGCGACAAGAAGGGACACGACACCTTACCTTGCTCTGTAACCTCCACGCCATCATTCCATTCCTTCAACAGATACACTCTTGGCATCCATATAGGCTTCCCTTGAGAAGCATCATGAGAATACTTCATAGCCAAGCCTTCAAAATTTTCTCCTTGGCTTGCCACCGTATAGAGTGAATCCATCAGCCGCTTTTCGTCAGCCATAATCCGGGCATCCACCTGTTGTGAAATCCTCCGGGTTAACACCGTCAGCCTTATCCATTCACTCCGCTGCAATGTGGTTTTAGGCAAGGTTTCCTTTCTTGTTTCCTGGGGATTCCAAGAGGACCGATAGTGCTTCCATTGCACCTTGAAAGTAGGAAGCGTATCCATTCCCAAAGCCTTAGCCACTTGCACCTTACGTTGAAATTCCCCTATATGTAATAACGCAGATTCTCCTTGCGTCCATCCAGCGACAGACACAAGGAGACATATCAAAACACCGGCTAATCTACACGGCATTATTCCCTTATTTATTGAGGACGACTATAGTTAGGCGCCTCGCTGGTAATGGCTACATCATGCGGGTGACTTTCGGCAACACCTGCATTGGTAATGCGTGTAAACTTGGCATTATGTAACTTCTGGATATTAGCAGCACCACAATAACCCATACCGGCACGCAAACCGCCTACCAACTGATAAATCACTTCGTACAATGTTCCCTTGTAAGGCACGCGCGCAGCAATACCTTCCGGCACCAACTTCTTTACTTCTGTCACACCACCTTGGAAATAACGGTCAGCCGAACCATGTTCCATAGCTTCCAATGAACCCATACCACGATATGACTTGAACTTACGTCCGTTAAAGATAATAGTATCACCAGGTGCCTCTTCTGTTCCGGCTACCAACGAACCAATCATTACACTGTAACCACCGGCAGCCAAAGCCTTCACCACATCGCCCGAATAGCGCAAGCCACCGTCAGCAATCAAAGGAATTCCTGTACCTTCCAAAGCTTTGGCCACATCATATACTGCCGACAACTGAGGTACACCTACACCGGCTACCACACGGGTTGTACAAATGGAACCCGGACCGATGCCCACCTTTACTGCGTCTGCACCAGCTTCAACCAACATCTTGGCCGCTTCACCTGTAGCAATGTTACCCACAACAATATCAACACCGGGGAAACGTTTCTTGGCTTCTTTCAGTTTTTCAACCACCCCTTTCGAGTGTCCGTGAGCCGTATCAATCACTATGGCATCAGCACCAGCATCCACCAATGCCTGCATACGTTCCATTGTATCAGCTGTTACACCCACACCGGCTGCCACGCGCAAACGTCCTTTGCTATCTTTGCAAGCCATCGGTTTATCTTTGGCTTTGGTTATATCCTTATAAGTAATCAAGCCTACCAACTTGCCCTTTTCATCCACAACCGGGAGCTTTTCAATCTTATTTTCCTGAAGAATTTGCGATGCAGATTCCATGTCCGTACCCGGGTGGGTGGTAATGATATGTTCCTTGGTCATCACCTCATCGATACGTTTGTCCAATTCACGCTCAAAACGAAGATCACGATTAGTTACAATACCCACCAAATAGTTTTCGTCGTCTACTACAGGAATACCACCGATATGATATTCCGCCATCAAATCGAGCGCATCCTTCACGGTAGAGCCACGTTTGATGGTTACAGGATCGTAAATCATACCGTTTTCTGCACGTTTCACAATGGCAACCTGACGTGCTTGTTCTTCGATAGACATATTCTTATGAATAACACCAATACCACCTTCGCGTGCAATGGCAATGGCCATTTTCGATTCGGTCACCGTATCCATGGCGGCGGTTACGAAAGGTATTTTCAACTCAATGTTGCGTGAGAACTTGGTCGAGAGTTCGACTGTTTTAGGCAATACTTCTGAATAAGCGGGGATCAACAACACGTCATCATATGTCAATCCGTCCATAACGACTTTATCTGCAATAAATGAAGACATAGGCTTAATGCTTTTAAATTTATTGCGTGCAAATATACAGTTTTTATTCAAATTGGTGAAATATTTACATGTATTTTTCATCAGATATTTCAATGGAGTTGCATACGCTTGTGGTTTTACAGGCTCATGTGAGTCCAAGAACGAACAAACGAGAGTGCTCTCACCCGAACACGAAAGTACAAACTGAGCAAACACATCTCAAGAGATGAAAAATTCCCGGCAACTCACACCATAAATAAACAAAGGTTAAACTTTCTTCTCTTGCCAAAGAGGGATGAACTTTTCACCTACCCCCTTGTTTTCTTCTTCAAAACCGAGAGATACGGATAATAATAACCTAAAACTTTGTAGAAGTATGAAAAAAGTATTTCCAATTTTATTGATGACGGCAGCCGTCTTCGCAAGTTGCGAAAAAGAAGCCGACTCCGACCAACTGGACAACAAGTTCGTGGTATACACCAACTACGACAAGAGTGCAAACTTCGGCTCGTTCAGCACGTACTATCTGCCCGACAGTATCCTGATAATCGGCGACAAGCAGGAAGCTGAATACTGGCAGGATGAAAACGCACAGAAAATCATTGCTGCCTACGCAACCAATATGGACAGCCGTGGTTACGTGCGCACCTATAATAAAGAAGAGGCCAACTTAGGTTTACAAGTGAGCTATGTAAAGAGCACGTACTACGTAACCAACTATGGCCAACCGGAATGGTGGTGGGGATATCCCGGCTACTGGGGAACACCTTACTGGGGGAACTGGGGAGACTGGTATTATCCATACGCAGTAACCTATTCATACAGCACCGGTTCTTTCTTGACCGAACTATTGAACTTGGAAGCCCCACAAGGACAGACCGAAAAATTACCGGTACTCTGGACAGCCTACATGAGTGGATTGTTGAGCGGATCGACTTCGGTTAACGTAAATTTGGCTGTACAAGCAGTAAACCAGGCTTTCACCCAATCCACTTATCTGCAAGCTACCCGATAATATGGGCTATTCTTCAAACTATAAAATAACAGATTATGAAAACTATGAAATATTATTTCTACAGAGTGATGGCCGTAGCGGCACTTACTCTTGCATTTGCCCTCCCCTCCAAGGCTCAAATGAGTGAGAATTACTATGCCAACATAGACTGGCAGTTCAACTTCCCTTTAGGCATTGACTTTGCCGACAAAGCAAGCGGATGGGGAATGAATTTTGAAGGCGGATACTTTATAACCGAAAACTTCTCGGTGGGTGCCTTCTTGTCTTACCACAGCAACCACAAGTATATCCCCCGACAAAACATTATTTTAAACGAAGGGGCCACACTGAACACTGACCAACAACATACCTTATTCCAACTGCCTTTTGGCGCCACCGGCCGATACACTTTCAATCGTGGTGAAGTATTCCAACCGTACATAGCCGCCAAGATTGGTGTACAATACGCCAAACTCTCTTCGGAATTCAACGTGTTCGAAAACCGTGACAACACCTGGGGCTTCTACATTTCGCCCGAAGTGGGTATCAACATCTTCCCATGGTTCTATAAACCGGGCTTTCACATTGCTGCCTATTATAGCTATGCCACCAACAGCGGTAATCTGATGACATACAGTGTTGACGGCATGAGCAACTTCGGATTAAGAGCCGGTATTGCTTTCTAAAAATAAATAGTGGATGCATCGAAATATGCATCCACTTATTTTTAGGTATAGTCTCCTTTTGTTTTAATTAGCCATTTCGGAAATGAACTTGATACGTACCAAACGGATTTCATCTTCCGTATAGTCACCACCCAATTCCTCCATCGCATCATCTATCTTGTCTGTTTCTGATTCCTTGAAATACTCGTAGATATCGAGTAAATGGTCTTCATCCATAATCTCATCCAAGAAATAGTCGATATTCAGACGAGTACCCGAATAAACGATAGCTTCTACCTCGTCAAGCAATTCACCAAATTCCAACCCTTTGGATACGGCTATATCATCGAGCGCCACCTTACGGTCGATAGCCTGAATGATAGAAACTTTTATCTTAGACTTATTGGCTACGGTACGTACCCGCAAGTCTTCCGGACGTTCAATTTCATTCTCGTCACAATGGCGCTTGATGAGTTCACAGAATTCCTTACCATAACGTTTCGCCTTGCCGGCACCTACTCCCGGAATATTCTGTAATTCTTCAAGCGTAACGGGATAAGTGGTAGCCATGGCTTCGAGTGACGGATCCTGGAAAATGACATAAGGAGGTACATCGAGTTTTTTCGACATCTTCTTACGCAAATCCTTAAGCATGGAATATAGGGCGGGGTCTACCGCACAGCTTCCACCGCTGCGTACCGGTGCATCATCTTCTTCGGCTTCATCAAAATCGGTATCTTCCACAATTTTGAATGAAACCGGTTTCTTCAGGAATTTATGCCCTGCCGGAGTAACCTTGAGCAATCCATAGTTTTCTACATCCTTACTTATATAACCAGCTATCAATGCCTGACGAATGACGGCATTCCACATCTTTTCGTCTTCACCTTCGCCAGTTCCAAACACTTCCAAATCTTCGTGTCGATGAGCCAAGATTTCTGAAGTTTCCTTACCCATCAACAGATTAATTATATGGTCTGATTTAAATTTTTCCTTTACAGCTATGATTGCTTCAATCACAGCACACAATGATTCTTGTGCTTCCACTTGTTTCTTAGGAGTTAAACAGTTATCACAATTTCCACAATTCTCTTCTGTATATGTCTCGCCAAAATAATGCAGCAACGACTTACGACGACAAACTGACGACTCTGCATAAGCTTCGGTTTCCCGCAACAGTTCATCGTTCACATCCTTTTCAGACACCGGCTTTCCCTGCATAAACTTACGGAGTTTCTGCATATCCTTATTGGAATAGAAAGCTACACACAAACCTTCGCCACCATCACGACCGGCACGACCAGTCTCCTGATAGTAACCTTCCAAACTCTTGGGCATATCGTAATGAATAACAAAACGAACGTCGGGTTTGTCAATACCCATACCAAAAGCTATGGTAGCTACAATGACATCAATGTTTTCCTTGATGAAATCATCTTGTACGGCCGAACGGACATTCGATTCCATACCGGCATGATAAGCGCTGGCATTGATACCGTTAGCACGAAGGATTTCGGCCAGTTCTTCCACCTTCTTGCGACTGAGACAATAAATAATTCCCGATTTTCCTGAATGAGTCTTGATAAATTTGATAATATCCTTATCAACATCATTACCCTTCCGGCGTACCTCGTAATACAAATTAGGGCGATTGAACGACGATTTAAATTCGCGTGCATCGGGCATACCCAATATCTTCTTGATATCTTCGCGCACCTTTTGCGTGGCTGTTGCCGTCAGTGCTATGATGGGTGCACGACCTATCATATTCACTATGGGACGGATACGGCGATATTCAGGACGGAAGTCGTGTCCCCATTCCGAAATACAATGTGCCTCGTCAATGGCATAGAAGGAAATCTTCACATTTTTGAGGAACTCTACATTTTCGTCCTTGGTCAACGATTCAGGAGCCACATACAACAGTTTGGTCTTCCCGCTGAGAATATCCGACTTAACCTGTTCTATAGCCGACTTATTCAATGAAGAGTTCAAGAAATGAGCCACGCCGTCTTCTTCGCTATAGTTACGCATGGCATCCACTTGATTCTTCATCAAGGCAATCAAGGGAGATATGACTACTGCAGTTCCTTCCATCATCAAGGAAGGCAACTGATAGCAAAGCGACTTGCCACCTCCGGTTGGCATCAACACGAATGTATCGTTGCCGGCCAAGAGGTTTTCAATAATAGCTTCCTGGTCACCCTTAAATGTGTCAAAGCCGAAATACTTCTTCAGCGTTTCTGTCAGATTCATTTTCTCCGCCATAAATAATCGTTTTTCAGGTTATCGATTCGTTCAAATCTTAGTATCTAACAAAGTTATAAACAAGTTCTGAAATTATCCAATTTTTTGGGGAATTATTTTACAGAAAAAATGCTTTTTTCTTTATCTCACCAATATAAAGTGAATCTATCAGGCATTTTGCAAGCGAGAAAGGTTTGTTTTCTCCATTTGTTGCTTGGCAAAATCCAAAGTCACTTCATACTTCTTCACCTTTTGCGAAGGGATATCGAACATCACATCCATCATGATGGTTTCGACAATAGAACGCAATCCGCGAGCACCCAACTTATATTCCATCGCCTTGTCTACCACAAACTCATAGACCTCAGGAGCGAAAGTCAGTTTTACACCGTCCATCTCGAACAACTTGACATATTGTTTGATGATGGAATTTTTCGGCTCGGTCAGGATGTTTCGCAAAGCGTCTCTATCCAACGGATTCAAATAAGTAAGGATTGGCAGACGACCGATGATTTCAGGTATCAACCCGAAAGACTTCAAGTCCTGCGGAGCGATATATTGCATCATGTTCTTTCGGTCTATCTTTACCGTTTCCTTCTGTGCACCATACCCTACCACGTTCGTATTGAGTCGTTGGGCTATCTTCCGTTCTATACCATCAAAGGCTCCTCCACATATAAAGAGAATATTCTTGGTGTTCACCGCAATCATCTTCTGATCCGGATGCTTGCGTCCACCTTGAGGCGGTACATTCACTACAGAACCTTCCAACAGCTTCAACAAACCTTGCTGAACTCCTTCTCCACTTACATCGCGAGTGATGGAAGGATTATCTCCCTTACGGGCTATCTTGTCTATTTCGTCAATAAAAACAATGCCTCGTTCGGCTTCGGCTACATTATAGTCGGCCACCTGAAGCAAGCGGGTAAGCAAGCTTTCAATATCTTCACCCACATAACCGGCTTCGGTAAGCACCGTAGCATCAACAATGGTAAAAGGCACCTTCAACAGTTTGGCTATGGTACGGGCCAACAACGTCTTTCCAGTACCTGTACTTCCCACCATGATGATGTTGGACTTTTCAATTTCCACATCATCCTTACCGGGTTTCTGCAACAAACGTTTGTAGTGATTATACACTGCTACAGACAAATAGCGTTTGGCATCATCCTGACCAATCACATATTGATCAAGAAATGCCTTGATATCCTTGGGTTTGGGAAGTTCCTTCAAGTTCAGTTCACCGGCTTCACCAGCGCTTCCTTTCAAGGCTTCCTGTACAATTTCGTATGCCTGTTGCGAACAATTGTCGCAAATGTAACCGTTCATACCTGTAATCAGGAATCCCACTTCGGCTTCAGAGCGTCCGCAGAAACTACATCTCCTTTTAGTTCTTGATGTTTTATTATCTTCCAAAGTTAAATCTTTTAAGTATATATACCTTATTATTATAGAGACGGTTTGCGTGAAAGCACTTCGTCTATCATGCCATATTCCTTGGCCTCTTGAGCGGTCATCCAATAGTCACGGTCAGAATCGGCCCATACCTTATCGAATTCAGTATGTGAATGTTCAGCTATGATATTGTAGAGTTCCTTCTTTAACTTAGCGATTTCGCGTGCGGTGATTTCAATATCCGAGGCTTGTCCTTGTGCTCCACCCATAGGTTGGTGAATCATGACACGCGAATGGGTAAGCGCCGAACGCTTGCCTTCCTGTCCGGCAACCAACAACACCGCAGCCATGGAAGCAGCCATACCTGTACAAATGGTAGCCACATCGCTATTGATAAACTGCATGGTGTCATAAATGCCTAATCCGGCATATACCGATCCGCCCGGTGAATTGATATAGATAGATATATCCTTTGTATTGTCTACAGAGTCCAGATATAACAACTGAGCCTGTAAGGTATTGGCTGTATAATCATTGATTTCAGTCCCCAAAAAGATGATGCGGTCCATCATCAAACGAGAGAACACATCCAACTGAGTAACATTCAGCTGACGTTCTTCCAGAATATAGGGGTTCAAATAACCGGCTTGCGATTTGATTACATCGTCGAGCACCAGGCTATTCATACCTAAATGCTTGGTTGCATACTTCTTAAAATCGTTCATATTTCATCTGATTTATTGTTTGTATAAAAAAGAGGCTTTCCACCTCCTTTTCCGTCGGCAAAAGTACAAAATTCAATATATGTACCAAACTTTTTGTCGACGAAATATGAGGGTAAAAAGCCTCTTTTTTCAATAAGGGATGTTATCTTAGCCTAATTACTTAAGCAAGTTGTTGAATTCTTCTACAGTTACTTCCTTGTTATTCAAAGCAGCCTTGTTCTTCAATGCAGCAGCCAACTTCACTTCAACCGCACGGTTAACCAAGCCTTCTACATTTTCCTGCTTCTTCAACATATCCTTGGCATAGTTTTCCAACATTTCTTCCGGCAAGTTCATCATACCGTATTGAGCGAACTGCATACGAGTATTTTCCTTAGCCATGTTCAAAACATCTTCTTGTTCAACCTTGATTTGGTTAGCAGCAACCAATTGTTCCTTGATGAGGTGCCATGTAAGTTCTTCAATGCTCTTATCGTAGTTTTCTTCTACAAAGGCTTCCCCCTTTTCCTGGTTGTTAAGGAGCATAATCTTCTTGAGCAATGCATCAGGGAATTCGAGCTTACCTACCTTACCCATCAAATAGGTGCGAACATCAAGCAAGAACTTATAGTCGCTATCAGCTACAAACTGAGCTGAAATACCTTCCTTAATCTTTCCGCGGAATTCTTCTTCGCTCTTAACAGCACCTTCGCCAAACACTTGGTCAAACAATTCTTGGTTAAGTTCTGCTGGGATAGCGCGAGTGATTTCTTCAATCTGGAAACTGAAGTTAGACTTCATTTCAGCAACTTCTTCCTTCTTGATCTTCAAGAGTGAAGAAAGTTCGGCTTCGTTACCTTCGAATGCAGTATTAGGATTGAAAACCAATACATCATTCACCTTAGCACCGTTGAAGATAGCCTTTTGTTCTTCGTTCTTCATGTATGAAGGCATCATCACTGCTCCTTCAACTTGGATACCACCTTCGAGGGTCTTTCCTTCTTCATCAAGCTGAGCGAGCAAACCTTTTACCATATCACGATCTTGGTAATCGTTCACCTTGTCATATTTAGAAGCACGCTGAGCGTACATGTCTACTTGAGACTGTACCATTTCGTCAGAAACAGTGATGGTATAGTAATCAAGTGTATCGTTTTCTGTAATTTCGGCCTTGAATTCAGGAGCCAAAGCGATATCGAATACGAATTCGAAGTTTTCTTGAGTATCGAAATCGATTACCGGCATCTTTTCTTCGTTTGGCAACGGCATACCGAGCATGTTCACCTTGTTTTCACGGATGTATTCGTTTACCTTTTCCTGCATCAAACGATCTACTTCTTCAGCAGTAACCGACTTTCCGAACTGCTTCTTGATAAGGCTCATAGGAACCATACCCTTACGGAAGCCCGGGATGTTAGCCTTCTGACGGTAAGTCTTCAGCACTTTTTCTACTTTTTCCTGATAATCAGCTTTTTCAATATTAACGGTAAGCAATGCGCTCACCTTGTCAACGTTTTGCAATGAAATATTCATTTCCTTCTATCTGTTATTTAATTATTACTTCCTGTTTTACACAAATCGGCTGCAAAATTAGTGTTTTATCTTTCAATCACCAAACCAACAAGGTAAAAGTTTCTAAATGAAATGATTTTAGCTTCGAATTTATTCAACAAATCACTCGATTAATCCGTTCATAGACCAAGAATTCCTCTTCTTGAACGGAGAGGAACAAGCATTTATCAATTATAATATATCAACTGTTACTATGAGCATGTACTTTGGAAACCTTAATTATAGGATTAAGGAAAGAGATTTGGAAAGGATGTTGGCAAATTATGGGAACATCATCTCCGTCAAAATAGTGAAGGATCATAATACGGGCAAGTCAAAAGGATTTGGTTTTGTTGAAATGGAGAACCCTATGAGTGAATATCGGATTATCCATTCTTTAAACGGATCCGAACTGATGGGACGACAAATGATTGTACGAGAAGCAAGAATGAGGTAGATTTAAAAGAAAAATGAAAACCGTCGTTTTATGAGGTACAAAACGACGGTTTCTTATTCGTTAAACGGCGGTTTCCTAATGCAAACTTATTGGGCTGCACGTTTATTGCGCAATTCCTCTTCCAATTGGAAATCCTTACGACGGAGCACAAAGTTGGTTCCCAAATATTTTTCGCGCACTACAGGGTTCTCTGCCAATTCTTCGGGAGTACCTTGGAAAAGGATTTTTCCTTCGAAAAGCAAATATGCACGGTCGGTCAAACGAAGAGTTTCGAGCGCATTGTGGTCGGTAATCAGAATGCCGATATTCTTATCCTTCAACTTCCATACAATGTGCTGGATATCTTCTACGGCAATGGGGTCTACCCCAGCGAAAGGTTCATCAAGCATAATGAACTTGGGGTCGATAGCCAAACAACGGGCTATTTCCGTGCGTCGACGTTCTCCCCCCGAAAGTTGGTCGCCCAAATTTTTGCGCACCTTCTGCAAACGGAATTCAGCAATCAGACTTTCAAGCTTTTCTTTCTGATACTCTATCGGTTTATCGGTTAGTTCAAGGACGGAAGCAATGTTATCTTCCACGCTCATCTTGCGAAAAACCGAAGCTTCTTGCGCCAAGTAACCTATTCCGGCCTTGGCGTGTTTATACACGGGGAAGTCTGTTATTTCCAAATCATCCAAATAAACATGCCCACCATTAGGCACCACCAAACCTGTAGTCATATAGAATGAAGTAGTCTTACCGGCGCCATTCGGCCCCAGCAAACCCACAATCTCACCTTGTTTCACTTCAAAGTTTACACCGTTTACCACCGTGCGCTTACCATATTTCTTTACCAGTCCTTCCGCACGAAGCACCATTTTCTTTTCTTCGGTTGCCTCTGCCGGTGCATTTACCATTTCTTGCTCTGACATAAGAATCTAATTTTCGACAAAAGTACTAAAAAAGTTTAGTATACGGACAACAGAACACAAAATCAGACATACTTTTGCATTTTTATAGACAAAAAGAAGTAATTTTGCACCCATTATGAATACATTGATTCTAAAACCCATCGCCACTCTAGGAAAATACCTGATACTGATGTGGCGCACTTTTGCCCGTCCCGACCGCATGAGGATGTTCTTCAAGCAGTATCTGAACGAGATGGTGCAATTGGGTGTAAACTCTATTGGTATTGTGCTCCTCATTTCTTTTTTCATAGGAGCCGTTATCACCATTCAGATTAAATTAAACATTGAAAGTCCTTGGATGCCTCGCTTTGTAGTAGGGTATACCACTCGTGAGATTATGTTGTTGGAATTTTCTTCTTCCATCATGTGTTTGATATTGGCTGGGAAAGTAGGCTCGAACATCGCATCCGAATTAGGTACCATGAGAGTAACCCAACAAATTGACGCACTTGAAATTATGGGAGTAAATTCGGCGAACTATCTGATCCTTCCGAAAATTACGGCCCTAATGTCCATGATTCCTTTCTTGATTGTATTCAGCATTGTAGCCGGTATTATAGGGGCATTCTGTACTTGTTGGTTCGGAGGCGTGCTCAATGCCGAAGACTTGGAATATGGTTTGCAATATTGTTTCCAGGAATGGTTTGTTTGGTGTAGTTTCATCAAAGGAATTGTATTCGCCTTCATCATTTCCAGTGTATCTGCATTCTTTGGTTATACCGTTGAAGGAGGATCTATCTCTGTAGGGAAAGCCAGCACAGATTCCGTAGTGATGAGTAGCGTACTCATCCTTTTTTCCGATCTTGTATTAACCCGTCTATTAGCTTGATCCTCATGATAGAATTAAAATCACTATACAAATCGTTCGAGGACAAAGATGTATTAATCGACATCAATGCCCAATTCGAAAATGGAAAGACCAATCTGATTATCGGTCAAAGCGGCTCGGGGAAAACGGTATTGATGAAAAGCATTGTAGGACTATTGACACCTGAAAAGGGAAAAATTTTATACGATGGACGTAATTTCTTGAGCATGTCGAAAAACGAGAAGAAAACGCTTCGTCGAGAAATGGGTATGATCTTTCAAAGTGCAGCTTTATTCGACTCCCAAACTGTACTTGAAAATGTTATGTTCCCTTTAGATATGTTCAGCAACGACACCTATAGAGAACGTGTGCGACGCGCCCAATTCTGTTTGGATAGAGTAAACCTAATTGACGCACAAGACAAATATCCCGGTGAGATTTCCGGCGGTATGCAGAAACGTGTAGCCATTGCCCGCGCCATTGCGCTGAATCCACAATATCTTTTTTGTGACGAGCCAAACTCGGGGCTCGACCCCAAGACATCGCTTGTTATCGATGCACTGATTCATGACATCACTACCGAATACAACATGACTACCATTATCAACACCCACGACATGAATTCAGTGATGGGAATTGGAGACAGCATCATCTTTATCTATCAGGGACAAAAAGAATGGGAAGGCGACAAGACACAAGTGTTTACGGCAACCAACCAACGTTTCAACGATTTTATCTTTGCTTCAGACCTCCTAAAAAAAGTAAGAGAAGAAGAGACTCATAAATAACAAAAGAACTCCCCGAAGGGAGTTCTTTTTATTTCTGTCTAATATAAATATTAATCGGAGTTCCGGAGAAATTCCACTTTTCACGCATCTTATTTTCCAAGAAACGACGATATGGCTCCTTAACGTATTGAGGCAAGTTTGCAAAAAACACAAACGATGGAACAGCCGTATTCGGCAACTGCGTACAATACTTAATCTTGATATATTTTCCCTTATTGGATGGCGGTGGATAAGCTTCAATCAGTGGAAGCATTTCTTCATTCAAACGGGCTGTAGGTACTCGGCGAGTACGCGATTGATACACTTCCTTAGCAGATTCCAACACTTTGAATATACGTTGTTTTGTCATAGCCGACGCAAAGATAATGGGGAAATCTGTGAATGGTGCAAAGCGTGAGCGAATGGCATCTTCGTATGTCTTCATCACCTTGACATCCTTATTTTCCACCAAATCCCATTTATTCACCACTACAACCAAACCTTTTTGATTACGTTGGATAAGCGAGAATATGTTCAAGTCTTGTCCTTCAATACCACGTGTAGCATCTATCATCAAAATACACACATCTGAATTTTCGATAGAACGAATGGAACGAATAACCGAATAATACTCCAAATCCTCAGTCACCTTATTCTTTTTACGGATACCGGCTGTATCTACCAAATAAAAATCAAAGCCAAACTTCTCATAACGGGTATAAATGGAATCGCGGGTTGTTCCAGCTATATCTGTTACAATGTTACGGTCCTCTCCTATAAATGCATTCACAATAGACGATTTTCCTGCATTCGGGCGTCCTACCACAGCGAAACGCGGGATTTCTTCATCCAAGGCTTCTTCAGTATCCTTACTGAACTTACTGACAATCAAATCGAGCAAATCACCTGTTCCAAAGCCACTAAGTGCAGATATGCAATAAGGATCTCCCAAGCCAAGTGAATAAAACTCAGCTGCATTATATTGAAGATCGTTATTATCTGTTTTATTGGCTACCATCAAAACTGGTTTCTGAGTACGGCGAAGGATTCCTGCCACTTCCATATCGAGATCGGTTACCCCATTCATTACGTCTACAACAAACAGAATCACATCAGCTTCTTCTACGGCCAACATCACTTGCTTGCGTATTTCTCCTTCGAATACATCATCAGAATTTACTACCCAACCTCCTGTATCCACTACAGAAAATTCACATCCTAACCACTCAGACTTACCATACTGACGGTCACGAGTAGTACCGGCTTGCTCATTTACAATCGCTTGACGAGTCTTGGTCAAACGGTTGAAGAGAGTAGACTTACCTACATTGGGTCTACCTACAATTGCTACTAAATTTCCCATGTTCAAATAATTTACGGCTATCTCAGCCGGTTAATCCAATTGATATCCAAAGCTTTTCAGTTCCTTGTCAGAACTTCTCCAATCCTTGTCCACTTTGACAAAAGTTTCCAGATAGATAGATTTCTGGAAGAAATGTTCCAATGTCTTTCTTGCCTCGGTTGAAACCTTCTTCAACGCTTTTCCTTGCTTCCCTATAATAATACCTTTCTGAGAATCACGCTCTACATAAATCACCGCATTGATTCGAATACATTTTTCGTCTTCCTTAAATTGTTCTACAACCACTTCAACCGCATATGGGATTTCTTTGTCATAGTACAATAAAATCTTTTCACGAATGATTTCCGTAACAAAAAAACGGGCCGGTTTATCTGTCCATTGGTCCTTTCCAAAATAAGGAGGAGAATCAGGGAGCAATTCTTTAATACGTTTCATAACTATATCCGCTCCGAATTTAGAAAGAGCAGAAATAGGAATAATTTCAGCCTGCGGAAGCAATTCATGCCATGTTTCCACATGCTTGACCAAATCTTCTTGATTACTCAAGTCTATTTTATTGATAAGCAAAAGGACTGGAACCTGCATTCTACGGACTTTTTCTATAAAATCCATATTTTTATCAGGCTTTTCAATGACATCTGTCACGTATAACAGAACATCTGCATCTGCCAATGCCGACTCTGAAAAATTCAACATTGATTCCTGCAACTTGTAGTTTGGTTTCAACACCCCCGGTGTATCCGAAAACACGATCTGCATATCATCAGTATTCAAAATACCCATGATACGATGACGGGTTGTCTGTGCCTTAAAAGTGGCAATTGAAACACGTTCACCTACCAACAGATTCATCAATGTAGATTTCCCTACGTTAGGATTACCTACAATATTCACAAATCCAGCCTTATGCATATTCTTAAATTTAAATTCGTTACAGACAAAAAAACGCATCTTTTTTGCGGATGCGTTTTCTATTTAGTATTGTAAGATTTATCTTTTATTACCGTCATAACCCCACTTCACATAAACGGCACCATAAGTAAATCCTGCGCCAAATGCTGTAAAGATTAAGTTATCACCTTTCTTCAACTTCTTTTCATAATCCCAAAGACATAATGGAAGCGTACCAGCACTAGTATTACCATAACGCTGGATGTTAATCATAACCTTTTCCTGTGGCACTTCTAATCTTGAAGCAACGGCGTCAATAATACGCAAATTGGCTTGATGCGGAATTACCCAACTGATGTTTTCTTTGTTCAATCCGTTTCTTTCAGCAACAACCGAAGTTATTTCAGACATATTTGAAACAGCGTATTTAAATACCGTTCTTCCTTCTTGATAAAGATAATGCATCCGATGATCTACAGTAAAATAAGAAGGAGGACAAACAGAACCGCCAGCTTTCATATGTAAGAAAGGAAGTCCTTTACCATCTGTACGCAACAAAGAATCCATAATGCCATAATCTTCTGTTGTAGCTTCAATCAATACAGCAGCAGCACCATCACCAAAAATAGGGCAAGTAGCACGATCGCTATAGTCAACCATTGATGACATTTTATCAGCACCAACCAAAATTACTTTTTTATGTCTTCCCGAACAAATTAAAGAAGCAGCCAACTCAAGTCCATATAAAAAGCCACAGCAAGCAGCTTGCAAATCAAATGCAAACGCATTCTTCAAGCCCAATTTATCGCAAAGGATAGATGCTGTAGAAGGGAAATGATAGTCCGGAGTTGTTGTTGAAACGAAAATAGCATCTATTTCATCAGGATTAACTCCAGTACGCTGTATCAACTGCTTAGCAGCCTTACGTGCCATATACGAAGTACCTAATCCCTCCTCATTCAAGATACGTCTTTCCTTAACTCCGATTCGGGTCATAATCCATTCGTCATTGGTATCCACCATTCTTGAGAGTTCTTCATTCGTCAAGACATAATCGGGAACATAACCTCCGACTCCTGTTATTACTGCATTAATTTTTTCCATCATTCCTAAGAATTAATTTGTACACTCATAAAAATAGCCGACAGAGCCGAAGCTCGCCGGCTTTATTTTTACAAAACGTACAAACGTGTTTTGAAAGCCACCGATTAAACAGCAGCTTCTTTTACGATAGCTAACTTACCTCTGTAATAACCGCAAGCTCCACAAACTGTGTGGTAAACATGCCATTCGCCACAGTTAGGGCAGATAGCCAAAGTAGGAGCAACTGCCTTATCGTGAGTTCTTCTCTTAGCAGTTCTCGTTTTTGATTGTCTTCTTTTAGGATGTGCCATTTTTCTAAACTTTAATTATTATCTAATATTTTCTTTAATTCATTCCATCTCGGGTCAATTTCCCGATCATCAACTTCAAAATCTTCCTGTACGCCTTCATCTTCTTCTGTTTCATCATCTCCAGCAGAGCGTAAATGCTTACTTAATTTATGAACCATATCTTTGTTGCATTTACCCGGTGCATGAACATGCTTCATGGGTATATTCAAGGCTATGAATTCATAGATAAACCAAGCAACGTTTATATAGCCATCTTCTTCAGGAACTACAACAATATCACCTATTTCAGCAAATTCTTCTCCTAATTTTACCTTTAAGAGATCGTCACTTTCAATAGGTTGTTCCATTTCTTCCAAACATCTATCACAAGTTACAATAACATTGCCTTCAATATGGAAATCCATCAAATACATACCAGAAGTTCTTTTAACTTTCAAGGTAACATCCAATTTACCTTTTTGAATTTCCGGAGTATCCAAATCACTAAAGAACTGATTATCCAACTGATATTCATGTTCGCATGAATCAGTTATCATATTCTTTAGCTCAACCTTATATTTACTTAATGTTCCCAAATCACCTAACTACATAATTCGGGCGACAAAGATACAAATAATATTTCATTGTTTAAAGAAACAACAGCTATTTTTCTCTATTTTTCTTCATCTTTGTAAATAAAAAAGCCTCCAACTCATTAGAGCTGAAGGCTTCTCTCTCAAAAAAACGGCAGCTACCTACTCTCCCACCTTAGCAGTACCATCGGCGTGACGAGGCTTAACTTCTCTGTTCGGAATGGGAAGAGGTGGAACCCTCGTGCTATAGCCACCTGAATATCGTTATTATATAGTTATTGCTTATTATAACTATAAATCAATGACCATTGACACATCGAAAAGAGTCTATTTTTATATCACTGATAGTATATACCACTCACCAAATGAAAGCAAACGGGCAATTAGTAATGCTCGGCTGAATGTCTCTCAACACGTACACCT
>JAFUNS010000068.1 GCA_017472925.1 Bacteroides sp. | reverse complement strand
CCCTTGAATTCACGACCGTCGTTCAACTTCACGCTGATGACATCAGCCTTGTCGATAACGTGATTGTTGGTCACGATGTAACCGTCCTTGGAAATGATGACACCCGAACCGAAACCTACTCTTTCCGGAGTCTGTACCTGGCGTTGCTGACTACCTCTGTTTCCGAACATGTCACCAAAGAATTCATAGAATGGGTCACGGACAGTAACTGTTTGTGTCTTTGATTCTTGGGTAGACTTGATATGTACTACTGCATGAACTGAGTTCTCGGCAGCTTGTGTCAAATCTACCGGTTGCATTTGAGTGGCATCCAATGCTGCCATTCTAGTATTGGGGTTCTGCTGGAATACTTCGTCAAAAGCTACTTCCTCCTGTTGTTTTTCAGGCATCATTGAATAAGCGGTAAAGCCGGCAACACCTGCACTCATACCCATCACCGCTGCACTTCCTAAGATTAATTTAGTTGTCTTATTCATAACTTTATTCTAATTAAATTGTTAATTTCTAGTTGATATTTAACATTCACACCGCTAATGTATAAACAAAAAGCATACCATTGTATATATTGACAGCTAAATTTGGCGCTTTTTAACAGAGTACATAAAACCATTAACAGCGCTTAACCGCCCGAACTGACAATTTTGCATTCGTTAGAAGTAGAGAATGACAAAATGAAATTTCCATCTTCCAATTAAAATGCTTATCTTTGCCCACCGAAAGCAGCCGACCGGTCTGTCGCTGATGCCTTTGGCAGAAGAGGAAAGTCCGGGCAACGTAGAGCATCCTACTTCCTAACGGAAAGCTATCTGTGAAGGTGGAGTAATGCAGAAGAAAATAACCGCCTTGCCTCGGCAAGGTAAGGGTGAGAAGGTGGAGTAAGAGCCCACCAGCCACATGGCGACATGTTGGGCTGTGCATCTTAGGAGTTGTAAGGTCATGTAAACCGGCATCAATGAGGGTTGCTCGCCCCACGTCGGAGGGTAGACCGCTAGAGCTTATTGGTGACAATGGGCGTAGATAAATGACAGACACTTTGCCGAAAGGCAAGGAACAGAACCCGGCTTATAGGTTGACTGCTTTTTTTATTTCTTTAGCAACGGATTGGCGAATGAATAAATTGGACATCAACCAAATCAAGGCTTTCTTGCTGGAAGATATCTGGCGAGTGACAGACGATGAAGTCAGTAAGAAAAGAGGCATGTTTTACAATGCCATCAAGATAGTGACACTTTCCATCAAGGAATTTACGGAAAGAAGAATAGTCAACAAGGCTTCTGCTCTCACCTATAATACATTGTTGGCTATCATACCTATCCTTGCTATCTTGTTTGCCATTGCCCGTGGTTTCGGTTTTGCCAATTTATTGGAAGACCAGTTCCGTAGTGGTCTGGAAGGACAAGCCATGACCGCAGAAACCATTCTTTCATTCATCGATTCTTATTTGAGCCATGCCAAGAGCGGTATCTTCATCGGTGTCGGTCTGATCATGTTGTTCTATACGGTACTTCTCCTTACTTATAATATGGAGCGTACGTTCAACTCCATTTGGCAAGTGAAGAAGCCGCGTAGCTTATACCGCAAGATGACGGACTACTTCTCCATGTTGTTGCTGTTGCCGTTGCTTATCTTGCTTTCAAGTGGTATATCCATTTTCATGTCCACCTTCTTGAAGAATATCGAGGAATTTGCTTTGTTAGCTCCTATTGTGAAGTTCTTGGTTCGCCTTACTCCTTTCGTTCTGACATGGGGGATGTTTACGGCGCTCTATATCTTCATGCCAAACACCAAAGTAAAAATCAAGTATGCGATTCTGCCGGGTATCTTGGCAGGTTCGGCATTCCAAGCCTTCCAATATTTATATATCGGTAGTCAGATATGGGTATCCCGATACAATGCCATCTATGGCAGTTTCGCTGCTATTCCGATGTTCCTTTTGTGGACACAGATTTCATGGAGCATTTGTCTGTATGGAGCCCAATTGTCTTATGTAGCTCAAAATCTCCGCAACTTCAGTTTCAGTAAGGAAACGGAGAATATCAGTCGACGTTATCATGATTTTCTTTGCATACTGATCATGTCGCTTATCTGCAAGCGCTTCCAGACCGACCTCCCTCCTTATACAGCAGAAACATTGAGTGATGAGCATAAGATTCCAATCCGCCTCACGACGACAATTCTATATGAGCTTCAGGATTTGCACATGATTTTCGATACACCGGTAGAAGATGATGAAGAAGAAATGGCTTATCTGCCATCGGTGGATATCAACCGGATGAATGTAGCAATGCTTCTAAGCCGATTGGATACTGCCGGCTCAGAAGCATTCAAGATTGACCGCGAGAAATACCTGGCTTCATGGGAAGCCTTGAGTCAGGCTCGCGAAGATTATTACGAGAGCACCGGAAAGATACTCCTCAAAGACCTTTAAGCATTGAACTGCATCATTCGGCTCAAATACTTGCCGATGATATCAAATTCGATGTTGACGATACTTCCTACTTGGAAGGTATGGAAGTTGGTGTGTTCGTATGTATAAGGGATGATAGCTACCTGGAAACTGTCGTCTGTCGGATTGCATACCGTGAGACTTACTCCATTGACTGTTACGGAGCCTTTGTCCACCGTCATATAACCACGCTTCGCCATTTCCTTGTCGAACTTATATTTAAAGGTGAAATACCAACTGCCTTCAGCATCCTGAATGTCTACACATTCGGCTGTCTGGTCCACGTGACCTTGTACGATGTGACCGTCCAGACGTCCGTTCATCATCATGCTTCGTTCCACATTGACCTTATCGCCTTCTTTCAGCAAACCGATATTGGAACGCTCAATGGTTTCCTTCATGGCAGTCACGGTATAAGTCCCGTCTTGAATGGAGACCACGGTAAGACATACGCCATTGTGAGAGATGCTTTGGTCTATCTTCAATTCATCCACAAATGAACACTTCAATGTAAGGTGCAGATTCTCGAGTTCCTTCACTACGCGAACCACTTCTGCATATTCTTCTACAATTCCTGAGAACATATATTTATAATCTTAATGGGTTTCTTTGTATGCAAAGGTAGTATAAATTCAGCCTCTTTCAACTTAATCGGCAAAAAAAATCTTTTTATCCATAGAATGATTGAAGAAGGCGAAATAAAGTCGCACATTTTAAGTAAATCATTATCTTTGTAGACATGAAAACATCCCGTTTTGAACAAAAGCCTTTACGTATCTCGATTCATGTCATCAGTTGGCTACTGATCTTCTGTTTTCCCATCACACAAACAGGTTGGGAAAGCAGCTTTGATTGGCAGAACTATCTGCGACATGCGCTAGTACCATTATGCAGTTTCGGTCTGTTTTATATCAAT
>JAFUNS010000067.1 GCA_017472925.1 Bacteroides sp. | reverse complement strand
TACTTATTATATAAGAATTAGGCTCTTTACTCCTGTGAAGTGTATTGTATTGATCCATATCGGCAATCATGATATGTGGGTGACGGCCTTCCTTCAAACGCTTCAAATTTTCTACTTGTTTGATACGAGCCTGAGTACGTGCAGCTGCTTCTTCGATACGCATCTTAGGCACACCTGTTTCGATAGCCTTTGCCATACCGCGAGGCTTTCGATTTCCTGGATGTGTTCCCAAGCACGGTGAGCCTAGGAATCACATAAAAATGCTTTTAAATTACGAGAAAAGAAGATTTTTTCTATCTGCTTTTCGTGATATTTCTTTATTTTTGCGAACAGAATGATTTATAGAACAAAAGAATGAGTCCCAAGTTTAGAAACAACAATTCGCAGCTCACATCGGTCGCCGTATTGATGATTAATTCTCAGGGGATGATGTTGAGTGTACAGGGACAGGATTATTTCGTGTCCTACAATCGGGTACCTTGGTTGCGTGATGCCCGTGTCAGCAGTGTGCTGAATGTACGGATGAGTGGAAGTCGTGCTATTGAATGGCCGGAACTGGATGTGGACTTGGAAATTGAAAGTTTGAAGCATCCCGAACGTTATCCGTTGGTGATGAAGCGTTCACCATTGGATACTGCATTGTCTTGAAGCAGCGTTCTGAATGGATGATATTGGACGACCAGTATTTTACCTTTGCCGATTTGAGCAAGGTTTATTCCGTTTGTGAATTGTTGAGACAATAACGATACCTTGATAAACAAGAACGGCGACCCTCCCCAAACCGAGTGCCGCCATTTTTTATACCTTATCATCATAAAAATCCTCTCCAACAAGCAGCTATTTATAGAATTTGTTGTAATTTTGCGAAAAATTAGGATAAAGATGAAAGAAAATTTGCAAATACCAAATAATTTGTTAGCAAGCAAGCAATCAATCAAGCAAGCAAGCAAGCAAGCTAACTCTATTAATTATAACGGACGGGCGAGAAGCCCGGACGAACCATAGCCCGTGGTGGGCAGGAGCGGAAGTTCCTGCCTGCCACGGGCTTTTTCGTGTACACTTTTTGAACAAAGAATAATACTATTTAAATACTGATTGAACAATGAAAGACAAGGAACAACCCTTGGCGGCTTACGAAGCCCCGAAAGTAGAAGTGATTGAAGTAGAAGTGGAAAAAGGCTTTGCCAATAGTATGGATTACGAGTATGACGGCGATTTGCAATGAAAAACCTAAAGCAAGAAAGATGAAAAAAACATTATTTGCCGCAGCAAGCTTGATGATGTTTGCTGCTTGTAGCAACACCGAAGATGTGCTGCAAAACGATAAGGTGGCCAATGAAGGTCGATTGGTAACTGTTACTACTACCTTGCCGGGTGATACTCCCGATAGCCGTGTGGTACTGACGGAAGAGAATCCCGATACGGATAACCGTAAAATAAAGGTGGAATGGAAAGAAAGTGGAGAAACCTTCTCGGTGATGACCGCTACTTCTACGGCTACACAAACCTTTACCCAAACCGAAGGAAGCAATGAGTTTACGGGTGAATTGACTGCTGATTGGACGCAACCTTATTATGCTTTCTATCCGGCGGTTACTTCTGCAACCGACGCTACCGCTGTGCCTTACGACCTCAGTACGCAAACAGGAGCATTGAGCGAAACCACCAACTATATGTATGCCGTGAATACCACGGACGGAAAGGAATACAACTTCCAGCACCTCACAGCCATTGTGAAATTTACATTGAACTTACCCGAAAACTATACTCCCACCTCTTTGAGTTTGGTGAGCGACCGCCTCTTGGCAAAGGGTACGGTAAATCTTACCGGTGAAACAGTGAAATACACCAACGAACTGAGTGCCCACTCCATTACGGTGAAGAATCCTAAAGTGACGGCCGGAAAGATTACTCTATACCTCCATGTGTCACCCATGGCTGCATCTGCCGATTCCAAGAACACCCTGCATATCCGCACTCACAGCGGAAGCAAGGGATATTCGGGAAGCATTTCCACCTCCAAGGAAATCAAGGCCGGTAAGTACTATACGGCTACGGTGGATGTGACTACCCACGATTATGATTATACTGATGTTTCTATTTTCGATAAATCATATAAAGTTTATTCACCTTGGGGACTTCGTGCGTGGGGAGAAAATACCAGTATGTTCGCAAAATGTACTCTTGGAGATAATGACATTGATATGGGGACACTTCCTAATGACATTGAAATGGTAGGATTTGCAGGTAATTGGACGACGACCAATAAATCGGGAAAAAATCAAATGTTTGATGGGAACAATAAAACTATCAGTAATTTGAGGGTTGTTGGTGGCTATCAGTCGAGAAATGATACCTATGTAGGATTTATTGGACAGTTAGGCCAAAATGCAACTTTCAAGGATGTTACTTTTAAAGGAAGTACGGTGGCTGTCGTTTCTGGTAAATACACATATGTTGGTATTGCTATGGGAACTACTACAGGTATTAGTGGAACAGTAAGTGGCGTGACAATCGAGCCGAATCCGGATAGCACCGATCCTGTCTTCCGTATATCAGTAAGTGACAATAATGATAGAATTACTTTGGGAGCAGTAATAGGATATACGGGTATAAACCAAATAGTAAAGAATTGTATAAACAATCAGGACTTGGCTGTTACGGGCATAAATGATGATAATACAATAACTTGTTATTGGTTAATGATTGGTGGTATTTCGGGTTTCGCTAATAAGGATGATTTGTTCTTGCAATGTGTAAACAATGGGAATATTGAGCTAAAAGATGCTACTACCAACAGCCAAAAGCTAATAGGCGGAATTGTCAGTACGATGGGCAATGGTATATTTGTAGCCTGTGCCAATACGGGAAGTATCACTGCACCAAAAGACTACGTCATTAGTGGAATTGGTTATAGTCCTAATTACGCCAATTATGGCTGTTATAGCGACAATCATGCTGTAACAGCAAGTAAGACTTATACGGGGTCTTTTAATGGTTTCTACGATTCCGTATCAACCAATTTAGACGGAGTAACCAAAGTGACAGAATTCAATACCGATGAAGTAGTAAACGGTATGAATGCCGCCCTCGTCACATACAATAATACCGCAGACTTGGCTGATGCCAAGAAGTGCGACAAGCATTGGGAGAAAAGCAATGATCCTAATTATTCTTATCCGGTTCTGGTAGAGGGTGCTCCTACGCCAACTACAGAGTAACAATTTGGGTGTAGAATATTCAAAGCTGACGTAGAAATCTTTTCGGAACTTCCCGAAACCACGAAAACAAGCATAGGATACCTTTCGGGATTCCCGAAGACAGGAAAACGGAAATAGGAACATCGTCGGGAACTCCCGAAAGCTTCAGAATAATCATTTTGATAGTTTCGGGAGTTCCGAAAGTATAAAAAGAAAAGTTTTACTATAAAAATCACAACGAAATATGAAACAAATCAAGAATCTTGACCTCAGCCGCCTCCGCACGGAGGAATGTTTCGGCTTTTTGCAGCAAGTGGCCTCGCTGGCCAAGGACATGCTCACCGTTGAGACGGACAAGGCCATGGTAGATGCTTATACCGCTACGGTGAATACCTACGATACCGCCTTGAAGCAATCCACCAAGAACTCGAAGACTGCCGACATGAATGCGGCGGATGCCGCAGCCGATACCGCATGGCGGGTGGCCCGTGCATACGCCAAGGCTATGTCGTCGCATCCCGACACTGCTGTAGCTGCTATCGGAAAGACCATTTACGACCTCTTCGTGAAGTTCGGCGACTTGGCAAGCCTCGGCTTCCACGAAGAATACGGCCGCTACTACAATCTGTTGCAGGAGTTGGCCAATGTGGACGAGACCGACCGCGAAACCGCTGCTTTCGACCCCTGGCTGAACAACATGGACGATTGTTACCTCCGCTTCATCGAGCTTCGCGATGCGAAGGTGACCGAGGACACCACCTATCAGACCGGTCTTATAAAGGAAAGCCGCACGGCTGCCGAGGAGGCATACAAGGCTTTCGTGCAGCGTGTCAATGCCCTCTGCATCGTGATGGGCGAGGAGCAGTACGGTGGCTTCATCGACCAGGTGAATGTCGTCATCGATTCGCTGAGTGCTACCATTGCCGCCCGTGAAACCAAAGCGGCGAAGAAACGAGTGAAGGATGAGGAATAAGTTCTATGTATGGTTATTTCCAAAGCGATTCGTTTTCCCAATCTTTCGGGAACCCCATTGCTGCGATGTCCACATTAGGGTATGCTTGTAACAGGTTTTTTAGTTGTAGCTTGAATTTGCTGTTTTTATGGATTTGAGTCTGCATATATTCCAAATAGCAGAGTTGGGG
>JAFUNS010000038.1 GCA_017472925.1 Bacteroides sp. | reverse complement strand
CGACCGTGAGCGGGGTGTCACCCGGGTACATGTACAGAAGGTGAAGTTCCGCCACTTGGGTCAGCCGGGCGTGGCCTCGTTCCAGTACAACACGCACAACGGCCGCTTCGTTCCCTTCGTGGAGCCTGCCACCCCCGACATCCCCGACCCCGATGTGGTGTGGGACAACAGCAACTGGCTCACGAATCAACCGCCCCAGCAAGGGGAGATTTTCCCTGAAACTGTGCGGTAAAATAATATAATTTAGGCACGGATTTTTTTAGGCACGGATTACACGGATTGCACGGAACCCGTCCTCTGCCTTTCTTAAGCCTTCGGCTTGTTTGGATGACACAGATTCATCCAGTCTGTAAAAAATCCGTGTCATCGCATCAGTCGGAACGACTATGGAAACACAAGGACATGAAATCCGTGTAATCCGTGTAATCCGTGCCTAAAAAAACGTACCATTAAAAAAAACACTTACTAACAAGTTCCAAAATAAAAACCGCCGTTTTCCGATGAAGAAAACGGCGGTTTATGGATGGGAAAACGGCGGTTTATATGTATATTTGCAAAAACAAAACAATTTAAGCTATGATAAAGCAAGATTACCTCCTCCGAATGATTCAGGAAATCATCACCCTCATCATGAACTTTTTGTTGAACAAACAGAAAGTCCGCCCACAACAATGGGTGGAATATGACACGCTCACCCGACAGATATTGGGCATATCCTCTGAAAAGTTGAGTGAGCTGAGTCCCGAAGAGATTATGGAACAATATAAAGACGATGAAAATCGCATGGGGAAGATAGAACTTGCCGCCATGACAATCCTGAAAATTGCCGATGAGACAGGAGACGAACACCTGGTGCTCAAATCCAGGCTAAGACAAAACGGATTGTTTCTGTTGGAGTATATACAAAACAAAGGGAACACGTTTTCCCTCCAAAGAGTGGCACTTATCAATATGCTAAAAACGGACTTTTCATAAAAAATAATCTATCCTTGAAAAAAAATCTTCCTATTTGCTTGTTTTTATTAGAAAAGTATTACATTTGCATCGTGTTTAACAACAAAAAGGAACATTTTTACATGAAAGCGTTGTACAATACATATTTTTACTTCTTTTATTACTTTTACTTTAGCAACAAAGTGAAGCGGGAGTTTGTATGTGTACGTTAATAGAAAATAAAGAATTGATATAACAAAAGAATCCCGCTTCACAAAGGCGGGATTTTCTTATTAATAAAAGAAACCTATGAAGAAAATAGCCATACAGGGTATACCGGGCTCTTTCCATGATATTGCCGCCCATCAATTCTTCCCCAACGAAGAACTGGAATTGATTTGCTGCGACACCTTCGAAGAAATATTCGACCATATGAAGGAAGACAGCAACGTGATTGGTATGCTCGCCATCGAGAACACCATTGCCGGTAGCTTGTTGCACAACTACGAACTGCTTCGCGATAGCGGTGCCACCATTGTAGGCGAACATAAGCTCCGCATCAAGCACAGTTGCGTATGTCTGCCGGAAGACGATTGGGATACATTGACCGAAGTGAACTCCCACCCTGTGGCATTGGCACAATGCCAGCAGTTCCTGAAACGCCATCCCAACCTGAAAGTAGTGGAAGCTGATGACACTGCAGCCAGTGCGGAATTTATCAAGCGTAATAATTTAAAAGGACATGCAGCCATCTGTTCCAAATATGCAGCCGAGCTGTATGGCATGAAGATACTGGAAGAAGGTATTGAGACCAACAAGCATAACTTTACACGCTTCTTGGTGGTAACCGACCCATGGATTGCTGACGACCTACGCGAACGTTCGAAGATTAACAAGGCAAACATTGTGTTCTCCCTCCCCCACAACGAAGGAAGCCTCTCGCAAGTGCTCAGCATCTTCTCGTTCTATAAAATAAACCTCACCAAGATACAATCCTTGCCCATCATCGGACGCGAATGGGAATATCTGTTTTACGTGGATGTGATCTTTAACGACTATCTGCGCTTCCGTCAAAGCATCGATGCTGTATCACCCTTGACCAAAGAACTTAAAGTATTAGGAGAATATGAAGAAGGAAAATCAACCCTATAATATAGTGCCGGCCGACCGCCTCTCAAATGTAAGCGAATACTACTTCAGTCGGAAACTGAAGGAAGTGGCACAAATGAATGCCGAAGGCAAGAATGTTATCAGCTTAGGTATCGGAAGCCCGGATATGCCCCCATCGGAAGAAACCGTCAACGTGCTTTGCGAACAAGCCAAGCGTGCCGATGTACATGGATACCAACCTACCGTAGGTATTCCCGAACTTCGAAAAGCGATGGCCGATTGGTACAAGCGTTGGTACCATGTGGACCTTGACCCGGCTACCGAAATCCAACCGCTTATCGGTTCCAAAGAAGGTATTCTACATGTAACATTGGCATTTGTGAATCCGGGTGACCAAGTATTGGTTCCCAATCCGGGATATCCTACCTACACTTCACTGAACAAGATATTGGGAAGCGAAATTGTGAATTACAACCTCCGCGAAGACAACGATTGGCAACCCGATTTCGAGGAATTGGAAAAGATGGACTTGAGCCGTGTAAAGCTGATGTGGACCAACTACCCCAACATGCCCACCGGTGCCAACGCTACCATGGAACTGTATGAGAAGTTGGTGGATTTTGCCCGCCGTCACAACATTGTCATCGTGAACGACAACCCCTACAGCCTCATTCTGAACAAGAAACCGTTGAGCATCCTCAACGTTCCGGGAGCTAAGGAATGTTGTATTGAGTTCAACTCCATGAGTAAGAGCCACAATATGCCGGGCTGGCGTGTAGGTCTGTTGGCCACTAATGCCCAGTTCGTACAATGGATACTGAAGATAAAGAGCAACATCGACTCGGGTACTTTCCGCCCCATGCAGTTGGCTGCAGCTCAAGCCTATAACAACAGCATCGAATGGCACGAAGAAGCCAACATCGGTGTATATAGCCGCCGTCGTCAACTGGCCGAAGAAATCATGCGGACATTAGGTTGCACCTTCGACACCAATCAAGTAGGTATGTTCCTCTGGGGACGCATCCCCGACTCGTACAACGATGTGGAAGAACTGACTGAAAAAGTGTTGCACGAAGCCCGCGTATTCATCACTCCGGGATTCATCTTCGGCAGCAACGGTAAGCGATATATCCGCATTTCACTTTGTGCCAAGGAAGACAAGTTGGCCGAAGCATTGGAAAGAATTAAAAAGATTATGAAATAAAAAAAATAAATACAAGCCTTATGGAATTAGAATTAAAACCCCTCGCATTAACAGGTATAGAAGAAAAGCGACCCATCGTCATTGCCGGTCCTTGTAGTGCAGAAACCGAAGAACAGGTTATGAATACTGCTCACCAACTTGCAAAGAAAGGTGCAAAAATCTTCCGAGCAGGTATCTGGAAACCTCGTACCAAGCCGGGTGGTTTTGAAGGCATTGGTGTTGACGGTTTGGCATGGTTGAAACGTGTCAAAGAGGAAACCGGTATGCTGGTATCCACCGAAGTAGCTACTGCCAAGCATGTTTACGAATGTTTGAAGGCAGGCATCGATATTCTATGGATAGGTGCCCGTACTACAGCCAACCCGTTTGCTGTACAAGAATTGGCCGATGCGTTGAAAGGTGTAGACATTCCTGTATTGGTCAAGAATCCCGTCAACCCCGATTTGGAATTGTGGATTGGTGCCTTGGAACGCATCAACGGCGCCGGATTGAAACGATTGGGTGCCATTCATCGTGGTTTCTCTTCATACGACAAGAAGATTTATCGTAACCTTCCACAATGGCATATCCCTATCGAATTGCGTCGTCGTATTCCTGAACTTCCAATATTCTGCGACCCGTCACACATTGGCGGCAAGCGCGAACTGGTAGCCCCACTTTGTCAACAAGCGATGGACTTGGGCTTCGATGGTTTGATAGTAGAAAGCCATTGCAATCCGGACAGTGCATGGAGCGACGCTTCACAACAAGTAACTCCGGATGTATTGAGCTACATTCTGAATCTGCTTGTTATCCGCGAAGGCAAGCATACCACAGAAAACCTGTCGGAACTTCGTTCACAAATTGACGAATGCGACAACCAACTGATAGAGGTATTGGCTAAGCGTATGCGTGTTTGCCGTGAAATCGGTACATTCAAGAAGGAACACGGAATGACCATTCTACAGACCGGTCGTTACAATGAAATCCTCGACAAGCGCGGTGCGCAAGGAGCTCTTTGCGGTATGGACTCTGAATTTATCAAGAAGGTATTCGAAGCCATCCACGAAGAAAGTGTACGCCAACAGATGGAAATCATTAATAAATAATAACTTTCCTTAGTCTTGTCATCCTGAGCATTGCGAAGGATCTGATTACATCCACTTTATGTTTACAGATTCTTCGTTACACTCAGAATGACAACAAATAGGACAGATTTAATCTGGGATAAGAAATCATAATCAATATGAGAATATTAATATTAGGAGCCGGTAAGATGGGCTCCTTCTTTACCGATGTATTGAGTTTCAAGCACGAAACGGCTGTATTCGATGTCAACCCGCAGAAGTTGCGCTTTATGTACAACTGCTACCGGTATACCACATTGGATGAGATCCGCGAATTCAAGCCCGAACTGGTCATCAATGCTGCCACGGTAAAATATACACTGGATGCATTCAATCAGGTACTCCCCGCCCTACCAAAGGATTGTATCATCAGCGACATTGCCTCGGTTAAGACCGGCTTGCAAGAATGGTATGAGCAATGTGGATTCCGTTACGTATCCACCCACCCGATGTTTGGTCCTACTTTTGCCAACCTCGACAAGTTGAGTTCCGAGAATGCCATTATCATCAGTGAAGGCGACTACATGGGCAAGATATTCTTCAAGGATCTGTACCAAAACCTTGGATTGAATATTTTTGAATACACCTTCGATGAACACGATGAGACGGTGGCCTATTCCTTGTCCATACCGTTTGTTTCGACATTCGTTTTTGCAGCGGTAATGAAACATCAGGATGCTCCGGGTACTACCTTCAAACGTCACATGGCTATTGCCAAGGGTGTATTGAATGAAGATGATTACCTGTTACAGGAAATTCTGTTCAATCCCCGTACACCGGCACAAGTGGAAGGTATCCGTACCGAGTTGAATGAATTGCTCGACATCATCAGCCGGAAAGATGCCGATGCCATGAAAGGTTATCTGACAAAGATTAGACAAAAGATTAAATAAACCTATAAAAAATGAAAAGATTAGTTAGAACATTGGCTTTATTATTGGGAATGGTAACAGTTATTCCATTATCTGTTACGGCGCAGGATGAAGTAGAAACAAGTATTGGTGCTGATTTGGTAAGTACTTATGAATGGCGTGGTCAGGATTTGGGTGGAGTAAGTATCCAACCCTCCATATCCATTGCATACAAAGGTTTGTCGCTCACCGCGTGGGGATCAGTAGGTATCGATAAAGAAGATGCCAAAGAAATTGATTTGACATTGGCTTACGAAACCGGTGGATTCAGCATTTCGGTTACCGACTATTGGGTGGCTCCATACGGCGAAGAAACCAAATTCTTCCATTATGGTGCACACTCTACCGCCCATGTCTTTGAAGCTCAAGTAGGATATGATTTCGGAGCATTGGCAGTAAACTGGTACACCAACTTTGCCGGAGCCGACGGAGTGAATAAAGACGGTAATCGGGCTTATTCATCGTTTGTATCCCTTGAAGTTCCGTTCACATTAGGTGGGCTGGAATGGACAGCCGAAGTAGGTGCCACTCCATGGGCAACCGACTATTATGCAGAAGCTGACGGATTCACGGTTTGTGACATAGCCTTGAGCACCAGCAAAGAAATTAAGATTACAGATTCATTCAGCCTTCCGGTATTTGGTAAGTTAAGCTTCAATCCGGCTACCGAATGTGCAGACTTTATTTTCGGAATCAGTTTCTAATAAATAAAGTGGGTGTGTCGAAATATAATTTAGGCACGGATTACACGGATTGCACGGATAAAGTAGATGTAAACATACACTAAAAAACCGTGTTAATCCGTGTAATCCGCGCCTAAAAATAAGTGGATGCGTGTTTCGACACACCTACATTTTTTAAAACCAATTCATCAATCCACGAAGGTAGGCAGTCAGTTCACCAGCCATCTTCTCATGTTGCCATTTGCTGGGATGATAATCGGCGCCATATCCTAAATCACCGGTTTGCCAGGACATATCAAAACGATACACTTGTTTATCCCCGGCAATGCGAGCCTCACGAACAACATCATCCATGGCATACTTAACATGTTCCAAAGCTTGTCCCAACAGCATGGAACCGGTCAGGAATACAATCTTCGCATTCGGATAATGTTTACGAAGGGTAATCAGGAAATTACGGTATCCATTTACCAAGAAGTCACGATCGTAGTTATTCAAACTTGTATCGTTGGTTCCCAAATTTACACACACCACATCGGGAGTATATTTGGAAAAGTTCCATTTTTCAGATGGCACTCCAAATAAAGTTTGTTCATACATGGAAGGCATATTGTCCTTACTTCCGGTTTTCGGTGCGCCATAATTCCGATAAATGCCTATACCGCTACGGGCTACCACCAAATGCTGTGCCTGCAGGTTACGAGCCGTAATGGCTGCATAACTATAATAATGATTCTCTGTTTCATCACTGAACCCTTCCTTGGGGTCGGTGCTTTCTATCCCATATCCGCAAGTAATGGAGTTACCGATAAATTCAATCTTACGTTTGGGTAAATAGGGTGCTCTCAATGTCTTGGCTCCTTCATCCAAAATAAAGCCACGGAACTCCGGCATACGTTGATAGCCTTCAATGACATACATCAAACGGACTTCGTGCACTTCATCGCGCAAGCAAGTGGCCAATGTCACAATAGAATCCTTGGGAGCATTGAAACTCACTTTAAAAGGTTTTCCATGATCTATCTGTGCCATAAAATAACCGCTCATCGGCTTGGCCATCATCTTTAATGAAGTTCCATCAAAACGGGCATTAATCTGTACTCCTGGATAGGTAAATGTGGCCACATCCGGATTTCTGAAACTAACCCGACCGACGTATTGAATATTCGAATGGCTGGCTTTGACAAAGTTCCCTTCCGGTTGAATGCCTTGCGCCTTGCCTTGCATAAAAGCAGCTGCCATAAACAGCAAACAAAGTCCTTTCTTAAAGATGGTTGTATTGTTCATTTGAATAATGTATTTTGTTTGGAGGCGTAAAGTTACTAAAAATGTTTGTCATGCAAGCCTTTTTACCTATATTTGCCTTCAAAATTACAGAAATGAAAACAATTCGAACATTATTCATAATCATATTAGCATCCATCTATATCCATTCATGCGATAGTGGTTACTCCCCCATGCAGAAATATCTTCGTGATTTTATGCAGAAATATCCCGAAGCTACCCTACAAGATATATACAAAGGTAGTTTCCAGGATGTCTTTGGTCCCGCACATTTGTTGACGAACCGTGAATCTGTAGAAAAATACATCCAATACGAAATAAGCAATGCCGATACATTACAAGGCGATGAATACGAGCCTTGCAGTTGGAAAGGTAGATTCTATCGGGTAAATCTATCGGTTATTAAAGACGGGAAAGTTCCGATGGATGAATTCGTTGATGCATTCATGCAAAGTGCCAACGGAGTAGATACTACCCTCACCCCCATCTGGTTAGAAGAATGGGAATTGTTATTACACGATGTAAAAACGGTAGCTCCACACATCAAGAATTATACAGAAGATTCCCTATCCATCAGTCGTTTACTGGAAGAGGGGCATTATGTAGTGCACCACAGCCAAGCTTTCAATGATGCCTATCAGCCCCATTACCGCATTATCCGCAAAGATATTTTTGAAGAAAAGATTCTGCCGAAACTAAAGGAGTAATTTTTCATACCCCCACCTATCGCCCCGTGGATAGTGAATAATGCCACAATAGGTAAAGCCGCACTTGTCCAATACTTTATGCATATAGAAATTGTCGTAGTTGGTGTCTACCTTGAAACTATGTATGTTTTTCGATAGAGCTAATGCTATGATTTCTTGAAAGAAACGTACGGCTACACCTTGCCGTTTCACTTCGTCGGCTACAGCCAAGCGATGCAAGACAACGTAGGGTTGTTCACTCAACCAGTTCCCATCAATATGGTCGTATGCAGGTTCCCCATCAAAAACAATGGCACCGTAAGCGATAACCTTTCCTTCATTCTCCAACACATAGGCATATCCTTTGTCAATATCTGCCTGCAGATGCACCGGCAACGGGTAGCTTTCATCCCATTGCTGCTTGTTCTCACGATACATCTGTGCCTTCGCTTGAAGAATCATTTCCCACATACGGGGTAAATCGGTTGTTGTGGCTGTTCTTAATATCATCATAATAAAGCTTATAAAATAGGATTCTTAGTTCCTTCAAATAATACAAAAGTAACAGATTCTTTTCGTTTTACAAAAAGCAACCGAAATTTATTAAATAATTCAACTTTCGCAAGTAGAATTTCTAAACCAATCGTAGGTGAAAAGAACACATTGTCTTTTTTTTGTTTTTATTTTGTCATATCCAAATTCTTCCCGACATTTGTATCATAAATCACAATGTCATGAAACGAATCATACTTATCACAGGAGGGGCACGTTCGGGCAAAAGTTCATACGCTGAAAAAATGGCACTGAAACTATCGCCCAATCCCATCTATATGGCTACCGCCCGAGTATGGGACGAGGAGTTTCGCCAACGAGTAATCAAGCATCAACAAGCCCGAGGACCCGAATGGACAAATATTGAAGAGGAAAAGGAACTAAGCAAGTACGATGTAACCGGGAAGGTGATACTAATAGATTGCGTAACGCTATGGTGTACCAATTATTTCTTTGAATATCAGGGGAATGTAAAGCAAGCACTTGAATTGGCCAAGCAGGAATTCGATCGATTTACCACCCAAGAAGCCACCTTTATTTTTGTGACAAACGAAATAGGCATGGGAGGTACTTCCGAGAATGAATTACAAAGAAAATTCACTGACATGCAAGGGTGGATGAATCAATATGTGGCTGCACAAGCCGATGAAGTGACACTGATGGTTTGTGGTATTCCCGTAAAAATCAAGAGTGAAAATGAAAAATGAAGAATTAGTCTATCAGTTCAACATCAAACGTCCCGATGTTTCCATACAAGCACCCTTGCGTTTCAAAATAGATAATCTTACCAAGCCAAAAGCTTCATTAGGTACTCTCGAGGAACTAGCCCTGCAAGTTGGTTGGATACAACAAACTCTCTCCCCTTCCTTGAGGTGCCCACAAAACATTATCTTCTGTGCTGACCATGGCATCGAAGCAGAAGGAGTAAGCGTTTCACCTCGTGAAGTTACTTGGCAACAAACCATTCATTTTACTCAAGGTAATGGTGGAGTGAACTTTCTTTGTCGCCAACATGGTTTTCAATTGAAAGTGGTGGATGCTGGAGTGGATTATGACTTACCTACCAACCAGGGCATCATCGATAAAAAGATACGGAAAGGTACTCGCAATTTCCTTTACGAAGCAGCCATGACGAAAGAAGAAATGAACCTGTGCATAGAACGGGGAGCCGAAATGGTGCGTCTTTGTCACGAGGAAGGAAGTAATATCCTTAGTTTTGGCGAAATGGGAATTGGCAACACATCGGCCTCTTCACTTTGGATGACTTGCCTTACGGGAATTCCTTTGCTGCAATGTGTAGGTGCCGGAAGTGGATTGAATAGCGAAGGAATCAAGCATAAATATAAAGTTCTTCAACAAGCTTTAGACAACTATTCCGGCAATGGTTCTACAATTGATATTATCCGTTACTTCGGTGGTTACGAAATGGTAATGGCTGTGGGTGCAATGCTTCAAGCAGCCGAATTGAAAATGATTGTTTTAGTAGATGGTTTCATCATGACCAACTGCATCTTAGCAGCCAGCAAAATCTATCCAGAAGTATTGGATTATGCCATCTTCGGACATTGTGGAGACGAATCAGGCCACCGATTGGTGCTTGATGTTCTCGGAGCAAAACCTATTTTAAATTTAGGTTTACGGTTAGGCGAAGGAACAGGAGCCATTTGCGCTTATCCTATCCTTGACTCAGCCGTACGAATGATTAACGAAATGGACAGTTTTATGGGAGCTTCCGTTACCAAATACTTTTAAACCATGAATCTGTTAGCCGCTTTAATATTCTTCACCCGACTCCCGTTTTGGAAGTTGAAGGAAGTTTCTTCAGATTGTTTCAAGCATGTCGTACCCTATTGGCCTTTTGTAGGCTGGCTAACAGGAGGCATTATGGCGGGAACCTTATGGTTGGGAGCACAAATCATGCCAGTTTCTTTAGCATGGATATTGGCCTTGGTATCACGATTACTAATAACCGGTTGTCTGCACGAAGACGGCTTGGCTGATTTCTTCGACGGATTCGGTGGAGGAAGTACCCGCGAACGGACACTCACCATCATGAAGGATTCCCACATCGGTACGTATGGTGTCATCGGACTGATAGTATATTTTCTCTTGATGATGCAATTGATTAATCTGCCTGTACCGATGCTTTGCATGTTAGTTTTCTGTGGCGATTGTTGGGGTAAATTTTGTGCCTCGCAATTGATTAATATTCTACCTTATGCCCGTAAGGAAGAAGAGAGCAAAGCTAAAGTAGTGTACAATCGGATGAGTGCCAAGGAAAAAGTATTCAACCTGATAGGTGGTTTGTTACCGGCATTCATTTTCTTACCATGTCCTATGTGGCTCAATTGGATAGGGTCACTATTAGTGTTTACTTTCCTTGTACACCTAATGAAATACCGTTTGCAAGGGTATACTGGTGATTGTTGCGGAGCCACATTCCTGCTTTGTGAATTAACTTTTTACTTATGTTGTATGGTGTCATCCTGAGCATCACGAAGAATCTAAACACATAATTTCTCTGATTCTTCACTAACGTTCAGAATGACACAATTAATAGATTCTAAAAAAATGGAAATCATCCTCATTCGACATACTTCCGTTGATGTACTTCCTGGAACTTGTTACGGTCAAACCGATGTTCCTTTGAAACCGACTTTCGAACAGGAAGCCGTCGTTACCTTAGGGAGGCTGAATACTTATACTCCTTTCGACCAAGTGTATACCAGCCCCCTCTATCGATGTATCCGACTGGCTACTTATTGCGGTTATCCCGATGCCAAGCATGACTCCCGTATCTTAGAACTCAACTTCGGTGATTGGGAAATGCAGAACTTCAATGAAATTAAAGATCCACGGATGCAAGAATGGTTCAATGATTACTTGAATGTACCTGCCACTAACGGTGAATCCTTTTCCATGCAATATAAACGGGTAGCTGATTTCTTGGATGAGTTAAAGACAAAACCTTATCAGAAAGTAGCCGTCTTTGCCCATGGTGGTGTACTGATTTGTGCACAAATTTATGCCGGATTATTAAAAGTCGAAGATGCCTTTACTTCGTTGACTCCATATGGTGGGATTATCAGCATAGAAATTTGACTACCACCACTCCAATCATCATTACTTCCGCCAAGCGATTGATGCGGACCGCTACTTTCATGTCCTCACTCGTCAGCAACCTATTGTTATGCCCGATGAAAGGTTTCCATACTTCCTGCCCAAAATAATTATGTGGCCCACCGAAGCGACAATTCAAGATACCCGCCAATGCAGCTTCGGGATACCCTGAATTGGGGCTAGCATGCTGATCGCCATACTTCCATACAAAGCCCAACAACGAAAGTTTACCGGACGCCAACACCATGAGGAAAGCTGTAAGCCGAGCTGGGATGTAATTCGCCACATCGTCCAATCGGGCGGCAAAGCAACCGAAATCCTTATAACGATCATTTCGATAACCTATCATAGAATCAAGTGTATTCACCATCTTATAAGCCAACATGCCCGGCACTCCCAATAAGGCATACCAAAACAAAGGAGCAATGACTCCATCGCTCAAGTTTTCCGCCAAGGTTTCGAGGGCTGCCGCCCGTACTTCTTGTGCAGAAAGTTTGGAGGTATCCCGTCCCACAATGCGAGCTACCTGTTTCCGACCTTCGTCCAATGACCGGTCTACTGCCCGAAAGACTTCTTTTACTTCGCGGATTAAGGTAGTTCCAGCCAAGCAATAGAATATCAGCAAGGTATTTACTAAAAATCCAATTACCGTAGGCAGACATCCAAGCATAAAAGCAGTCAACGTGTATGTTCCCACAACCAAAACCATATCAAGTAATACTCCCTTCAGTTTACGATATGTTCCACGATTCAAGGCATGTTCTCCTTTGGAAATCAACTTACCGAAAGCTACCACCGGATGTGGTAATCTAACAGGATCTCCCAAACAAAGGTCCAATATCCATGCCAACAATAACGGCAAAAAATCATTCAAGCCTACCATATTCTTATTCCTCCAACCACTTCTTTATCGCATCCACCAACCATTTATTCTCTTCCGGAGTCTGTGCCGCGATGCGAAAAAAACGGTCATCCAATCCTTCAAAGTTCGAAGCATCACGTATCAAGATGCCATGTTGATTAGCCAAATACTCCTTCAAGGCCGATGCCTTTCCAAAGCGAAGACATACCAACATGAAATGTGTTTCCGTATCCCATACCTCCATGGCACCCAAAGCTTGCAATCTTTCCCGAAGCCTATTCGCTTCTTCCAGATAAGCCACCATATCCACTGGAATTTCATTGGAATGCGCTAATAAATACATCCCTGCCTGAATGGCCAACTGATTGACCGACCACGGCATCCTATTTACCCGAAGTCTTTCAAGCAGACTCGCACAGCCCGTAACATAGCCCAACCGCAATCCCGGCATGGCATAGCGCTTGGTCATTGAATGAAGCAACAGTACATTGGGATAATAAACTGCCTCTTCAACCGTAAACAACGGACTCAACGTAAAGAATTCATACGATTGATCGATGACAAAACACACCTTCGGATTCTGTTCAACCAACCGTTTCAATTCTTCTTTTCGTACCACTCGCCCCGTAGGATTATTAGGATTGCACAACCATAACATGCGAATGTCCGAAGGCAAGCGATACTGTTCCTTTTCGGTTGGCAACATAAAAAGTGCCGTCACCCGATGCTCATGCATCCGGCAAGCATCGGCATACTCACTGAAAGTAGGTTGACAAATTGCGGTATTAGTTCCCCGGAAAGTCTGTGCAATCAAATAAATGGCCTCTGTAGCTCCATTGGTTACACATACCTCATCCGCTTGCAGGTGATGTAGCTTGGCAAGTCCAGCTTCCAATGTATACGGTTCCGGTTCAGGATAGTTGCCTATCTCGTCCATACAATTGCACAAATGTCTCTTCAAACCGTCCAAATTTATCCGACCAAACACATTCGAGCTGAAATTCGCCGTGATGGGACGAGCATATTGATAGACATCATCGCCATGACCTTTAATCATAATCTTTCGTCAATATTTGATAGACAAGCGGTAAATTCACATGCTTCCGAACATGGTCGGCCAACTTATCGTATTGCTGTTCCTTGAATTGATGATAATCAAAAGCTGAAGCCTCTTCCGTCAGTTTATGCGCAAAAGGTTTCAGCAAGTAGTCTATGAATGAAGGATTGTCCAGAATACCATGGATATAAGTACCCATGCAAGTATCATCTACCTTGCATCCTTCCGGATTCCCGTTCTCCATGTAGTTTAACGGTTGCATAGTCTCTCCTTCCAACGGTGTTGTCACTCCCATGTGAATTTCATAACCTTCCAACATTTCCGACGGCTCATGACACATACAGAACTTCACTTGACAGGTTACTTTCTCTCCGCTCATACAAGTTATCGTCGGCAAAAGTCCTAATCCCGGCAAAGCTTCCAACTCCCCTTCCACATGATTCGGGTCGAGTATCTGTTGTCCCATTATCTGATAACCTCCACAAATACCCATTACTGTCGCACCACCCCGATGTGCCTGAAGAATCGCTTGCGCCACCCCGTTCTGACGGAGTTCATAAAGGTCATCTATAGTATTCTTGCTACCCGGCAACAGAATGATGTCGGCTTTCGCCAATTCGTCTACATTGTTGGTATAAAACAGATGTACCCGAGGGTCCCTTTCCAATACATTGAAATCGGTAAAATTACTGAGGTGACGAAGCAATACCACCGCCACATTCACCTTTCCCCGTTCCGCCTGTACTGCTTTAACAGCCAGTGCCACCGAGTCCTCTTCCTCGATATGAATGTCCTTATAGTATGGCACTATCCCCAATACAGGAATGCCGCACAATTCTTCCAGCATCTTCACTCCCGATTCAAATAAGCGGATATCCCCCCGGAACTTGTTGATGAGAATTCCCTTCACCCGTTTCCGTTCCTCGGGAGTGAGGAGCAACAGCGAACCATAAATACTCGCAAATACACCTCCCCTGTCGATATCACCCACCAGAATTACATCCGCCTTGGCATGCATCGCCATAGGCATGTTCACCAAATCCGTATCCCGAAGATTGATTTCCGCCAAGCTACCGGCTCCTTCCATAACTACGGGATTGTAACGCAAAGAAAGGCGGTCAAATGCGGCATAGACTTCCAATCTCAACTCCTCTCGACCCTCTTTCCGAAAATAGTCATACGCATGACGATTGCCGATGGGTTTCCCGTTCAATACCACCTGCGATGTATGATCGTTCTGCGGTTTCAGCAGCAAAGGATTCATATCGGTATGACAAGGCACACCCGCCGCTTCGGCTTGTACCGCCTGTGCACGTCCTATTTCCAACCCCTCGGGAGTGGCGTATGAATTCAGTGCCATGTTCTGTGCCTTGAACGGTGCCGGTCGATAACCATCCTGCTTGAATATGCGACAAAAGGCCGCCGCGATAATGCTCTTGCCTACATCGCTTCCCGTTCCGGCAAACATAATGGGATGTAGTGTATTTTTCTTTTTCATGAATGCAAAGTTAATTGTAATTTTGGATGTGAAACAAATAATTGAAAAAAAAACAAACTATATATTTGCTTTTCCAAATTCTTTCTCTACCTTTGCATCGTTTTGTTCCGCGAACTCCGCTCGCGAGGGAACGGATGAAAAGGGAATCAGGTGAAAGTCCTGAACAGTCCCGCTGCTGTAAGCCTCATCGTTATAGATTAGTTTACTTACAACTCGCGCCACTGCCTATATGATAAAAGGTGGGAAGGCAAAGTAAACAGAGGTAAGTCAGAAGACCTGCAAAACAAAAGTCATGCTTCGTGCTTTCGAGGAAAGAGCAAGAAGGTAGTGCAAAAACGTACAACATTTACATTAGTTTTATGAGGAATCATAACCGTGCCCTATATATATGGGTATATTGGCTGACAATGGTCTGTCTGTTTCCTTCGTTTATATATGCGCAGGAGCAAAAGGATTCAATTACCGATAAAATTCATCGAATGGATGAAGTAACGGTAACTGCCCGACGTACCTCCAAATCTGTTATCGCCACAGCTCCTCTCCAACAGATGAAAAAGACAGAGATGGAACGTATAGGAGCATTGGAAGTTTCGGATGCAGTCCGTCATTTTTCAGGAGTCAGCATCAAAGATTATGGTGGTATTGGAGGACTGAAAACTGTATCTGTACGAAGCCTCGGTGCTCAACACACAGCTGTCAGTTACGATGGTGTAACCATTAGTGATTGCCAATCAGGACAAGTTGATATATCCAGATTCTCTTTAGACAACGTATCCGAACTGTCCTTAAGTATCGGACAGAGTGATAATATCTATCAAACAGCAAAGATGTTTGCTTCTGCTGGAGCTTTAAGCATTGAAACAGCTCGTCCGCAATTCATTGACAGAAATTACAACGCATCCGCTACCATCAAAGCTGGTTCTTTCGGATTAGTCAATCCTTCCTTATTATATGCTTTAAAACTTGGTAAACGAATCAGTCTTTCGACATACGCAGACTATCTGAGAGCCGACGGTAATTATCCGTTCAAGATGTGGAACGGGAACAAACTCATTGATTCCAAACGTAATAACAGCGACATAGAAACCTATCGAGCAGAAATGAATCTTTTTGCTACACTGACCGACAAACAAGAATTAAAAATAAAAGCTTATTTGTTCGATTCAGATAGAGGATTACCAGGAAGTGTAGTATACGATAATCCATATGCAGCCGAACGTCTATACGACCGTAACTATTTTGGCCAACTGAAATACGAAAATCGCTTTTCAGATCAATGTAAATTACAGGCAAGTGGAAAATTCAATTATACTTGGAACCGAAATACGGACAAACAGGCAAGTGGTGATAAGGATGATCGATTCCGTCAAACAGAAACTTATCTGTCTTCTACACTATGGATTTCTCCTATCAAAGGGGTTTCATTTTCTTTAGCACAAGATTTTGCCTATAATTACTTATCGACCACATTAAAGGAATGCCAATATCCTGAACGTTTTACGTTGCTCACAGCATTGGCTACACATTATAAAAACAACCACTTCTCTGCCACAGCCTCGTTACTGAATACTTACATTACAGAAAATGTCAAGATAGGCAAGGCTGCCAATGACCGCAAACGTCTTTCCCCAGCCATCAGTCTTTCTTGGAAACCATTGGAAAACAGCGGTTGGCGATTAAGAGCATCGTACAAAGATATTTTCCGTACACCAACATTCAACGATTTATATTATGCCATTATCGGTAACAATCGTTTAAAGTCGGAAAAAACACGTCAGTTAAATATAGGAACAGCATGGGGAGGAACTTTGGGATTCATCGATTACCTAAACCTTTCCATTGACGGTTACTATAACCGAGTGGATGACAAGATTATTGCCGTACCAACCATGTTTGTTTGGAAAATGTCAAACGTAGGTAAGGTAAAAACCATTGGTGTGGATGTAAGTCTGAATAGTGAAATCAGTTTAGCCACCGATTACAATCTTTATATTAATGCCACCTATAACTATATGCAGGCCGAAGACATCAGCGACCGAAATAGTAAAATCTGGAAACATCAAATAGCCTACACACCCAAACATTCCGGTTCGGGAAGTATGACTTTAGAAATGCCTTGGTTTAACATTACATACAATGTAACCTACGCTTCCGAACGTTACCGAATGGCACAGAATTCTGCAGATAATCGTATAGCACCATATAGCGACCACAGCATATCGTTTTCCAGGTTGTTTAAATGGAAAAAACAATCACTCCGCATTCAGGCAGATGCATTGAATATAGGAAATAAGAATTATGAAATTGTCCGGTTCTACCCAATGCCTGGGCGTAATTATAAGATTACAGTAACTTACAATATTTAAATTAAAATTGAAAGACATGAAAAAATTCTGGTACAAAATGACTTTAATGGCAGTTGCTTTGGGAACAATGACTGCATGTAGTGACGACGATGACCCCACTATCGAACCTGCCCCCATACCGACAGAGACGATTGGTGCCTACATTCTTAACACTGGGAATTGGGGAGGAAATGATGCTTCCATCCAATATCTGAATATGGATACAGAAATAGTCAGCGCCGATTTATATACTGCTGCCAACGGAAAAGGCCTTGGTGACTTGGGACAAGACCTTTGTTTATACGGTTCAAAATTATATGTAACCGTTACGGGATCTTCTAAAATTGAAGTTCTTGACAAGAACTGTAAAGTTTTGAAGAGTATTGCTTTAACTAACAATGAAGGACAGCCCATCAGTCCACGTTATATGACAGCCGCTAATGGTGCTGTGTTCTTCACCGCCTACGATGGATGTGTATCTCGTCTCGACACATTAACATTGAACATAACTGGCAAGGTAGCTGTAGGTTCGCATCCAGAGGGTATCACCAATGCAAATGGAAAGCTCTATGTAAACAATTCCAACTACACACAAGATGGTAGCGGAAAAACCGTTTCGGTAATAGATATTGCATCTTTCACTAAAACAAAAGATATAGAAGTAGCTTTGAATCCATATACTCAATGTCTGACTGGTGATGACGGTTATGTATACACAGTTTCGAACGGTAATTATGCAGGAACAGACAAACTTCCTGCCGACCAATGGGTATATCAAACATTACAACGTATTGACCCCAAAACAGATACCATGACTTCGCTTTGCAATGCTACATTTGTGGCTAACCATGGTGATAAAATGTATATTCTATATAGTGAATACTATTTACCCGATACTCATAAAGCTGTTATCTACGATTTGAAGAAGGGTACAGAAAGTCCGTTCATTGACATCAATACACTTAAATCACCCAATGCCATGAGTATAGATCCAATAACTGGAGATGTATATATTGTTGATTCACCATGGGGCGCAAATGCCGATATTTTAGTATATGATGCTAATGGGAATTATAAGAAAAAATATTCTGCCGGATATTATACATCAAAAATTATATTTGAAACAAAATAATCAGCAATGAAGAATATCTTACTATCTGCCAACATAGTAATGTTAGTCTTGCTTCTCTCCGCGTGTGGTGGGAGAAGCAAGACTTCTTCCGTTTTTGTACCAGAAGAAACAATCCAACTTCGCTATGCTGAAAACTTGACATTGGTAAAAGGTGAAGGATACATAAAAGCACGTTTACGTAATCCTTGGGATACCACTAAAATCTTACGCACTTATCTTTTAATAGAAAAAGATAAAGAAATACCTCAACACCTCCCCGAAGGTATAGTGGTACACATACCATTAAGCAATGCCTTGGTATATACAGCAGTACATTGTAGTCTTATCAAAGAATTGGGAGCTTTACCAAGTATCGGAGGTATCTGTGAGCTACAATATATTAAAGTTCCCGAAATTCAAGAAGGATGCCGTAATGGAAGTATTGTTGATGCCGGTGATGGCATGAACCCCAATATAGAAAAAATTATCGATATGCATCCCGATGCTTTAATGCTTTCTCCTTTCGAAAATAGTGGAGGACATGGACGAGTAGAAAAATTGAAAATACCCATCATCGAATGTGCCGACTATATGGAAACTTCTCCATTAGGAAGAGCTGAATGGATGCATTTCTATGGCCTTCTTTTTGGCCGTGAAGCACAAGCGGACAGTATTTTTCAAAAAGTAGAAAGCAACTATCTTAAATTAAAAGATATGGCTTTTCAAAGTACAAACAAACCAACTCTCATCAGTGACCAAAAAAGTGGTTCTGCATGGTATACTCCTGGAGGAAAGAGTACAACCGGTCGTTTATATGCCGATGCCGGCGCACAATATGCATTTGCAAGTCAAGAAGTAAGCGGCTCCGTACCTTTATCATTTGAAACTGTGTTCGAAAAAGGGCAAGATGCCGATTTTTGGCTTATCAAATATAACCAAGCCAAGAACAAGACTTATACTGAATTAAAAGAGGACTATTCTCCTTATGCAAAATTCAAGGCTTTCAAGGAAAGAAAAATCTATGGATGCAACACCGCTTATGTTCCATTTTACGAAGATTTTCCATTTCATCCCGACTTGGTTTTGAAGGATTTGATAAAAATCTTTCATCCATCGTTGTTTCCGGACTATGAATTGAAATATTTTAGTAAATTAGCGGAGTGAAAAACAAAGGAACTACATATAGCCTTGCATTGACGGTTCTTATCCTTGCCCTGATAGCAGCCAATCTCTTCTTCGGTTCGGTAGATATTCCGGCCGAAGCGGTGATTCGTTCCTTGTTGGGTGAAGAAGTGGAGAAAGCCAGTTGGAGCTTCATTGTATGGGAAGCCCGTATCCCACAAGCCATCACTGCCCTACTATGTGGAGCCGCCTTGGCCGGTTCGGGATTGATGTTGCAAACTGCTTTCAACAACCCCTTGGCGGGTCCATCCATTCTCGGTATTAACTCGGGAGCCAGCTTGGGAGTAGCTTTGGTGATGCTTGCCTTTGGAGGTACTCTTGCTACCGCAGGCGTTACCCTTTCGGGATTCTTTTCCATCGTTATCGGAGCTTTTGTCGGTTCCATGGTGGTGATGGGACTGATTCTGTTCTTCTCTACCCTTATCAAAAGTAACATCATGCTCCTTATTACCGGGATTATGATAGGCTATATCACTTCCTCTGCCATTTCCTTGTTGAACTTCTTTGCCACGGCCGAGGGAGTACATTCCTACATGATTTGGGGTATGGGTAACTTCAGCGGAGTATCGTTGGAACAACTTCCTTACTTTGCAGCCTTTACACTCTCTGGATTAGTGCTTGCCATTCTTCTGATAAAGCCGCTCAATGCCATGTTGTTAGGTACCCGTTATGCCGAGAACTTAGGCGTAAACATCAAGCGTACCCGTAACTTGCTTTTGATATCCACCGGTATTCTTACGGCAGTTACTACAGCTTTCTGCGGACCGGTATCCTTCATCGGACTGGCCGTTCCTCACATCGCACGATTGATGTTGGGTACATCCAACCACAATTCCTTGTTACCCGTTACTTTATTGACCGGTAGCGTGATAGCCTTGTTATGTAACTTGATATGCATTCTTCCGGGCGAATCGGGCATTATTCCGCTCAATGCCGTTACTCCGGTATTGGGGGCACCCGTTATTATTTACGTGATTATTAACCAACGTCGCATCCAATACTTCAACTGATGGAAAAGAAAGTTGTCATCCAAGCACAAGACCTTTGCATCGGTTATCGTACCGGCAAGCAGGAAAAGATGGTTCACGAACATTTGAACTTCCAGCTTCATGCCGGCGAACTGACATGCCTGTTGGGTGCCAACGGGGCGGGTAAATCCACGTTACTCCGTACCCTCTCGGCTTCTCAACCGGCCCTTGATGGCAACTTGTCATTATTGAACAAACCTTTGAAAGACTATAGTGAAAAGGAACGTTCACGCACTATCGGTGTGGTACTGACCGACAAGACCTTTGCCGGCGGACTAACGGTTTATGAGCTCATCGCCTTAGGCCGTCAACCCCATACCGGTTTCTTCGGTCGATTGCACAAAGAAGACCGCCTCATCATCGAAAAGGCCATGGAAGATGTAGGCATTACCCATAAAGCCAAGAACTATACCGCAGAACTATCGGATGGCGAACGACAAAAGGTGATGATAGCCAAGGCATTGGTACAGGAATGTCCGCTCATTTTACTCGATGAGCCAACGGCTTTCCTCGATGTAGTGAGCCGTATCGAAATCATGCATTTACTTCATCGGTTGGCCGTAGAACAAGACAAAGCCATCTTATTATCCACCCACGACATCGAACAAGCCTTGGTGCTGTCCGACAAGCTATGGCTTCTCACCAAAGGAAAAGGTTTGCAATACGGAGTAACCGAAGATTTGATTTTGAATCACCACATGGATGAACTGTTCATCCACAAAGATATCAAGTTCGATTATGACCACGGCGTATACTACCCTACCGTACAAGGTAACAAAGAGATCATTGTCGAAGCATCCGACAAGACTCTTCAGCATTGGGTTATCAACGCTTTGAATCGCCACGGTTATCAATGCCAATCAGCCGAAGCTATTTGCGACTTGCATTTGAAAGCCGTATCTCACCAGGAGCTCCTATTGACAAAAAAAGGAGAAACACTTGTATGTTCCTCCTTTGAAGATATGATGGGCTTGTTACCCTAATAGTCTTATAGCTTAGTTATCTTACCCATAAACAAGATAGTACCCGTACTCTTTTCCTTGATAAAGAAGGCAAACGGTCGGTTCATGTGGAAAGGAACAACCTCAGAAGGAGAAAGAGGTCCTGGTGCCATCAAATCAAATCCTCCTACTGTAATCGCAGCCGCTTCGGTACCTTTTTCATCTACTTTAATATAAGTATATTGTTCCAATAGACTTAAAAACAATTTAGCTGGAGATAGGGCAGAAAAATCAGCTCTTTCATCAAAAGCATCCTTCATTCCCAATGTTTTCATATCATCCTTCAAATTCTTCTTGTAATGCAGTTCAAATTTCGGGAACTTAACAGAAAGCGCCTGACCTCTCATTTGAGCATTCAGTTTTTTCCAATTCTCGAAAGTCAACTGTTCCAAAACGCCATCCAGTTCCTGTCCTTCATCAGGCAGTACAACTACCATACTGAATGCTTCGTTACCATAAGGGAATTCAGCCATACAGAACGTTTCTTCATAAGCATATCTGAAGTGTTCCGTTTGATTCATCATCTGTACCTTTGACTTGGTTCCGTTTTCTCCACAGAATTCTTCAAGTCGGGTAGCCGATTCTTGAAACTTTTCTACCCAAACACCCTTGAAATAAAGCGCATTAAGCAGATACATAAGCGAAGCCTGTGTTTTTTTAATGACTTCCTCAATACAACCGTTTGTTTGTTCAGAACACCAACGATTGATAATGGCCGGAGCATCGGGCGAAGAGAAATCCAATGAAGAAACTTTTGCCTGATACATTTTCTTGTTTATATCCACAAAAGAATCGTATACTTTAAAACCTTTCCTTATCCAAATGGAATTGGCAATTCCCATGGTCGTGGTATTATCCAAGCCGAGCAATTCGTTGGTCATCCGGCGATAATACGCATTCATTTCATCCAATGATGCCTGGCCAAATCCCAATGTCTGTTGTATTTCGGCCAACGTATTTCCGGCTGCTCCATTGGCAATCATACCCAACGCAAAAGAAGCACTGAGAGGAGACACCATCCAATTGGGTTCTTTCTTTTCCGACTGATTGATTTGGTTGAAGAAACGGAATGCAAACTCCGTACTTTCTTCGGTCATCTGTTCTTCCGAACGAGACATGATAATGTCTTTTCTTTCTTTAGGTTCTAAAGGATTACCCTCTTCGCTCTGACAGGCTGTCAACAATCCGAACAATCCTACCCAAAGCCACATTTTCTTCATCATGATATTAATTTTATTGGTTTCTGCTTTATAAATGCAGAAAATTCAAAAAGACTGCATCAAAAATAATACTTTTTTCAATAAAATTGTTTTTTGCTTGATGCAAATGTATATCATAAATAGGTTTGCAGAAAAACTTTACTGAAAAGCAACAGAGCGAAGGACGGGTAGATTGTATCGTAGAAACTCCCGACTACATCTACATCTTCGAATTTAAATTAGACGGAACAGCCGATGAAGCTTTGGCGCAAATAGAAGATAAGGGCTATGCCCGTCCCTATGAGGCGGACAATCGCCCGTTATACCAGATTGGTGTCAGCTTCTCGTCTGAAACGGGAACGGTTAGTGACTGGAAGGTGAAATAGGATTCGGTTGCATTTGCAAGTGGAATTCGCCAACAACAATAGAAGCAAACAAATTAGCAATTAAACTTGCCGACAAATTCAACATACACCAGGTTCCGCCACCAACGAAGTTCCACCACGCTGATACAACACCACTCCCGTCTTTTCAATCTGTTCCATCAAATCCGGATTGGTAATCTTGCTCAAAATGGAAATGTCAAAGGAATAAGGTAAAGAAGATTCATCAATATCAGCCATCAGACGATTCAAATGAGAGCGGGACAATCCTACGCCCAACAACGTAATATCGACATCCGAGAAAGGTTTATGAGTTCCTTTTGCACGGGAACCATACAGAATAACTTGCTCTATTTCCTTTTGACGGGCAAATAGAGAACACAAAAGATTGAGCTCTTCTTCGGTCATTCCATACATATAACTAATCGAATAAAGTTGGTTCTATCAATGATTGCATTTTTTGACCAAATGAAACAAACAAAGGACAATAAACATGCATAATGTTCTCATAGATTTCGGCAGCAACCTCATTATCATAATTATGCACCGTCAAATTACGGTCCTCAATGGTTTCCATCCAACGTCTGTCATCAATCAGATTCATTTCCAATGCCTTGCGAATAGCATCACGAGAGCCACGAACATCGGTATATCCTTGATACTCGGCATAATCCTTCATTACCTTCCAGGCCAGTTCGTGAGTGCATTCGAAGCGTTGGATAAGCCCTTCCTGTAAAAGCTCGGCTACCGACTCATCACGTTCTACCTGCACAGACAATAAGTCAACTGCCTGAATAAGCTTCGCTAACGCCTTCCGATAATTGGAAAAGCGTTGTTGCCAACGAATATCTTGTTTTATCATAAAGACCAATCTTTTACTTAAACAAAGGTACATATTTCCACCTATAAAACAAATCTCACTCCCAAAAAAAGTAGTTATTTTGCCATTATCCCTAAAAGAACTATATTTGCACATTACTTATGAACCCTCAAAAAAGAAACATCATGAATATAGGAGACAAAGCCCCCGAAGTATTGGGCATCAATGAAAAGGGAGAAGAAATCTTGTTAAGTCACTACGAAGGTAAGAAACTGGTACTCTATTTCTATCCCAAGGACAACACCTCAGGATGTACCGCCGAAGCTTGCAGCCTGCGCGATAATTATGCAGCTCTTCGAAAACAAGGTTATGAAGTGATTGGTGTGAGTGTAGATAGTGAAGCTTCACACCGTAAGTTTATAGAAAAATATGAACTACCTTTTCCACTTATCGCCGATACCGACAAGAAGTTAGTAGAAGCTATGGGTGTATGGGGCGAAAAGAGCATGTATGGACGCAAGTACATGGGGACTTTCCGCACTACGTTCCTCATCAACGAAGAAGGAATTATCGAACGGATTTTCCTTCCCAAGGAAATCAAGACCAAAACACATGGCGAACAAATATTAGAAAATATTTAACTGAGAAAAGACTATTTCATAATATAATTTAGGCACGGATTACACGGATTGCACGGATATAGTAGATGTAAACATACACTAAAAACCGTGTTAATCCGTGTAATCCGTGCCTAAAACAATAAGTAGATGCGTATTTCAACACACCTGTACCATTATATCACAAAATACTGCGCTTGCCGATTGGCTATGTACAATCCACAAACCGATGCTTGCGGATACATCGCGCCATTCTCCGTAAGACGTATGTTTATGGAAGACAAACCAATGAGTTCGTCCATCAAAAACATCGTTTTCTGATCGGGAAGTGACGGATATCCTACAGCCGGACGAATGCCTTGGTAGTGTGCTTGAAACATCTCCTTCAACGTGAGTTGTTCCTGGGGAGCATAACCCCATATTGTTTTGCGCACCTGCTCGTGCAACCATTCACTGGCCGCTTCTACCAACCGGTCGCCCAGACTTTGAAGTAATAGCGATTCAAAGGTATCACCTTTTTGCTTCAATGCTTCCAATTCTTCCACAAAAGAAGAAGATACAGTGATGGAAAATGCACCAATATGGTCATTCATGCCTTGTGGAGCTACATAATCACAGAGAGAAAGGCAATAGCCTTCTGCATTCGGCTGACTTTGTCGAGGAGTCGGAATAACCGTTTGTTTCTGTACGCCTCCACAACACGGACATCCGGCTACATGATCAACCACTATGCTATCCTCCGTACCATACGCTTCAAAGAAACCAACACGCGCACAAAGATGGTGCTTATGTTGTATTGCATCAAGCAAAGCATCTGCTTCACGTTGTATGTCTTCAGCTTCGGGCGTACCGATACAAACTCTCCAAAGATTATAAAAATGTTTCCAATTAATATAAGGACGTACAGCGTTAATGGAAATATCTTCTAAAGTACGTACTCCTTTATAGGTAGGTTGTACCAAGGTCTCATTTTCCCAACAGATAGATAAGGTGGATGTTCGCAGATTCTTCGCTTCGCTCAGACTGACATTTGGTGTCTGTTGGTTCGATTTCCGTAGCATTTCCTGTCGAAGTTGTTCTTGCTCAAAGCGCAAGCATGCAATGGCACGTTCCCGTTGATTACCGGCCAACTGCATAGCCAAGATAGGGTTCTGGGCAGCATCCTTTACATGAAAGACCGGTCCGTCGTACAACGGCGCAATCTTCACCGCTGTATGCAGGGCCGAAGTTGTGGCTCCACCAATAAAAAGTGGTACCGAAATACCAGCCGACCGAAGTTCACGAGCCACATGGCACATTTCATCAAGCGAAGGAGTAATCAATCCACTCAAACCAATATAATCCACTTGGTGCTCAAGAGCGGCTTCTACAATCTTTTCGGCCGGAACCATTACACCCAAATCAATGACTTCGAAATTGTTGCATCCCAATACTACACCGGCTATGTTCTTGCCTATGTCATGCACATCGCCTTTGACGGTAGCCAATAAATATTTTCCATTAGTGGCTATCCCTTTTTGTTTGGTAGCTTCAATATGTGGCTGAAGAATTTCTACCGCCCGCTTCATGGTACGCGCAGTTTTCACCACTTGTGGCAAGAACATCTTACCCGCTCCAAACAATTCACCTACCCATGTCATTCCTTTCATCAAGGGACCTTCAATAATGGAAGCAGGTGTAGGATAATGAGTCAACGCTTCTTCCAAATCAGTCTGTAAGAATCCTTCTTCTCCTTTTTGTAATGCGGTAGCCAATCGGTCTTCTAACGGAATAGCCCCACGGTCGGCTTCCATTTGCTGATTGGTTTCCTCCGGCTTATTCCTATATTGTTCGGCCAGAGCAATCAGTCGTTCAGTAGCATCATCCCGTCGACAGAGAATGACATCTTCCAATGCATCAAGCAATTCCTGAGGGATATCACCATACATCACCGCAGTAGACGGATTGACAATGGCCATATCCATTCCCGCACGGATAGCATGATAAAGGAAAACAGCATGCATCGCTTCACGCAAATAGTTGTTCCCACGCAATGCAAAAGAAAGATTACTCACTCCCCCACTCACCTTTGCATGAGGCAAGTTTTCATGAATCCATTGAGTTGCACGAATAAAGTCGAGTGCATAGGCATCGTGTTCCTTCATGCCTGTAGCAATGGTTAATATATTAGGGTCAAAAATAATATCTTGAGGAGGAAAATTTAGTTTTTCAGTCAACAGACGATAAGCTCTTCCACAAACTTCTATTTTACGCTCATACGTAGTGGCCTGTCCTTCTTCATCAAAAGCCATTACAATCAAGGCTGCACCCAAATCACGAACACGGGTTGCCCGTTGCAAAAACACCTCTTCACCTTCCTTCAAAGAAAGAGAATTGACTATAGCTTTCCCCTGAATACATTTCAATGCCGCTTCAATCACTTCAAAACGAGAAGAGTCCACCATCCAAGGCAATCGGGCTGTTTCTGGATCGGAAGCCATCAAATTCAAAAAATGCGCCATTTCTTCTTGGGCATCCAGCATGGCATCATCCATGTTAATATCCAGAATCATGGCTCCATCGCGCACTTGTGCCCGGGCAATAGTTAAAGCTTCATCATAATTCTTCTCTTTTACAAGACGAAGGAACTTACGACTACCTGCTACATTACAACGCTCCCCCACATTGATAAATGAGTCATTCGCTTTAAATCCATCCCATCCGGCCAACCAAGGCAACTTACTCTTATCAGGCAATGGTTGATGTATATTCTTTGATGCAGAGGCTACTTCAGCAATGGCATGAATGTGTTCGGGAGTGGAACCACAACAACCACCCACAATGTTAACCAACCCTTCTTCCATAAAACGACCTACATGATTAGCCATCATTTCGGGTGTTTCATCGTATTGTCCCATCGCATTGGGAAGTCCGGCATTAGGGTATACACTGATATAATAGGGAGCAACCGCAGCCAGTTCCTTAAGGAACGGCAACATCTGTTCGGCACCGAATGAACAGTTCAATCCCACAGAAAATAGTTCTGCATGACTTACAGAAGTCAAGAAAGCTTCCAATGTCTGACCAGCCAATGTACGTCCAGCCGCATCGGCCACCGTAACAGAAAGCATGACAGGCACCTTTCGGCCGAGTTGTTCAAAGACACACTGAGCTGCAGACAATGCCGCTTTGGCATTCAATGTATCAAATATCGTTTCTATCAACAAACAATCTACTCCCCCTTCGACTAAGGCTTGCATCTGTTCTATATAAGCCATACGAAGGGTTTCAAAATCTATGGCACGGAAGGCAGGGTTCTCCATATCGGGCGACATGGATGTCATTTTACCGGTAGGTCCTACAGACCCTGCCACAAAGCGAGGCTTATCGGGAGTTAGTGCAGTCATCCGGTCGGCCTCTTGACGCGCCAATCGGGCACCTTCCAAGTTCAATCGACGAACTAATTCTGTTGTCTGATATTCGGCTTGTGAAACGACTTGGGAGTTAAATGTACAAGTCTCTATGATATCGGCACCGGCTTCCAAATACTGACGATGAATAGCTGCTATCACATCGGGGCGAGTAAGTACCAACAAATCATTGTTACCTTCCAATTTTACTGGATGATCCTTAAATACTTCTCCACAAAAGTCAGCTTCTGTCAGTTGATATTGCTGAATCATGGTACCCATGGCACCATCAAGCACCAGAATCCGTTCCTTGATAATTTCTTCGATTGTTCCTTTCATAAATTCCAATCTTTAATACACCGCCTTAGCAATAGCCTCTACACCTGCTGCTGCATTCATGGAGTAGAAATGAATGCTGGGCACATTGGCTGCTTTTAATTCCTTGGCTTGGGCAATTCCCCACTCTACGCCCAATGCTTTCACATCGTCGTTCGATTGACATTTACGCAGTTCCGTTGCCAAGTCCAACGGCAAATCGATATGGAAAGTCTTGGGCAACAATACTTGTTGTGTCAAGGATGTAAGCGGTTTGATACCCGGAATGATGGGTACAGTTATGTCTGCCTCTCTACAACGCTTTACAAAATCAAAGTATTTTTGATTGTCAAAGAACATCTGTGTCACCACATACTTGGCACCCGCTTTAATCTTGGCTTTCAGACACTCTATGTCCATATCCATATTCATGGCTTCTTCATGCTTTTCGGGATAACCAGCTACCCCATAAGTAAAAGGACCACCTAAAGGTTCATGAGTAGAACCGTCCAACATCAATCCGTTGTTGAATTCCTCTACTTGCCTACAAAGGTCAATAGCATGTTCATGTCCGCCATTAGCCGGAATAAAACGATTGTCACCTTTAGCTCTATCACCACGCAACACTAATAAGTCTGTAATGCCCAAGTATGCCAAATCAATCAGTTCATACTCCAATTCCGAACGAGAGAAACCGCTACAAATCACATGTGGTACAGTAGGGATGCCATAACGTTCCTTCAGTGTAGCGGCAATAGCCACCGTACCCGGTCGCATACGTTCGGTAGTACGTTGGAATACTCCTTCCGAGACTTCCTTATACACCACTTCGGTACGATGGGTCGTAATGTTGATATAAGCTGGGTTGAACGGTAACAATCGTTCAATCGTCTTGAATATCTGTTCAATGCTTTTTCCTCTCACCGGTGGCAATACTTCAATAGAGAACGCCGTTTCGTGATTGGATGCCAAAAAATCCGCTACACTCATATTCCTTATAGTTTACCACAGAGTACACAGAGTCACCCTGAGTATGAATTATTCCTTCAATAAATACGCTTTGAAACTTTCAAAGTCTTTCGTCATCGGGATGCTTTGCTTGGTTCCCTTCATGAAAGCCTGTAATTTAGCAGGTATTTCTACCTTATCACCGATGATGCCTTCCACGGTTTCAAGGAACTTGGCCGGATGTGCCGTTTCAAGGAATACACCGGTTTCTCCTTCTTGCAAACCTTCTTCTAACGCCCGATATCCACAAGCGCCGTGTGGATCGAGCAGATAACCGGTTTCCTGATAAGCAGCCTTTACCGTTTCACGAATTTGCTCATCGGTATAGGTTGCACCTGATATCTCAGCACAAATAGCTTCGTGGCTGTTTTCATAGAGCGCCAATACACGAGCGAAGTTACTTGGATCGCCTACATCCATAGCATTGGCTATAGTAGCAACTGATGGACGGGGATTATACTCACCCGACTGCAAATATTGATAGAAGATATCATTTCGGTTATTGGCAGCAATAAAACGCTTGATAGGTAATCCCATGTGCTTACCAAAGAGTCCCGCAGTTATGTTTCCAAAGTTCCCACTAGGTACACAAACCACCAAATTGTCAGCCTTGCCAGCTTTCTTCAATTGGGCATACGCATAGAAATAATAGAATGCTTGCGGCAAGAAACGGGCCACATTAATGGAATTGGCCGATGTCAGCTTCATGTGTGCATTCAGTTCGGCATCCATAAAGGCGTTCTTCACCAAAGCCTGACAATCATCAAAGGTTCCATCTACTTCCAAAGCAGTAATATTCTGTCCTAAAGTAGTAAACTGCTTTTCCTGAATTTCGCTTACTTTTCCTTTCGGATAGAGCACATATACATGAATACCTTCTACCCCTAAGAATCCATTAGCCACCGCACTACCGGTATCTCCCGATGTAGCTACCAATACATTCACCTGCTTCTGTCCTTCTTTCTTGATGAAGTAACCCAACAGACGGGCCATGAAACGACCGCCCACATCCTTAAAAGCTAAAGTCGGACCATGGAACAATTCCAAAGAATAGATGTTTTCCTTCACCTTTACAGCCGGAGCATCAAAGCTCAAGGTATCGTATACAATCTGTTTCAAAGTTTCAGCCGGTACATCTTCACCAAAGAAGGCATCAGCTACCTGATAAGCTATCTCCTGAAAAGACAGATTTTCTATATTGTCATAAAACGATTGAGGCAACTGTTTGATGACATAAGGCATAAACAAGCCCTTATCGGATGCAAGTCCTTTTACTACAGCTTCTTGCAGAGAAGCATCGGCTGCTTGATGGTTGGTACTATAATATTTCATATTTTCATAAATTCATTCATAAACTCATTTTCTTTCATCACTCCATAAACACCTGCTACACAGGCCACCTCGTCAAAGGTTTGCACACTATCAGGCTCTATGCCAGGATAGTATATCAAGAAGGGAACAGGCTCAGCAGTATGTGTACGGAGTTCACACGGGGTTGGATGATCGGGCAATACAGCAATGGCTACCGGTTCATCCCAATTTTTTACTGCTTCATATATGGGACCTACCACTCGTTTATCCAAATTCTCAATGGTAAGCTGTTTCAAATCATAGTCACCTTCATGTCCGGCTTCATCACTGGCTTCAATATGCAAATACACAAAATCGTCCGTTTTCAAAGCTTCGAGAGCAGCGGCTACTTTGTTTTCATAGTTGGTATTATACAAACCTGTAGCACCTTCCACCTCTATACGACGAAGACCGGCATATACACCGATACCGTTTATCAAATCCACAGCCGAGATGACAGAACCTTTCTGGATACTTGGATACATCACCGATAACGGTTCCATCTGTGGACGATAACCAGGGCTCCACGGCCAAATACTATTGGCAGGATCCTTCCCCTCTGCTATACGTTGGAGGTTTAACGGATGATTAGCCAACAAATCTTGCGACTTGAATATCAATTCATTGATCAAATCGGCAGTTTCTTGTGCATCGGGAACCTCTGCTTTTACCAACAACGGTCGGAACGGTTGCAAAGGAACATCATGTGGAGGTGTACAGTCAATGTGCTTATTACCTCCTTTGATTACGAGCAGATGACGGTATTGTACACCAGTATAAAAATGTATCCGTTCATTACCCAAATGTTCTTGCAGATGCTTAACCAACACATCAGCTTCTTCAGTAGTAATGTGTCCAGCTGAATGGTTCTTTAAAATATCTCCTTCCACACAAAGGATATTACAACGCATCGCCATATCACCGGGTTGCAAATCTACTCCGATACTGGCTGCTTCCAAGGGTCCACGTCCTTCGTATACCTTCGGTAAGTCATACCCCATAACCGACATATTGGCCACTTCGCTTCCCGGATGAAAACCCGGTGCCACAGTAATCAGTCTACCGGTACGACCCATACATGCCAATTGATCCATGTAAGGGGTATCCGAATGTTGGAGCAAAGTTTTTCCGCCATACCTTTCTGAAGTCCAGTCGGCCATTCCATCGCCCAATATAATAATATGCTTCATAAAAGAGTATTAAATATTCGCTATACCAATAATATCTGCAAATACACCGGCTGCAGTTACGCTGGCACCGGCCCCATAACCTTGAATCATCATCGGATATTCATTGTAGCGTTCGGTTGTCAACAAAATAATGTTGTTGCTGCCTTCCAAGTTATAGAACGGATGACTCTTGTCGACTTCTTGGAGTGAAACACTTCCTTTCCCGTTTTCAAGCTTAGCCACAAAGCGCCAACGCTTGCCTTGTTCTTCCAATTGTTTACGACGTGCTTCGAAATCAGCATCCAATGAAGGTACATTCTTCCAGAAATCATCCAACGAACCGTCAAAGAATTCATTAGGCACAAACAGATGTTTTTCTACATCTTCCTGTTCCAACGGATAACCGGCCTCGCGTGCCAGAATCACCAACTTACGGATTACGTCCTTACCACTGAGGTCTATACGTGGATCGGGTTCGGAATAACCTTCTTCCTTGGCCATATGGATAGTCTGACTAAAAGGAACATCAGCACAAATGGTATTGAATATATAGTTCAGCGTACCACTCAGCACAGCTTCTATCTTCAAAATCTTATCACCGCTATTTATCAAATCATTCATGGTTTTGATAATAGGTAAACCCGCACCCACATTGGTTTCAAACAAGAATTTTACACCACGTTTACGGGCAATATGCTTCAGCTCACTATAATTAGCATAGGGTGAAGAAGCGGCAATCTTATTGGCTGCCACTACGGATATGTTATGAGTAAGGAACTCTTTATAGAGATCAGCAACAGCAGCATTGGCAGTACAATCCACAAATACAGAGTTGAAGATGTTCATACCAATCACTTCATCACGGATTATTTGCGGACTGGAAGGGCCTCCCTTTTCATCAAGCAATGCACGGTAGTTGGTCAGTTCAATACCTTCTCTATCAAACAACACTTGATGTCCGTTGGTTATACTTACCACATTCAGTTTCAATCCTCGTTCCTGCATCAGTTTCTGTTGCTGTCCACAAATTTGTTTAATCAAACTATCACCCACTGTACCTGTTCCACAAATAAACAGATTAAGCACTTGATATTCCGACAAGAAGAAGGAATCATGAATCACATTCAATGATTTACGGAGCGATTTAGCCTCAACGACAAACGAGATGTTGGTTTCTGAAGCGCCTTGTGCACAAGCTATGACACTGATACCATTACGCCCTAATGTACCGAACAATTTACCGGCAATACCGGGTGTATGTTTCATATTTTCACCCACGATAGCGATGGTAGCCAAATCCTTTTCTGCGGAGACAGGACTTATCTCACCCATTTCTATTTCTTTGGCAAACTCTGCATTCAGTACTTCGCATGCCAAAGGTGCATCTTCATTACGCACACCAATAGAAGTACTGTTTTCTGACGATGCCTGCGATACCAGGAACACACTAATACCATTTTGTGCCAAAGTTTTGAAAATACGGTAATTCACCCCAATTACACCCACCATACCAAGACCGGTTACGGTAATCAAGCTGGTATCATTGATAGAAGAGATACCCTTGATGGCTTTCATATCGCTCACCTGTTGTTTGATGATGGTACCCGGTGCATCCGGATTAAAAGTATTTTTAATTAAGATAGGAATATTCTTGTGACATACTGGATAGATGGTAGGTGGATAAACCACTTTGGCACCGAAGTTGCAAAGTTCCATGGCTTCCACATAACTCAATTCGTTAATCACATAAGCATTGCTGATTACCCGTGGGTCGGCAGTCATAAAGCCATCCACATCGGTCCAAATTTCCAGAATGTCCGCATCCAGTGCCGCAGCAACAATGGATGCTGTATAGTCTGAACCACCGCGTCCTAAATTGGTAATTTCTCCGGTATTCTTGTCGGTCGAGATAAATCCTGGTACCAAAGCCACTTTCGGCAAAATTTTGAAAGTATCTTTCACCAGTTCAGCAGTCAGTTCCGAATCCAAAATATGCTTGGCATGTTTCTTCTCGGTCTTGATGAACGTACGCGAGTCATACCATACTGCATCTTGTATCAATGTAGCAACAATAATAGACGACAATCGTTCACCATAACTCAAGATAGTAGCCGAAGTCTTGGGCGATAAGTCACGTATCAAGTAAATACCCTGGAAAATATCTTTCAGTTCGCTCAACAATTCATTTACTTTGTCAAGCAGTTCACTACGCTTTTCACTGGCAGGAATCACAGTATACACCATTTCAATATGGCGGTTCACAATATCACGATACTCCTTTTCGTAAGCCGCATTTCCATCAGCGGCCATTTTCGAAGTAGCAATCAGCTTATCGGTTATGCCACCTAAGGCTGAAACAACCACGATAACAGGTTCTTTTACCGCTTCTACTATTTTCTTTACACTTAAAATGCTGTTCACGGATCCTACGGATGATCCGCCGAATTTCATTACTTTCATGCTATTGATATTTTTCAGCAACACCTTACAATGGTTTGCTGTCCGATTAACAAAATAAAAAAAATGATTGATTGTTTTGCTTACATCCGTAAGCGTGTATCACGTAGAAACACATATACTATCCCTAACCCCGAGGGGTCATCATCGTGGTAGTCATCGTCCACATTCGCATGGTAGCGGTCATATGTAGATAGCACATTGTCATTTTTGATGTTCTTTTGTTTAATTTTTTATTTGAACGTTGCAAATATAAAAACAATTTTTCACAAATCATTGGTTTTACTGCTTTTTTTTGTCAAATAATCCATTTTAATAAAATATCCTTGAAAAACAACCATCTACAAAACATCGTTTTCCGCTTCATAAAACATCGAGTTACAACTTGTAAAACATCGTGTTCGTTACATCAACAAGTAAATCTTTCATATATCGTACCTTTTTTATAACTTTGCAAATCATAAAACGAAAGAAAATGGCAAAGGAAAAGACCGTATTTGTTTGCACCAATTGTGGACAGGATTCACCCAAATGGGTAGGGAAATGCCCTTCGTGCGGACAATGGAACACATACGTAGAACAAGTGGTTCGAAAAGAATCGTCTGCCGCCCGACATGGCGTAGCTATATTAGAGCCCACAAAAAGCCAGCCTCTTACATTAAATGACATTCATGGTGGTGAAGAACCGCGCATAGATATGCATGATGAGGAATTAAACCGTGTACTTGGTGGTGGTTTAGTACCCGGATCATTGGTACTTTTAGGAGGCGAACCGGGTATCGGGAAATCTACGCTCATACTTCAGACGGTCTTGAAGTTGAACGATAAAAAAGTTCTTTACGTATCGGGAGAAGAGAGCGCACGCCAACTGAAACTACGTGCCGACCGCATTACGAAACAGACATCCGATTGCCTCATAGTATGCGAAACATCATTGGAACAAATCTATGTACACATCAAGAACACACGTCCGGACTTGATTATAATCGACTCTATCCAAACCATCTTCATGGAAAACATAGACTCTTCACCAGGAAGTTTGGTACAAGTGCGCGAGTGTTCGGCTTCCATTCTGAAGTTTGCCAAGGAAAGCAATACACCCGTTATTTTGATTGGTCATATCAATAAAGAAGGAAGCATTGCTGGTCCGAAAGTATTGGAACACATCGTAGATACCGTACTTCAATTCGAAGGCGACCAACACTACATGTATCGTATTCTTAGAAGTATCAAAAATCGTTTTGGAAGTACGGCCGAACTGGGCATCTACGAAATGCGACAAAATGGTTTAAGACAAGTGAACAACCCATCCGAGCTGCTCCTTACCGACGAACACGAAGGCATGAGTGGTGTAGCCATCGCCTCGGCCATAGAAGGTGCTCGACCGTTCTTGATTGAGACACAAGCTTTAGTCAGCTCGGCTGTATATGGTAATCCACAACGCTCATCCACCGGATTCGACCTCCGACGCATGAATATGCTATTAGCAGTACTTGAAAAGCGCGTTGGGTTTAAGTTGGCACAAAAAGACGTATACCTGAATATCGCCGGTGGGTTGAAGGTTAACGATCCAGCCATCGACTTGTCCATCATCAGTGCCATTTTATCAAGCAACATGGATGTAGCCATCGACCGTGATATCTGCATGGCAGGTGAAGTGGGCCTTAGCGGTGAAATCCGTCCTGTAAACCGCATTGAACAACGTATCAGTGAAGCTGAGAAATTAGGATTCAAACGCATTCTAATTCCCAAGCATAATCTGCAAGGACTAGATACAAAAAAAATGAAAATAGAAATCATCCCCGTACGGAAAGTAGAAGAAGCCTTCCGTGCTTTATTCGGGTAATATATATGATACAAGAATACCAAATAAGAGTTCTGCCCGAGCAGGCAGCCAATGAACAGAATATCAAATTGTTCATCAGTAAGGATAAAGGAATTGATGCACGAACCATCAAAGCAATTCGTGTTTTAAAACGGAGCATTGACGCCCGTCAACGTACTATCTACGTGAATCTGAAAGTACGTCTGTACATCAATGAGCTTCCTCAAGATGAGGACTTCGTGCGCACTATATATAATAATGTAGAAGGAAAGCCACAAGTTATTGTAGTGGGTGCCGGTCCTGGTGGATTGTTTGCAGCCCTACGTTTGATAGAGCAAGGGCTACGCCCTATTGTAGTAGAACGCGGAAAGAATGTACGCGACAGAAAGGTAGACATAGCTCGCATCAGCAGAGAACATAAGGTAGATTCTGAAAGCAATTATAGTTTCGGAGAAGGAGGAGCAGGCGCCTATTCGGACGGAAAACTTTACACCCGAAGCAAGAAACGCGGCAATGTTGACAAGATTCTGAATGTATTTTGCCAACATGGGGCCAGCACATCCATTTTGGTGGATGCCCATCCGCACATCGGTACCGACAAGTTACCTCGGGTTATCGAGAACATGCGCAACACCATTCTTGAATGTGGTGGCGAAGTACACTTTGAAACTCGCATGGATGCCCTCATCATCGAAAAGGAGAAAGTGGTAGGCATAGAGACCAACACGGGTAAGACCTTCCGTGGACCGGTCATTCTGGCTACAGGTCACTCGGCCCGCGATGTTTATCGATGGTTGTATAGCAATGGAGTTCAGTTGGAGGCAAAGGGGATTGCCGTGGGTGTCCGTTTGGAACATCCGTCCCATTTAATCGACCAAATCCAATATCACAACCGTAATGGTCGAGGCAAGTATCTACCTGCCGCTGAGTATAGTTTTGTTACTCAAGTGGATGGCCGAGGCGTTTATAGTTTCTGTATGTGCCCTGGCGGTTTTGTAGTACCGGCCGCAAGCGGACCTCATCAGATTGTAGTGAATGGCATGAGCCCAAGCAATCGAGGGGGCAAATGGAGTAATTCGGGGATGGTAGTAGAATTAAGGCCAGAGGACTTGTTGAATGAGGAATTGAGCAATCTCATTTGTCATCCTGAACGTAGTGAAGGATCTGAACACATAAAGAGTGAGTGCAATCAGATTCTTCGCTCCGCTCAGAATGACATAAGAAGGGGAATGAATGACAATAATAAAGAAGGTAATCTCCACCCATTAAGCATGATGCACCTTCAAGAAGCTCTGGAAGCCACGTGTTGGCAACAAGGTAATATGCGCCAAACGGCACCAGCCCAACGAATGGTGGACTTTACCCGAAAGAAATTGAGTTATGATTTACCCGCTTCTTCCTATAGTCCGGGGCTTATCTCCTCGCCTCTTCATTTTTGGATGCCCAAGTTTATCAGCGAACGTTTGAGCAAAGGATTCCAACAATTTGGTCGTAGTTCGCACGGATTCCTGACCAACGAAGCGGTAATGATAGGCATGGAAACACGTACATCAGCACCGGTTCGTATCCTGAGAGATAACGATACACTCCAACATGTCACCATCAACGGACTCTTTCCATGCGGTGAAGGGGCCGGATATGCCGGGGGAATTGTATCGGCCGGTATAGATGGAGAGCGATGTGCGGATGCCGTAGCCCAATATTTAGGATTATGAATCATCAGCCCGAAATAGCGATTATAGACTCTAACACCCTATCTTGCATGGGGTTACAAACGCTTTTGGAAGAAATCATTCCAATGGCTACCATCCGTGTATTCCATTCCTTCGGTGAGTTGGTAGACGATACTCCCGATATGTACGCCCATTACTTCGTGTCGGCACAAATCTATTTCGAGCATACCACTTTCTTCCGCGAGCGACATCACCGGGCCATAGTGTTGGCAGGTGGGGAAAACCTTCCACAACTTTCGGGTGTCCCTACCCTGAACATCTATCAGGACGAGAAGGCATTGGTGAAATCGATTCTGAAAATGCACGAACGAGGACATCAGCATGGCAAACATTCACAAGCCGAAAGCACTGATACACATGACCTTTCGGCCCGTGAAATCGAGGTATTGGTGCTTATTACCAAAGGATTCATCAACAAGGAAATAGCCGACAAACTGAACATCAGTCTCACTACCGTTATCAGTCACCGGAAGAATATCACTGAAAAATTGGGTATCAAATCTGTATCCGGGCTTACCATCTATGCCGTAATGAACGGGTATGTGGAGGCAGACAGCATCTAAAATCCTCATTTATTAGGATTGCATAGTTGCGCTACTTGTTGTTTCTTTGCACCTCAAATTCAAAGGAACAACATGAAAAAATATCTGTTATTAGCAACCGTACTCTTGATGGCCAACCACGCATTGGCTCATAACACCCATACCCTATCCGATGACACCACCAAGGTCATCGACCTGGAAGAAGTGGTAATCATTTCTACTCCCAAGGAAACCAGCAAGTTAAAGCAATTACCGGCTTCCGTATCCCTCCTATCCCAACAAGATATGCAGGCACACCAAGTCACTTCGTTGAAACGAATCAGCGGATTGGTGCCCAACTTGTTCATCCCCGACTACGGCTCACGCCTTACCTCGGCCATGTATATCCGAGGCATCGGCTCGCGTATCAACACCCCTGCCGTAGGGATGTATGTAGACAATATCCCCTATCTTGACAAGAGTGCATTCGATTTCAACTTCTATGACATAGAGCGTCTGGACATTCTTCGTGGCCCACAAGGCACGCTTTATGGCCGAAACACCATGGGTGGATTGGTGAAAGTACATACACGCTCTCCTTTCTCATATCAAGGAACCGATGTGAAGTTGGGCTTTGCTACCGGAGACAATCATCGTAACCTATCACTTACACACTATCACCGCATCAGCGACCGCTTTGCCTTCTCGGCAGGTGGATATTACGAAGGATCGGACGGATTCTTCAACAATTCGCACCTGGACAAAGCTATCGATGAAATGCAAGCCGGAGGTGGACGCATCCGTGCCATCTGGTTGCCAAGCGAAAATTGGAAACTCGACTTCAGCATCAGCTACGACTATACCGATGAAGGTGGATATCCTTATTATTATACAGGCATCTTAGGTGGAGAAGAAGACCGGGAGGAGCTGATTGGCGAGATAGCCTATAACCGGGAAAGTTCCTATCGCCGTAGTTTGCTGAATACCGGACTGAACATCGAGCACCAAGCCAACAATTTCATTTTCAATGCCGTAACCGGATTCCAACATCTAAAAGACCGTATGTTCATGGATCAGGATTTTTCTCCGCTCGACACCTATACGCTCGAACAGAAGCAACGCATCAACTCCATCAGCGAAGAAATCAGTTTCAAGAGCAAGCCGGGCAAGCGTTGGCAATGGACAACCGGTGTGTTCGGGTTCTATCAAAGCATGAACGTGAACAGTCCCGTAACCTTCCGCAAGGACGGGATGGCGATGCTGAACGGGATGCTCGGCTCGGTCATCCCCGGCAAGATTGAAGTGCCGATGGGCCCCGTGATGGCAATGAACATCCTTCCGTCACTACAAATCACCGACACCGAAATGCCGATTGACGGACACTTCAAGACCCCGCAATACAACCTCGCCTTCTTCCATCAGTCGCAATTTCGCGACTTGTTTGGCGCCGAAGGCTTGTCGTTCACCTTGGGGCTACGACTCGACTACGAAAAGATGGAGATGGACTATAATACAGGAACCTCACTCGACTATACCGTAGGCATCAAAGGCGAAATGACACAAATGGGACAGGTTATCCGCGAGATTCCGATGATGCCCGCCACACCGCTCACCGTAGAGTCGCGCTATCAGGGCAAACTCTCGAAAGACTACCTCCAGCTGCTCCCCAAATTTGCCTTGCAATACGAATTCCACCAAGGCAAGAGCAACGTCTATGCCAGTGTGAGCAAGGGACACCGTTCGGGCGGATACAACTTCCAAATGTTCTCCGAGCTGCTTCAATCCAGCCTGCGCAACGACATGATGCGCCAGAGCAAGGAAGAAATCATGAAGAACGTACCCGAAAACTACGTGGGACTGGTAGCCGACAAGTTTCCCAATGCCGGCGAGAACCCCGATGCCCAGTCGGCCGTAGAGTACAAGCCGGAATATACGTGGAACTATGAAGTGGGCACGCACCTCAACCTGTTCGACGGCAAGTTGCAGGCCGACCTTGCTGCCTTCTACATGAGTACCAAGGACCAGCAGATTTCCAAGATGGCCATCAGCGGATTGGGCCGCATCACCGACAATGCCGGCGAGAGCGAAAGCTACGGTGTGGAAGCCAGTTTGGTGGCCAGCATCAACCGTCACCTGCTGCTGAATGCCAGCTACGGATACACCAAGGCCACTTTCGTGAAATACGAGTTGGGCGACCCACTTTCGAGCGCCGAACCGGCCGTGAACTACAACGGAAACTATGTGCCCTTCGTACCCATGCACACCATGAACGTAGGCGGTTCGTACTCGTTCTTCTTCGACGACTGTTGGGCGCAGAGCCTTACCTTCGGGGCGAACGTCAACGGTGCCGGAAAGATTTACTGGACGGAATACAACAACGTTTGTCAAGATTTCTACGCCAGCCTGAACGCCAACGTATCGCTGAAGGCCAAAGCCCTTCAGATTGATTTATGGGGACGTAACCTTACTGATAATGAATACACTACCTTCTACTTCGAAAGTATGGGACGTGGATTCGAACAGCATTGCAAGCCCTTGCAAGTAGGTGTGGATGTAAAGTGGAATTTTTGATACAAACATAAAGGTGTGCCATAAATGAATTTTAGGCACGGATTACACGGATTGCACGGATAAATTTAATGTAAACATACACTAAAAACCGTGTTAATCCGTGACGTATTGTTGAGCAAAGCGAAAAAATCCGTGCCTAAAAAATAGTGGATGCGCATTTCGACACACCCACATTATTTCTCAGCCATCACCTTCATTTGGCAAAGCTTGCAATCAAACTCCAGGCGGAAACGCTTGCCATCCGAACTTACCAGATAATAAGGCTCGCGGAAAGGCGACTTGCCCCGCTGATGCACCGGACACCAACCCATGCTATAACGCAGACAATGTTTGCAAAACATGAGCACCGCCTCTTTTGGTGGGCATTTTTCGAAGGCGGGAGCCAACTTAACCACACCATGATGACGATAGAACTGGGCCGCCCCTTCGTTCATGACATTTCCCAAATACGTCAGTTCGCTCAAAGGAAAACGATGGTTTGTCGATGGTAAAACGACGTTTTCCTGTCGATAATTCATCCGCCTTGCCGACAACAACTTCTCTACGGCCTCCCGACGAAGTTCGGCCAATTGCGAAGAGGGTATAAACCAGCTGTCACTCAAATCAATATCCACACGAAGTGCTTCGAAGGGGGTGTTACCAAGTTTCATCAACTGATTCTTGATATTTTCTGATTGGGAAGTGCGGGCCAATTCCTTTTCCTTGGCCAAAGTGACACTTACCTGCACATCATCCTCATCGGTCAGCGTCAGGGTAAATCCGAAATTGTTCTCGTACAAGGCTATTTCTACCCCTATCTTTCTTTCGGCCGACTTGCGTTGCATGAGTTTCTCGAATTCCTGGTCGAAATTTCGATAAAGAACGGTGCGTTGCTTGATGCGTGGCATCTCCCCCGCCGGGAAAAGTTTGTTGTTCTCCACCCGATTTATGCGGATACCTTTCAGTTTGCCCCGTTCATCCAAGTAACAGATGCCATCCCCATTACTGAAGGGTTTTACACCAGCTACTATGATATAGTTGCCACGGATTTCCTTGACATATCCCATTTCCTCGCCCAACGATTTGGGGGTATCGAACGAAAAAATATCCTTGTTCCTTTCATATAGGAAATAATTAGTAAAACCACGAGTAAAACTCTTGTCCAACTGAGGTTTGAAGGAAAGCTTCACGCTTCCCGACGAGGCACGTATGTATTCCTTGCGGCGTTTAAATATGGCATCCAACCGTTGGCGATAATAGGCGGTTACGTTCTTTACATAAGTCACATCCTTCAAGCGCCCTTCAATCTTGAACGAAGAGGCACCGGCATCGAGGAGTTTCTCCAGTTCCTCGCTTTGGTTCAAGTCCTTCAATGACAACAGATGCTTGTCCTTGGTGATGATTTTTCCATCGGCATCCACCATATCGAAGGCAAGGCGACAGAATTGTGCACACTCCCCCCGGTTGGCACTCCGCCCGAAGCAATGTTGGCTCACATAGCACTGACCGCTATAGCTCACGCACAGGGCACCGTGCACAAAGACTTCGAGGGGTGTTTCGGGTACGGCTTCGTGTATCTTTCGGATTTGTTCCAACGAAAGTTCGCGTGCCAAGACCACTTGTCTGAAACCCGTTTCGGCCAGGAACTTCACCTTTTCCACATGCCGATTGTCCATCTGAGTGCTGGCATGCAGGGGGATGGGCGGAAGGTTCAATCCCAACAACCCCATATCCTGCACAATCAAGGCATCCACCCCCATGCGATATAATTCCCAAATCAGTTTCTCCGTTTCGGGAAGTTCCTCGTCCTTCAAGATGGTATTTAGGGTGACATAGATGCGTACATTATACAGATGGGCATACTTCACCAGCTCGGCAATGTCCCCCAGGGAGTTTCCCGCGGCGGCCCTTGCCCCGAATCGGGGCGCACCTATATATACGGCATCGGCACCATGGTCAATCGCCGCGATGCCGCATTCCAAATTCTTGGCTGGAGCCAGAAGTTCAATCTTTCGTTGTTTGATCATTGTATCTGATTAATATCAAACGGAGTTTCCTGATATACATAATAGTTCAACCAATTGGAGAACATCAAATTGGCATGACCACGCCAACGTACAACAGGTCCAAGTTCAGGATTATCTTCTTTGTAATAGTTCTTCGGCATATCAATCGGTAAGCCTTTGCCCAAATCGCGTTTATATTCGCCATCAAGAGTATTCGGAGCATACTCTGAATGCCCTGTAATGAAGAATTCACGTCCATTTCTTGCCATCACCATATATACGCCTGAATCTTCAGATTCAGCCAATAAAGTCAAATCCTTCACTTTCAGAATATCTTCACGACGGATTTCAGTATGACGACTATGTGGTACAAAGAATTCATCATCAAAGCCACGGAATATGGGCAATCCTTGCACATTGATACAATGCTTAAAGATACCAAACATCTTCTTTTCGAGCGGATATTTGGGTACTCCATAGAAATGATACAATCCAGCTTGAGCCGCCCAACAAATGTATAAAGTAGAAGTGACATGGGTACGTGCCCAATTGAACACTTCTGATATTTCTTCCCAATAAGTTACTTCCTCATAAGGCATCTGTTCTACAGGTGCTCCCGTAATAATCATCCCATCAAACTTATGTTCTTTCAGAATCTCGAAATCGTGATAAAACGCCTGCATGTGTTCTATCGGTGTATTTTTTGAAGTATGACTCTTCAGTTTCATAAAAGTAATTTCCAACTGAAGAGGAGTATTAGAAAGCAGACGAACCAAATCAGTCTCCGTCGTAATCTTAATAGGCATCAAATTAAGGATGACTATCTTAAGTGGACGAATATCCTGAGAAGAAGCCCGTGAGTTGTCAATAACGAATATATTTTCTTCTTTCAACAGCTCTATAGCTGGGAGTTTATCGGGTAAATTAAGTGGCATAGGTATTCTATTTTATCAATTAGTGTGCAAAGTTAGTGATTTTCCATAGTTTTGTCAAACATTCAGGCATAACTATGCATCCCACCTAAGAAAAAGTTTACTCCAAAATAAGTCATCAAAACAGTAAGGAAAGCCAATATCATATACAAATGAAAGAAAGTGGGACGTTGGAAACACACCAAACTCTTTGTATGGAATGGCAAAGCATAAACCATAAAGGTAATAAGCGCCCAAACTTCTTTCGGGTCCCAAGCCCAATAGCGCCCCCAAGAAACATTGGCCCATATTGCACCTATAAAAATACCCAAGCCCAACAAGAACACGGCGGGATAAAGCAACATTCTACTTAACATCATCAGCCCGTGGGTCTTGCGGGGCAAGCAGAAAGCAAGTATTCCATTCAACGACATGATAGCAAGCAAAGTATAAGATATCATGATGAGCGACACATGCACATAGAGCAACGGAGAATTCAGAACGGGTATAAGCGGAGCTCGCCTACCCACACACCAATAAAACAGACACCCTCCCAATAGGAGACAAACTACCAATACAACACCAAATACCGGTCGACGCAACAAAAGTCTGAATTTTCCCGAACGGTCGAGCAACACGTACACCATTGAAAGCGCCAACAATAAATATCCGGCATAAGTTATTCCCGTTCCCCAAGGGTCGTAATTCACACTCAGCACCGTGCCCCGTTCATCCTCATCGTATGAAGCCTGATAAAAACGATACCCTTGGCAATCAAACACCCGATTCATGGATATGGTTACAGGTTGGTTACCATCATTCAAGACAGAACAACGTACTACACTTACATAATCAGAAGGTGTTTCTGAATCAGGATAATATTCCACATAGAAAGTGTCGAGCGACAAGGTAAAAGGCAAATCAAGCATAAGTCCTTCTTCCTGCTCCATAAAACGAAATGTTTGCTGACCAATTCGCAAATGAAGCATTCCTTTTTTACTCGTCAAAAACGAAATACCTGCTCCCAAAAGAATCACCACAAAAGAAAGATGTAACAATCCCGAAGAAATTTGGTGCCACATTCGTATTCTATGACCTATGACCAAAGCTGACAAGGTCAATATGCACCACAACAGACAAAATAAAGGAGAATGATAAATATATTCAGCCACAAATTCACTGCCCCATCCATATTCCACGAATGTAGCTATAGCCAATACAAGCAGTATAATAATATATAATACTAATACAAATTTCTTCAAGTCCTTTATTTTTAAGTCAATCAATAAGCTATAAAATGATTGTCACTGAGTGGTTTCACCGCCATGCATTCCATTTCTACCAACCATCCAGGTCTACAAACTGGAGCCAATAAATAGACTTTAGGTATGGTTGGGAAACGCTTCTCAAACATTTCGCTCACCACCGAATAATCGGATATATCACGCAAATATACCAACAAGTGTTGAACATGTTCAAAAGAACATTCAGCCTCCTTCAAAAGTGTCTCTACATTCTCCCACATCCGTTCCGTTTGTTTGCACACATCACCCGGATGTACAATTTCCCCCTTATTATTGATGCTGGCTGTCCCCGAGATGAACACCTGTCGGCGATCGCCATAATCTATATACGTTCCCCTTTCAAAACTAACTCCATATTCGTAGGTAGGGTTCAAATGAGTAGAAGCATACAAATAATGAACTTGTTCAGGATTCAATCCTTCTACGGCATAAGCATCCATTTGTACAAACACTTTCGGGTTTGCATGACGTCCAGCTATACCCGTGCTGGCAATAAAATGCGTATTTTTCGTCAAGTTTTGAGTAGCAAACACTTCATTACGCGCCTTCACCACTCCCATATAATTTACATCCACATTCTGTACAAAAAACCAAGTGCGGATGCAATTATCGGCCAACCTACATCCTTGTTCTTCGAGTTGCGCGATATAATCGTTCAGTAATATGCGGGTTTGTTCTTCCGAATTTGATGCTTGGTTAAAATTATAAGCCGTCCATAAATGTCGATATTCTCCATGCTTTACCTCTACCAAACCATTTGATAACGTTTGGGCTTGTACTCCTTTCTGCAGATAAACCCACATAGCTATCTTTGTACCATCCAGAGGTGGTTGCTCCACTATTGAAAAAGCGCCCTCTGCACGTTTCTCCAATGCAGACAACAAATAGGTTGTTTGATTAGCTGCATCGCTAAGGAAAAAGCGTTTGAATACAGATATCGCACCTTCCAGTTCTTCTTCCAACAACTGTGTATAGGCATCCAACAGATAATTCACCTGTTCTATATATGTCAACCGAGGATTGATGATACGCAGAATTGCATGATACTCAGCCACCCCATCGGGAACTTCAAATCCTGATAATTCTATCGTTACTTGTTTTTTCATAATTCGTCTAAGCTACACTCTTTCTTCAGAGCATCACAAAGGTAAAGATTATAATAAAAACTACAAAACCTTTCAGGTTATGAATACTTCTTAATATAAAAAAATCATCATTTTTAAGTATTGGTCATGTTTTAAGAAATAATTAAATTTGTCGCGTAATTATAATTCATACAATGAATAGAAACGCCCAATATACCTCTTCCGACAAGCTCAGAAGCTTGATACGGGACAATAGTTTATTATTAATGGTCATGAGCCGTTTTGGCATTTCCTTGGGATTTGGCAACAAGACCGTCAAGGAAATATGCGAATCGCATGGAGTAGATACTGCTACATTCCTGACCGTAGCTAATTTTATTTCAAACAAAGAATGTGACTATAAAAACATATCTTTGTCCTCGCTTATCCAATATTTGAAACGGGCCCATAATTATTTCCTGGATTACAACTTACCCACTATACGTCGACGACTGATTGAAGCTATTGATTGTTCGGGTACAGATGAGGTAGCTCTCCTTATTCTGAAATTCTACGATGAATATGTCATAGAAGTACGCCGTCACATGGAATATGAAAACGAAACCGTATTCAGTTATGTAGAAAACTTATTACAAAATCATTATCAGAATGATTATTCTATTCAAATGTTCGCCAACAAGCATAACGAAATTGTACCCAAATTGGAGGAATTGAAGGATATCATTGTGCGTTATTATCCTCAAAAAGCAAACGACCAATTAAACTCGGTGTTGTTCGATATAATCAATTGTGAACAAGACCTTACCTCCCATTGTATGGTAGAAGACCACTTGTTTGTGCCTGCAGTAGAAAAGCTCGAAGAGGAACTGAAAAGTAAATATAAACACAATGTTCCGAATGAAGATCACGAGAACAATACGGAGACAGACAAGTTGGACACTTTAAGCCAACGCGAGAAGGAAATCATTGGTTGTGTAGCCAAAGGGATGACTAACAAGGAAATAGCCGACGCCCTATTCTTATCCGTCCACACCGTAACTACACACCGGCGTAACATCAGCAACAAACTACAGATTCATACACCGGCAGGACTTACCATCTATGCCATTGTCAACAAGTTGGTTAAATTGGAAGATATCAAAATGTCATAAAAAAAGGGCGCTTCACATTGAAGTGCCCTCTCTATTAATTTAATAGTTATCTCATTACAACTCGTTCTTATAGATATTCGCCATAACCTTCTGATATTGATTCTCCAGCTGCATACGAGCTTGCAGATTCTTGTAGATTCCTTCGGCTTCTACGAAATATTCAATCAGAGAAAGCTGACCTTCTTCCAACGCTTGTTTCAACAAGGCAAGTGAACGATGCATCAAAGGAACATCATAAGTATCAAGAGCTTGCTTCAATTGCTTCATTTCATTATAAAGTGCCATCAATTCATTTTCCTTTTCCAATTGGGCATCTTCCTTCAGCAATTGTGCACTAAGAGCTTGTGCCTTGGCTATCTGTACTTTTTTACGGTTAGAGAACAAAGGAATAGAACCACCAATAACAAACCCATTCATTGACATTTCGCTATCGGTATTACGACGGAAACCAGCCTGTAGTTTAGGCAACCAGTTTTGCTTGTCTACAGACACCTGCTTTTCAGCAGCACGAGCGGCATATCCCATGGCTTGCAAATCAAGATCGGAAGCAATCACTTCATCGCGCAAGGTATTGTAATCATTGATTTCCTTTACTTGTGGATAAGCAGTTGCCGAGAATTCCAAAGGAAGATTACCGTTCATAGCAAGCAATGTTTGAAGAGCAGTACGATGAGCCGCATTGTTTTGTGCTACTTCTGTCTGCACATTCATGCGCTCCATCTTTACTTTATTCACTTCCAAGGCATTAGCATCGCCCGTTTGCAAACGCTTTTCGTACATGGCCTGCAAATCATTGGCATTCTTCATGCGGATTTGTATCAACTCATTTTCTTGATTCAACTGAATCAAATCGAGGCAAAGCAATTTGGCTTGCAAAAGGATGTCACGACGAACCGCTTGTTGCTGAATGTCAATCGCTTCATTTTCCAATGTAGCCTGACGGTTACGGGTGATGTATTGTGTAGGGAAATCAAATCCTTGCGATACAACCGTTTCCGTTCCATGACCGGGTCCCATACCATTCTTATAGAAAGAACTATAAGATACAGTAGGATCAGGCAAGTTGTTTTCCGTACGGTTCTCCATTTTTTGAGCCTTGGATAGTTGCGCCTGCGATTGCAACTCCTTGTTGTTTTGCTCAATGCTTTGGAGCACCTGTTCGATGTTTTGCGCCTGCATCCCTATCGGAAGGCAGAGTGCTATGGTGATGATTAATTTCTTCATTTTTATTTCTTGTTACGATTCATCAGTTCATATACAATAGGGATGATGAAAGCATTGAGAAAGGTCGATGTCAACAAACCACCCAAAATAACTTTCGCCATCGGACTCTGAATTTCGTTACCCGGCAAATCGCCACGGAATGCCAATGGAATCAAGGCCAAAGCCGAGGTCAAAGCCGTCATCAAAATCGGATTCAAGCGGTCGAGCGAACCATGAATGATGCTTTCGCGCAATGTACCTCCTTCGGCACGCAGGTTGTTGTATCGGCCAATGAGCAACATACCGTTACGAGTGGCTATACCAAACAACGAGATGAAACCGATAATGGCAGGAATACTTACCTCACCACTGGTGAGCATCAAAGCAAACACACCACCTATCAAGGCCAATGGCAAGTTGAGAAGAATCACCGCACTTTGTGCCGCATTCTTGAATTCAGTATAAATCAGCAAGAAGATAACCACAATACTCATGAGCGAAGCAACCAACAACGTACGGCTGGCTGCCTGTTCACTTTCAAACTGACCACCCATTTCCACGTGATAGCCTTCGGGCAACTTCACTTCGGCATCAATGCGTTCTTGTATATCGTTTACCGTACTACGAAGGTCACGTCCGCTGGTATTGGCCGAAATCACAATCTTACGCTTTACATTTTCACGGCTCACACTATTCGGACCCATCGAAGAAACCACATCGGCTACATACGTAATGGGCACTCGTTGTCCGTCTTCTGTATCAATCATCAAGTCGCGAATCTTTTCCATTTCATCGCGCACTTCGTTCTTGGCACGTACAATGAGGTTGAATGCCTTGCCTTGTTCGTATACTTGCGATACGGTGGCTCCCGCCATGTTCACTTCCACAAACTCACCGAAGGCAGGAAGGCTAATGCCATACTTGGCCAACATTTCACGCTTAGGTATAATCTTGAGCTGTGGACGTTCAATCTGTTGTTCCACATTCAAGTCGGCCACGCCTTCCACATCGCTGATGGCGCTCTTGATTTGATTGGCATACATGAACATCTTGTTCAAGTCATCGCCAAACAACTTGATGGCGATGCTGGCTTTTGTTCCCGAAAGCATGGCATCGATACGGTGACTGATGGGCTGACCAATTTCGATATTCGCACCCGAAAGCGTATTCAACTTATCACGCACTTCGTGCATCATTTCTTCACGAGAACGGTCTTTCAATTCGAATGGGGCCTCTATTTCACTTCCGTTCACCCCACGAGAGTGTTCATCGAGTTCGGCACGGCCGGTTTTACGGGCAACCGTCTGAATTTCAGGAATGGAAAGCAACAACTTTTCGGCACGGCGTCCCAAGTTATCGGATTCTTCGAGTGACACACCCGGCATAGAGGTGATGTTGATGGTGAGTGAGCCTTCATTGAACGAAGGGAGGAACGAGCGTCCCAAGGTGAAGAAACATCCCAAAGCAATAACAAACAAGGCTACAATGCTCCCCAGCACCCACTTATTATGATTTAACGCCCAGTTTAAGGCCACTTCATAGTGTTTCTTCAACCATACGGCTACAAAGGCTTCCTTGGGAAGCTTGTCGCCCTTTTCCTTACCCAACAAATAGCTACAAAGCACCGGAGTCAATGTCAAGGCTACAATAGTAGAAGCAAACAAGGCCACAATAAAGGCAATGCCCAGTGGCACCAACATACGGCCTTCCATGCCACTCAAGAAGAACAAGGGAACAAAGCTGGCTACAATAATCAACGTTGAGTTAAGGATAGGCATACGCACTTCCTTCGAAGCATCGAACACCACATCCAAAACAGGACGACGTTCGCCTTCGGGAAGCATCCTGTTCTCGCGCAAGCGTTTCCAAACGTTTTCCACGTCAACAATGGCATCATCCACCAAAGAACCGATGGCAATAGCCATACCACCCAAACTCATGGTGTTGATACTCAATCCCATGTAATGCAAAGTCAGGATAGAAACCACCAAAGCCAAAGGAATAGTTACCAATGAAATGAGTGTGGTGCGTACATTGGCCAAGAAAAGGAACAATACAATAATAACAAAGATACCACCTTCGTAAAGTGAAGACTTCACATTATCAATAGAGCTGTCGATGAAACGGCTCTGACGGAAAATATCGGTAGACACCTTTACATCGGACGGCAAGTTCTTCTGCACATCCTTCAAGGCGGCTTCCAACTTTTCGGTCAGTTCGATGGTGCCTGTTTGCGGCTGCTTGCTCACGGTAAGGAGCACGGCAGGTTTTCCTCTTTCCGAAGCCAAGCCCAATTTAGGTTCTTGTGAGCCAATCTTCACATCGGCTACATCTTCCAGAGTCACAGGCACTCCGTTAACGGTCTTGATGACGGCACGCGCCATATCGGCCACATTGGTGGTCGAGAGCATACCACGCACAATGTATTCGTTGCTATGTTGATAGATGATGCCCCCGTTTACATTCTGATTCATGTTTCGGGTTACGGCCATCACTTCGCCCAGAGTTACACCATAGTGCTTCATGCGGGCAGGGTCAATCAACACTTGATATTCCTTGATGTCACCCCCCAATACAGACACTTGAGCCACACCACCTGTAGAGAGCAGACGCGGACGGATGATCCAATCGGCAATGGTGCGAAGGTCGAGCATCGAAGTGCTGTCGGCGGTCAACCCCACAATCAAAACTTCGCCAAGGATAGACGATTGAGGCCCCATGGTAGGATTACCTACATTATCGGGCAATTGTTCGCCTACCAACGAAAGTTTTTCACTAACAATCTGACGAGCGAGATAAATATCTGTATCCCAATCGAATTCCACCCATACCACCGAGAAACCGTTTGTAGACGATGAACGTACACGGCGCACATGGGTTGCTCCATTCACGGTTGTTTCGATAGGGAAAGTCACCAATTGTTCCACTTCTTCGGCCGCCATACCATTGGCTTCGGTCATCACCACTACGGTAGGAGCAGTTAAGTCGGGGAATACGTCAACCTCCGTATGATAAGCGGTATAGAGCCCGCCAATCAGCAACAGCACCGATGCCAAAAGCACCGTAATGCGGTTGTGGAGGGAAAAATGTATAATTTTGTTCAGCATAATGATCGGAATTAATGTTCATGACTATGAGCCGGGAGTGCATTGCTGGCTGATGCCAACTTCACATGATAAGCCCCCTTCACCACTACTCTATCGCCTGCATGGAGGCCTTCCAGAATCTGTACTTCCTTACCGTTCGAAGCACCAATCTTCACTTCCTGCTTCTTATAGCTTTCAGCACATTTCTGCAAATAAATAAAGTACAAGCCTTGTTCTTCGGTCAACGCTTCAACGGGGATAGCAAGTGTGTTTGGCAATTCCTTTGACATTAAGAACACTTCTACAAACGAACCCGGAACTACATCACCCTTATTATCAAAGCTGAAGGTAACCGGTACATAATAAGAACCGTCGCCCGATGCCTTACCATAAGAAAGCAACTTACCATTCAAGGCACTGAGTTCATACACTTGGTTATCATACGGAGTCTTGAAGTTAGCCGATGAGATAGTGCTCAAATAGCGATAATATCTTTCTGATACATCGGCACGAAGATATAGACGGTTGTTTTGAGTGACGGTGAGCAACGGTTGCCCTACAGATACAAAATCGCCTTCCTTAACCAACAGATTCTTGATGTATCCACCAATGGGAGCTGTAACGGCAACCCCCTTGCCTGTCTTGTTCTTCGACAAGGCTTCATAGCTCAAACGAGCGTTTTCATAGGTTTCCTTGATGGCGTTGAATTCCTTTTGTGAAATAATCTGATTGCCTATCAAACGTTGGGCGCGATCGTATTCGGCCTTAGCGGTTTCATAAGCAATACGGGCACGTTCGGCAGGGTCGCCATCCTGCAACTTATCGGCGCAGATGCTCAAGATTGTGGCACCCTTACCAACGCTTGCACCATCGGTCATGGCACGTTGGAAAGAAACCACGCCCGATACATTGGCCACCACTACACTTTCAGCACCTTGGGCAGCTTGGATTTGTCCGCTGGTGGCAATCACTTGACGGAATCCTTTGGGTTCGATTACTTCAGACATTACACCGGCTGCTTTAGCTTTCTCAGGAGCCAGGATGATTTCATCAGGGTTGTTGCCATGTTCATGAGCTTCACTTTCAGCAGCATGGTCATGATTATGCACTTTATGGTCTTCGGCAGCATGGTTATGACCTTCTGTTGCGTGATCATGGCCTTCGTGGCTATGTGCAGCATGGTCATGACCTTCATGATTATGCCCCTCGTGATTATGGCCTTCATGGTTGTGACTATGTTCTTCGGTCGAATGATTGTGACCTTCGTGGTCGTGGCCTTCATGATTATGACCCGACTGACTGGAGCAGGAGCCTAAAAGGAACATTCCCATGACTCCCATAAAGAAAATTTTCTTCATGATGTTATCTGTTTTTTTATTTATTACTTATAGAATATTGTCCTTTCACTTCGCTTAAATACACGAATGGAAAAGAACGACATTAAAGATGGAGTACACATTATGCCACCGGAGGCGCACGAAGTCCCATTACGTGCGGATGGCACGTAGCGTGAAGTTTCTCTAAATAATAAGAATGGAGTATACCCTCTGTTTCTTCCAGAGGCAGAGGGATAGACAATAGATCTGCCAACGTATAGAGCAATTGGCAAGTGGAGTAATCGGGGGAAATGTTTCCTTGTGCCTCATCGGGAGTCACACTTTGGAAATTGGTCACACAATGGTCTTCGCAAGCATGATGAGACTCAGTGGCATGGTTTTCCTTACTTTCGCCACAATCGCATTCACAAGCGGTCACATCGTTATGCAGACAAAGAATGTGCTGATGATGATGGTGGGGTAACACAGCTGCCGTCAACATCACCATGCTGACCAACATTAACATCCATGCTATGTACCTTCTTCTCTTCATTGGGCACAAAATTACGAAAATCGCACGAAAAATCAAAATTATTAAAAAATTAGTTCTATATTAGCGACAAGAAATCATGCTGAGTGAAGCGAAGACGAGTAGTTGAGGATTTCGTTCGAAAAATCTGAGAACATCAAAAATGGACAATATTTAAATTAACTATCATATGAAACGTAACTTATTGAAAGTAATGTCGGGCATATGCCTGACCATCTTATTGACCGCATGTGGCACTACATCGAAAACAGATGATCCATGGGTGAAGATGCAAGAGACCGAAGCAGCTATCCTGCTCACTTCATTCCCCGATGCCGAATTTCCCGTAACCAACTATGGCGCAACGGCAGATACAGACATCTCCGAAGCATTGACCCAAGCCATTGGCGAATGTCACCAACAAGGAGGTGGAAAGGTCATCATCCCCGCAGGAACGTATTACACCAAGGCCATCCATCTGCTATCCAATGTAAACCTGCACCTTGAAAAGGGAGCCACCCTCAAGTTCTCCACCAACCCCAAGGATTACGAAGCCCAAGTGCCTACGCGTTGGGAAGGTCAGGACTGCATGGGATGCTCGCCACTGATTTATGCTTACCAGCAGACCAACATTGCCGTAACGGGCGAAGGAGTGCTCGACGGACAAGCCTCATGGGAGAACTGGTGGAAGCTGAGAGCCCGCACATCTGCCGAAAACAAGGAGAAGGGCCTCTTTATGGGAAAAGAAAAATTGCAATATTGCGAAGCCAACCAAGTGCCGTTGGCCGAACGAATCTTCACCATCGAAGATGAGCTCCGCCCACAATTCATCCAGGTATATCAGTGTGACCGCGTGCTGATTGAAGGCATCACTTTCAACAACGCGCCTTTCTGGATTCTTCACCCCTTGCTCTCGAAAAACATTGTGGTGCGCGGAAACACCTTCGACAGCCATGGGCCCAACAACGACGGATGCGACCCCGAATCATGCGAAAATGTGCTGATTGAAAATTGTATCTTCAACACGGGCGACGATTGCATCGCCATCAAATCGGGCAAGAACAACGACGGACGCCATTGGAACATCCCCAGCAAGAACATCATCGTGCGCAATTGCACCATGAAGGACGGACACGCAGCTGTAGCCATCGGAAGCGAAATTTCAGGCAGTTGCTACAATGTATGGATGGAAGATTGCATCGTAGGAAGTCCGGAGATGGACCGCCCCTTCCGCATCAAGTCGAATGCCCAGCGTGGTGGCATTGTGAAAGGATTCTACATCCGCAACATCGACATCAGCGAATGCAAGGAATCGGTCTTGAAGTTGGAATTAAAATACAACCGCGTGAAGGAAGGCCCCTACTACCCCAAGTTCGAAGACATCCGTTTGGAGAACATCACTTGCCAGAAGAGCCGATATGGCATTTGGATTGACGGACTAGAAGACAGCATCTGTGCATCGGACATCGTCCTGAAGAATTGTCAGTTCGATGGCATCAAGGAAGCCGACCTCAACTCCATCGTGGGTGCCGAAGGAATTACTTACGAAAATTGTACGTTCAACGGACAAGCGTTGTAAACAGATCCTTCACTACGCTCAGGATGACATAATAAAAAAAAGTGGATATGTTTAAATACACATCCACTTTTTCTATATCATCTCATCAAGAATTACCAGATAGAAACACGCTTTTCAGGTGCAATATACAACGGATCGTTTTCTGTGATTCCGAAGGCATCATACCAAGCGTTGATGTGCGGAAGGGCACCGTTTACACGCCAACGACCGAGTGAGTGTGGGTCGCTCTTAGTGTATACACGAGCTTGTTCGTCGCGGATGTTTCCAGCCCATACGCCCGAGTAAGCCAAGAAGAAACGTTGTTCGGGAGTAAATCCGTCCACTTCTGCCAAAGGAGCATCCTTGGTGGCGTTCTTGAAGGCTTGGTAAGCCACTTGCAAACCACCGTGGTCGGCTATGTTTTCGCCCAGTGTCAATTGTCCGTTAGCCATCAAGCCGGGGAGCACTTCGATGTTGTTGAAGAAGTCCACCATCACCTGAGCACGGGTGTTGAAGCGTTCAGCATCTTCTGCAGTCCACCAATCCTTGAGGTTACCTTCCTTGTCGAACTGACGGCCCTGATCGTCGAATCCGTGAGTCATTTCATGACCGATTACCACACCGATGGCACCGTAGTTGAAGGCATCGTCGGCATTCATATCGAAGAACGGATATTGGAGGATACCTGCAGGGAAACAGATTTCGTTGGTAGTTGGATTATAGTAAGCGTTCACGGTTTGTGGAGTCATGTGCCATTCGTCAATGTCTACCGGCTTACCAGCCTTGTCAAGCATTTCCTTCATGGTGAAGTCGCTTGCACGCTTGATGTTTGCCCAATAAGAATCCTTTTCGATATTCAGATTGGTATAGTCTTTCCACTTGTCGGGGTAACCCACCTTTACGTAGAAGCTGTTGAGCTTTTCCATAGCCTTAGCCTTGGTGCTGTCACCCATCCATTCAAGGTTCTGGATGCGTTCGCCAAGAGCCACTTGGAGGTTCTTCACGAGTTGTGTCATGCGTTCCTTGGCAGCTGCGGGGAAGTACTTTTCTACGTACATCTGACCAACGGCTTCGCCCAACACACCGTTCACGGTGCCTACGGCACGCTTCCAACGCGGTTGTTGTTCCTTCTTGCCCGACATTACCTTGCCATAGAAGGCAAAGTTCTGTTCGTCGAAGTCGGCGCTCAGATAACTGGCTGCGCTATCAATAAGCTTCCATTGCAAGTAAGCCACTTGCTTGTCCATCGGCACGGTGTTGATGATAGCAACGGCTTCCTTCACCGGTTCCACTTGCGATACGTTGAGTGAAGTAACTCCCTGAAGACCAAGTTTAGTAAGGTAAGCATCCCAATCAAATGCAGGGATTTCCTTCTTCAATTCATCGAGGGTCATCATGTGGTAGTTGGCAGCTGGATTACGTTGTTCTACGGCATTGAAAGATACCTTGGCCAAGCGGGTTTCGATTTCCATCACGGCCTCCATGTTCTTGGTAGCCTGTGCTTCGTCCATACCGGCAAGTTGGAACATCTTTACAATGTGCTTCTTGTATTCTTCACGGATGTTCTTGGTTGCTTCATCGTCTTCCAGATAGTATTCCTTTTCGCCGAGGCCGATACCACCTTGATAGAGTTGGAAGATGTTGTTCTTGCTATCCATAATGTCGGCACCCACATAGAACTGGAAGTAGGCGCTACCCTGCAAGTCAATCATGGCTTCGAGCACACCGGCAGCATCCTTGATACCGGCCAACTTTTCAAAATCGGCTTTGATAGGAGCCATACCTTCGGCATTGAGCTTCACGGTGTCCATAGCCAGGTTGTAGAGGTCGGCAATCTTCTGAGCCACTGTGCCTTGTGCATGTTCGCCGGCTGCAATTTCGCCGATAAGGCCATTGAGTTGTTCACGATTGGTTTCTGCCAGATAGTCGAACGAACCGAAACGAGAGTATTCGTCGGTCAGCGGATGGGCAGCCATCCAACCACCACATGCATACTGATAGAAGTCAGCACCACGTACAGCGGTGGTATCTAAGTTTTCAAGTTTGATTCCGGAAGTCATTTTAGCCTCCTTGTTTGCACATCCGGCCAGTGTTGTCATGGCAATCACTGCCACCGGTAAAATTTGTTTTACGTTCATTGATATATGTTTTTAAATCTCTTTTCTTTTTATGGGGTGCAAAGTTACGTTTTTTTTTGATAAAAAAAGGAAAATAACATACCAATTAACAAATGTATCATTCTGAGGGAAAAAGTGACGAAGATTCTGTATATAAATTATATGACAGATTCTTCACAACGGTCAAAATCAATAAAGAGAATGACAACACATATATCAAGCCCCAAAGACTATTAAAAATTGAAATGATAATAATCAATGTTTAGATTCTCATTACTTGATACGCTTCAAGAACTCACGGATATCATTCTCTACCTTTTGATAGAGGGGCGAGTCCTTGTAGCCGGTGTGCTTGCTCAACACGACATCGATGCCCAACACCCGATGTTCATAGCCGGCCAACTCGTTCTTATACTGCAAATGGTGGTTGGCCAGGCGCTTGATTTCTTCTTCGCGCTCCCGACGAAGGGCACTGCAAACGGGGGTGAGCAGCTTCATGGTGACACTCTCCATGATGTGATGGCCCTGAATGAACATATAGGTGTTTTCGGGGGTGACTCCCAAATATTCGAACTCGGACTTCATGCGCTCTATCTCTTCCAGGGCTTCGGGATAGCGCTTGGCCAGATAGTTAAGCTTGTTCCTTACCCGGCGATCCATCTGCAAGAGGGCTTCCTCTGGGGCACTGACCTTGACATGGTCCAGGCGGACATACGAGCAGAACTCGGTCATGGAAAACTCACTGAGTCTGCCTTTGCGATAGAACCAGATGGACCAGAGAAAGAGCGGATAGGCTATCTGGGAATAGTAGGTCATGAAGCCTTCCAGATCGACCAGCTTATGGTCGTTCATCGTGGCAAGTACACAGGCTTCATGCAACGAGCCAGCATAGCACTGGAAGTTCTCAATGGCATAGGCATAGGTCTGGAACACATATCGGCTTTCATTAATCTGGCGCGAAGTGGAGGTGGTGCCTTGCAACAGATAGTCATAATCACTGTCTACACAGGCCACCATGTCTTGTCCCAGACGGGAGCCAAGGTTGTTCATAAGCACCGACTTCTTTCCCTTGCAAAGGGTTTTCTTGGATGGGAGCATCACTTCGAAATAGCAAGTGTCGTCCTCAAAATCGTCGAACATGGAGCGCCAAAAGGCTACATCGTCATAGCTTTCTACATAGGCCACAATCTTGCGTCGCGCCTTCTTGGACTTCAGCTTGTTGGCTGCGCCCAAATACAAGGAGGAGAGACTATCCGACAATCGTTTTCCCATGATGAACGGCCTTTGTTATTCGGTAATGTCACTGACTTCGGTCACTGCATCCATCCAGCCATCCATAATCATGGCAGGCGAATGGGTGGTAAGGATAATCTGTACGTGAGGATTGAGCTGGCGAATCAGACTGATGAGCCGTTGTTGCCACTCTACATGGAGGGAGACTTCAGGCTCGTCCATGAACATCACTCCGGTGCGATTGTCCTGCACCAGCACAGTGAGCAGAATGACCAGCATCTGCTTTTCGCCGGCTGAGAGTTGGTAGGGATAAAGCAAGTCGCCATCTTGTTCAAAGCGGATTTCGTTGCTCTTGCGCACAATGGTCTTGCCGGTTTCGCCAAAGAGCTCGTCCACCAGATTCTGAAACTGAGTCTTGGGATATGAAAGGGCAGCTGCCTTCTGCTGGCCTTCAGGGTCGCCCGAGGTAAGGCATTCGATGATGCGATTGCCTATATTTACCTGATAATCCAAATAACGGCGCTGAAGCTGATAGAGCTGCCAATCGAGTTCGGTCTTCACATTCTTGTCGGCCATCTTCTCAAGCAAGTCGGAATGAATGAGCGGACGGTCGAAGCTACGGATTACATCATAATGAATATAAGTGGCATCTTCGGGCTCGAACACCAGTTTCACGCCATCTGTGGCCTCGCTATGCAAGGAACCTCCCCGCAATCCATCCAGAGAATGCACCGAACGGTTCAGGATGGTGCTCTTTCCGATGCCGTTCACCCCACTCAGGATATTCACATCCGGGTTGAGTTCCCACGAAATGTTCTTGCGGCCCCACAACCCTTTTATCTCGATTCGCTTGATATAATCTGCCTGCTTCTTCATACTATCAGAATGTTTCTTTGAGCAAAGATAGAAAAATAAAAAAGAAACATGTAATTTTGCAGCGTAAATTTATCAAAAAGACCATGAATAGGAAAATATATGCTCATTTGGCCCTGTTGGGTGCCGCTACAGCCTGGGGATTGATGTCGCCCATCGGCAAGATTGCCATGGAAGATGCCATTTCCGGTATATCAATGGCTTACTTCCGCATGTTGGGAGGTGCAGTGTGTTTTTGGTTGGCTTCGTTTCTGGCTCCCAGAGAGCATGTCAATGCCCGCGACTTGAAGCTGTTGTTCTTTGCCAGCATGTTGGGGATTGTGTGCAACCAGGGTTGCTTTACCTTTGGCATATCCCTCACCTCGCCTATCAATGCACCCATTGTGGCCACTACAGCGCCTATCATCACTATGATTGTAGCGGCCATCATATTGAAGGAACCCATTACAGGCAAGAAATTTACAGGGGTGATACTGGGTTCTATCGGTGCGCTGACACTGATATTGAGCAGCAGTGTAGCCGCAAACAGCAAGGAAGGAAACATTGTGGGCGACTTGCTCTGTCTGGTGTCACAATTCTGCTTCTGTTTCTACCTTATTATATTCAAGGGACTCATTTCGCGCTACAACATCTTTACACTGATGAAGTGGATGTTTACCTATGCAGCCATCTGCTTCCTGCCCTTCGCCTTGAGTGATGTAACTTCCATTCCTTATGCCGAAGTGGATACAAAAATCTGGCTATGTGTGGCTTATGTAGTCTTTGGTGGAACCTTCCTGGCCTACATCCTGATGATGATTGGGCAGAAGAACCTGCGCCCTACTGTGGTGAGTATGTACAACTACATGCAGCCCATAGCCGGCACTGCTGTGTCAATGGCACTGGGCATGGGCACCTTTGGCATTGTAAAGGGTATAGCTGTGGCGCTGGTATTTATCGGGGTCTACATTGTGACACAGAGCAAGAGCCGCGAACAAGTATTGGCGGAAAAGCAGAACAAGAAATAAAAAGTTTCAGCACTCAAACCCGATACTTTCTATCGCCTTCTTGACAAGCTCTTTATCGGGTTTGCCATAGACTTGTGTCTGTCCGGTGGCCAGATTGATTTCTACACGCTCCACTCCTTCTACCTGTAGGATGGCTTTCTCTACATTGTTCTTGCAATGGTTGCAACTCATGCCTTTGACAGTGAAGGTCCATGGGGCATCTTGCACGGTTTGGCAAGCACAATCAGAACCGTGGCAAGTACATGTCTGAGGCTTGCGATAGCGCTGGATGAGTGCATTGAGCAACAAGAGTGCAAGCAGAACGAAACAGCCTAAATTGAACCATGAAATGCCATGTTCGTGACATTGGTGAAACTCGGCCAAGGGAGTAATGAACCATTCGCGGGGCAACAAATAATCGATGCCCAAACCAAACAAAATGGCACCACTCACAATGGAAAGCAAATAAAGCAGCAGAGTCTTGCGCCCCATCACTTTACTGATAACCAGCATAGAAGCCACATTAACAGCCGGACCAGCCATAAGCAAAACCAAGGCAGTTCCCGGCGAAAGCCCTTTCAGCATCAAGGCTACTGCAATGGGGATGGAGCCTGTGGCACACAAATACATGGGGACAGCAAAGGCCAATACCAACAGCATGCTGAGCAAGGGCTTGTCGGCAAAGACAGCAAAGAATGAATCGGGAACAAAGACAGTAATCAAGCCTGCCACAACAAGTCCTACTACCAACCAACGGCCAATGTCCTGCATCATCTCAACAAAAGCATAGTGAAGGGCCGACTTCAAACGCTGCACAAAAGGCTGGGGCGCTTGTGATTCGGCAATAACTGATGAAGCCTCTGCAGTGGATGCTTCCTCGCGATCATCGAAACGATTGACCAGGCATCCTCCCATGAGCGAAGTTATCAAGGCAACCAACGGGCGGAGCAATGCAAAGGGCAAGCCCATGAGGGAATAGGTGGCAATCATGGAATCGACTCCCGTTTGGGGAGTGGAAATGAGGAAGGAAACTGTAGCTCCCTTCGATGCACCTTCCTTACGAAGCGACATGGCTGTGGGAATCACTCCACAGGAACAAAGAGGCAAAGGAATGCCCAACAAGGCAGCATTAAGCACCGACCGGAACGAGCTTCCACCCAAATAACGACGATAGAGAGTGGCAGGAACAAAGGCATGCATGAGTCCGGCCAACAAAAAGCCCAACAATAAATAAGGGGCCATGCTATTGATTAAATCGAATATTTCTTTCATTGCTATTTCTTATATTATAATGCAAAGATACTAAAATTTAAGAGAAGTTATTTTTTTTAGTTACCTTTGTCATCAAATAAATATGGATTGAATATGATACAGCCCCAATCGAACCGCAACTACGCAATGGACTTTTTGCGTGCATTTGCTTGCTTATTAGTAATTTGGCAGCATGTAAGTGAAATGTATTACATATCACCCGAAGGTCTCCCTGTACGCGAACCGTCCACTTATTTGGTGGGCTTCCTGACCAGCCTTTGTCGGGCTTCGGTGCCTCTGTTTGTTGTGGCATCGGGGTATTTCATCCTTCCCATGCGGGGCGAGATAGGTGATTTCTTCCGTCGCCGGGCTTCGCGCATTGCCGGTCCATTCCTCTTCTGGTGCATAGCCTATGCGGTTTACTTTGTATTCAGTCGGGGCGACTCATGGATGCAATGCCTCACAAACATAGCCCACACTTTTGTGAACTTCGGCACTGAAATCGGGCACATGTGGTATGTCTATATGTTGGTAGGACTTTATCTGTTGGTTCCTGTCCTATCGCCCTGGTTGCAATCTGTGAGCAAGCGCACCTTGCAAGGATACTTGGGCCTGTGGGGCATCACCACCCTGTTATCCTACATCCATTTAGTTTTCCCATCAGTGTGGGGTGAATGCTTCTGGAATCCTACTCCTATGCTATATTACTTTACCGGCTTTGCAGGCTATTTTGTCTTGGGATTCTATCTGCGCAAGTTTGGAGCACCTGGGCGATGGACATCGCTGCTCTTGTTGGCCATAGGCTATGCCCTGACTGCCCTGATATTCAACAGCCGCATTGAGACTGCTCCAAACATCCCTTCATTGGAACTCAGCTGGCAACAATGCTCGGGCAATGTAGCCTTGATGGTATTGGGTGTTTTCGGCTTTATCCACTCTTTCCAATGGAAGGGTGAAGGCAAGTTTGCACACTGGGTGACTGACTTGTCGTTGAAAGGATATGGCATGTACTTAGCTCACATGATTGTACTGATGGAAGTATCCAAACTGTTTGTAGGACAATTTGGAACTGTACTTATAGAAATCCCTTTCATGTCGGTGGTAATCTTCCTGCTGACTTATCTATTGGTGAAAATCCTTTCTTATTTGCCCAAATCAAATTATTGGTTAGGATAACTCATGAGCAACACCAGCCTACATACCACCTCGCCCATAGTGAAACTGCAACAGCAAGAGTTGTTGCTGCGCATGGAATATGAATTCGAGAAGGAAACTTTCCGCCAACAGACTGAGGCCATGGGCATAGGCCGAAAGGTGAAGAGAGGCATGTGCTGGTATCCTTTGTCGGTGGGCAGAAGCTATTACAACTCGCTCAACCAACTGGTGATAGAAGTGGAACGGCGCGAAGACAAGGATATAGAGCATGTCTTCGAATTTGGCAAGCCTGTGTGTTTCTTCACACAAGATGGTTCGGAGAAACTGCATTACTTCAACTTCACTGCCACAGTGAATTATGTGGACGAAGACCGAATGGTGGTGGTTTTGCCGGGTGCATCGGCCTTAATGGACATTCAGAATGCCGACCGACTGGGTGTGCAGCTCTATTTTGATGAAACCTCCTATAGACTCATGTTTGAAGCCTTAAGGGAAGTAATCAAGGCCAAAGGGAACCGACTGGCCGAACTGCGCGACATATTCCATGGCACCCAGAAAACCTCGACTTTCCGCTTTGGGCTAACCCGCTTTCCATGGCTGAATTCCACTCAGGAAGAGGCAGTTAACAAAGTAATGCTGGCCAAAGATGTAGCCATAGTACATGGACCTCCGGGCACAGGGAAAACCACCACTTTGGTAGAAGCCATCTATGAAACACTACATAGAGAGAACCAAGTGTTGGTCTGCGCACAAAGTAACATGGCTGTAGACTGGATCAGCGAAAAACTGGTGGACAGAGGAGTGCCTGTGCTCCGCATTGGGAACCCTACCCGAGTGAATGACAAGATGCTCTCTTTTACCTATGAACGGAAATTTGAGAGCCATCCCGACTATCCGCAACTGTGGAGCATCCGAAAAGCCATCCGCGAACTGCATGCCAACAGTCGGAAAGGAGCATCGAGGGAGAATATCCGTCAGAAAATCAATTCATTGAAAGACCGGGCTACGGAACTGGAGATACGCATCAACGAAGCCTTGTTCAGCGAAGCCAGGGTTATTTCGTGCACCTTGGTCAGCTCGGCCAACCGCATTCTGATGGGACAAAAATATGGCACACTGTTCATAGACGAAGCAGCCCAAGCCCTGGAAGCCGCTTGTTGGATAGCCATCCGAAAGGCCGACAGAGTGGTGTTGGCAGGCGACCACTGTCAGCTTCCTCCAACCATCAAATGCTATGAAGCCATGCGCGGAGGAGTGGACAAGACATTGATGCAGACCATAGTACAGAACAAGCCCGAAGTGGTGAGCCTGCTGAAAGTACAATATCGGATGAACGATGAGATTATGCGCTTCTCGTCCGATTGGTTCTATCAGGGGCAATTGGCATCGGCTCCTGAAGTGAAATATCGGAGCATTCTGGATTATGACACTCCCATGGTATGGATAAACACCGAAGGAATGGATTGTAACGAAGAGTTTGTGGGCGAAAGTTTCGGACGAATCAACAAGGCAGAAGCCAACCTCAGCATCGACGAACTGAAGAAATACATCACCAAGATAGGGAAAGAGCGCCTGCTGGAAGAACGAATAGACTTCGGATTGATTTCTCCCTACAAGGCACAAGTGCAATATTTGCGCCAACTTATCAAGAAAGATGCCTTCTTCAAGCCTTTCCGCTCCCTGATTACCATCAACACAGTGGATGGATTCCAAGGACAGGAACGTGATGTAATCCTCATCAGTCTGGTGCGTGCCAATGAAGATGGACAGATAGGCTTCCTGAATGATTTGCGACGCATGAATGTGGCCATCACCCGCGCCCGAATGAAGCTCATCATATTAGGGGATGCCTCAACTCTGACCAAGCATCCTTTCTATAAAAAGCTTTATGAATATATAGAGAACTTACAGTTTGCTTAAAAAGCGTTCGCGGTTCACTATGAATCGGATGTGAGTGCCTTGTCCTATGACATTGCCCTTGCTATCCTTAGCCTCAACGGAGAAAATAAGTTTTTTGCCTTCCACTTCCACCAATACAGCTGTAGCACTTACCTCCTCACCTATAGCAGAAGGCTTGATGTGAGTGGTGTTCATCATCCCTCCTACCGTGGTTTCTTCTTCCGACAAATCATTGGCTACAGCCTTCATGGCTGCATTTTCCATAAGTGCCACCATCGTAGGAGTTGCCAGCACTTCCAAATCGCCACTACCCATTTCAAGCGCTGTATGTTGCTTTTCTACCTTCAAATTTGAGGTAAAACTTAATCCTGTTTCCATATAGAATTTATTAGATTGAACAAAGATAATTCATTTTCTTGCTGATTATTCAAAAAAAGCGCTATTTTTGCACAAAAACAATTACGGAAAATGAAGAAAATACTATTTATATTGTCATTTGCTTGCCTTACAATAGCTGGACAAGCACAATCTTCCAACCTACAGAAAACAGTAGAAGAAGGTATTAAAACCAGTATCCAACAAACAGAGAATCGAGAATGGAAAGAGGCTTTTGCCACTTGTCGACAAATGGATGCTCTGATCTATGCCGACGAGCAAAAGAGCAAGCAAGCGGCCCCACACCTCCATTATCTGGTAACCAAGGAACGTTTGCGCATGTATCTGAGACTCAACAACAAGGAACAATGCCAGAAGCAGCTCAACCAACTGAAGCTGTATGCCGACCAAGCAAAAACAGATGCACTTCAGGAAGACTACCTCATGAGTGAAGCCGGATATTACCAGAAGTTTGGCATGACGGAAAAGAGTTTGGAATGCTACAAGCAACTGGTGCAGAAGCGCTCTACAGGAAAAGATGAAAAGGGCATCGACCAATGCTATCAGGACATGCTCAAGCAAGCCAAGCAAAGCAACAATGCAGTGCTGACTAATGCACTCAACAAATTGTATACCCATTGGCAGGATTCCATCAAAGCTGTGAAGGCTGCACAAGAATTGCAGGCTTTGCAAGATGATTATGCTGCTTCACAAAAAATACTTCGACAAAAAGAAAGCAAAATCAGCACCCAACAATATGTAATCATTGTATTATGTATACTGGCAGCAGCCCTTGCCTGCGGATTGTTGTTCTTCTTCGGAGTAATGGTCAAACACATCCGACAAATCAAGAAACTGAAAAACAGCCTGAGCATTGCCAATAGCAACAACGAACTGAAGAGTAAGTTCATCAACAGCATAGGCGAACAAATAAGTCCTTCACTGGAAGCCATCGAGCAATCAAATTCAAGTGTTCAAAAGAAGCATATAGAAGCCCTCAAGGAATTTTTGCAGCACATCCAGCAATACATGGAATTGGAAACCTCTCGCGAAGAACGATACGAAGTGAAAGATTTGAACATCAACACTTTGTGCGAGAACATCATGAACAAAGCCAAGGAAAGTTTCCGTCCCGAAGTAAATGCTACACTAAATGTGCCAAGAGTAAATATCCGCACCAATGCCGAGGCTTTGGAAAAAGTATTGCTGTATTTACTTGAAAATGCTGCCCTGCATACAGAAAGTGGAAAAATCACTTTGGAATTCAAAAAGCGCAGTGCACATACCGGTCAGTTTATCCTGACAGACACAGGCACAGGCATACCTGAAGAAAAGCGTGCAAACCTATTCAAGCCTTTTACAGAAGTGCTTGACTTGACAGAAGGAGATGGATTGGGATTACCTACTTGCAACCTCATCGCCTATAAATTAAATGGTGTTCTCCGCTTGGATGAGGAATACAAGAAAGGAACCCGATTTATTTTGGAATTGCATTCGTAAATCAACAGTTCTTCAACATCTGGAGGTCAAGGCCAGTAGGACTCTGGAATACCTTCAAGCCAAAGTTGGGAAGTACAGCCAACAAGTGGTCGAACACTTCGGCCTGTAAACGTTCGTAAGGTATCCAAGTGGTTCCATTGGAAAAGAAATACAATTCAATGGGCAACCCCTCAGGAGTAGGCTGCAATTGACGGACCATCATGGTAAGTTCCTGATGAACCTTGGGGTGATGGCGCAGATAATATTCCACATAATGACGGAATACATACAAGTTCACCTCCTGCTTTCCTGTTGTTTCAAAACCTTGCATCCATTCTTCCTGATGATAAGCCTCCATTTCTTTCTCTGTACAGAAACGGACTGTGTGCATATCAATATTAAGTGAGCGCTTGATGCGTCGTCCGCCACTCTCCCACATGCCCCGCCAGTTCTGGAAGGAATCGTTCACCAATGCATAAGGAGGAACTGTAGTAATGGTCTTGTCCCAATTCTGAATCTTGACAGTAGTCAAGGTCACTTCGAGCACAGATCCATCGGCTCCAAACTTAGGCATTGTAATCCAATCACCGGGACGAAGCATATCATTGGCTGTGAGCTGTACACCAGCCACCAGCCCCATGATGGTATCCTTGAACACCAGAGTAAGAATAGCTGCCGAAGCACCCAAACCTGCTAAAATATTCAAAGGGTCCTTATCAATCAGCGTGCTGACTATTATGATAACTCCTATGCAGATTACCACCAGCTTCAACATTTGATAGAAACCCTTCATGGAGCGTTCTCTCAGCTTTTCGTGTTCGCTGGAAATGGTATAAAGTGATGTCAGGAAAGAACAGATAAGCTTGACAGATACGATGGTGATATACACCCAACAAAGTTTCATGGCAAAGGACAAGAAGTTGGGTTGCTCCTGAAAAGCAAACGGAAGAAGTGCATAGACAACAATGGGAGGAACCAAATGACAAAGATTGTTCAGCACTTTGTCGTTGAACAGATAGTCATCCCACTTGTTATGAGTTTTGGCTGTAACCTTGCGGATAGAAGTTACAATGACTCTTCGGCAGAAGAAATCCACCAACCAAGCTATCAGCAAGATTCCCACTATCATGATTCCTCTTGCCAATGTTCCCATACTTCCGGTTTGCACGCCCCATTGTTGCAACAAAGAGGTCAATTCGTTATATAAACTTTCCATATCCTTCTGAAATTTGTTGCAAAGGTACAATTTTTCATTGGTTTATGGTATGAATTTAGGCATGGAATTATCCATGCCTAAAAATGTTGGGGTCATTTCTTTCTCCGCTCTTCCAATGACTGCATCACCTCATACCAATTCGGGATATACACAGTAGCTACAATGGTATTTACCAGCATACCAAAGACCACAGCTGCTCCTAATGCTATGCGACTTCCGGCACCGGCTCCAGTGGCAAAGAGCAAAGGCATCACCCCCAAGACAAAGGTAAAGGAAGTCATCAGGATAGGTCGCAAACGGACACTTCCTGCTTCGTAAGCCGATTCGCGGATGGAATTTCCCGCCTTGCGATAATCTCGTGCAAACTCTACAATCAGGATACCATTCTTTGCCGACAAGGCAATGAGCAGAATAATACCAATTTGAGTATAGATGCTCACCGGCTCTCCCATAATCCAGCATCCCAGCATGGCTCCCAGGATGGCAATGGGGAGTCCCATCACAGCAGCCACAGGACTGGTCCAACTTTCATATTGGGCTGCCAGCACCAAATAAGCAACCAACAAAGCCATGACTAATACCACAGCTGTGGAGTTGCCGGCTTGTGTTTCCTGATAGGCAACCGAAGTCCATTCATATCCGAACTCATTGCCCAACTGATTCTTCACCAGGCTGCCCACTGCCTCAATGGTTTGTCCGGAGCTGCTTCCTGGAGAGGTATTTGCCGTGATGGAAGCCGACTGATACATGTTATAGCGGTTTATCTGGTCCATGCCCAAAATCTGCTCCACTTGTGTAAAGCTATTGAATGGCACCATCTCTCCTTGCGAGTTTTCCACACTCAGTTTCAGCACATCATCTATATTCTTCTGCGCCATTTCTCCGGCACCCAGTTTCACCTGATAGATACGACCAAATTCCACAAAATCATTTACATAGGCTTGTCCTAAATAATAAGCTAAGGTAGTGAATACCTGATTCAAGTCCAAATCCATGAGCTGCACCTTGTCGCGATTGATGTTCAAATAATACTGAGGCACATCAGCTTGATACATACTGTTGAGCATTGCAATGGAAGGTTCCGTTCTATAAGTAGCCAACAAGGTGTTCACTGCCTTCTGAAACTCTTCGGCACCCAGCGACTTGCGGTCTTCAAGTTCGAATTGCAAGCCCCCAGTATTCCCCATGCCAGGTATTACCGGAGGGATAATGCCGAACACTTGTGCCTCCTGTACAGCCACATAAGCCTGTGCATTGAATCGGTCTACCACAGCTTTGGCCGAATGTTCCTTTCCCGGTCGTTCCTTCCAATCCTTCAGCACCACAAAGTAAGTGGCTGCATTGGGAAGTTCACCCCCTCCCATCACACTGAATCCGTTTACTCCCAAGAAAGTCTTTATTTCCGGATATTGCAGCAAAATGGCATCAATCTGCTTGCCAACAGCTTCTGTCCGTTCCAAAGAAGAGGCTGCGGGAAGTTGCACAGAGACAATGAAATAGCCATCATCTTCATCGGGCATAAAGGTAGTGGGCCATTTGACGAAGAGCAACAAGGCAATAACCGAAAGAATGGCAAACGAAGTCATGGCCACTCGAGGTTTGGAAAGCATCCATTTAACCGAGCGGTTATAGGTATGCTGCATCCAGTTGTTGAAACGGTCAAACCAGGCCAACCAAGTAACCTTCTTCGTTTGCGAAGGATGAAGCAAGATGGCACAAAGAGCCGGTGAAAGGGTAAGCGAGTTGAAACCACTCAACACTGTAGAGGCCGCAATAGTCAGGGCAAACTGTTTGTACAATTGTCCTGAGATGCCTCCTATCAGTGTAGTGGGAATAAACACAGCCAACAAGACCAGCACCACGCCCACAATAGGACCTGTAATCTCTTCCATGGCCTTTTCTGTTATTTTTCGCATGTCCATTTCTTCTCCCTTTGCCGAGGCTTCGTCGGCCAGTCGGGTTACATTTTCCACCACCACAATGGCATCATCCACCACAATGGCAATGGCCAGTATCAAGCCAAAGAGTGTCAGTGTATTGATGGAGAAGCCCAGAGCTGCCATCACTGCCAACGTACCAATCAATGATACAGGGATAGTCAAACAAGGAATAAGCACTGCTCTCCAGTTCTGCAGGAAAAGGAACATTACCAGCACCACTAATATAGTGGCTTCAATAAAGGTTTTCAACACCTCATTGATAGAATCGTGCACCACATCTGTAGTATCGAGGGTTATCTGGTATTTAATACCTTGTGGAAAAGCTTCGCTCAGTTCGGCCATGCGTTCCTTCACTCCTTTGGCTACATCCAGAGAGTTGGAACCTGGAAGCTGATATACAGCAATCCCTGCAGTTGGCTGACCTTTCAAACGAGACACCACATTGTAGTTCTGACTGCCAAGTTCAATGCGTGCTACATCCTTCAGCCTCAGAATGCGACCTCCATCTTCTATACGGAGAATAATTTCGCCAAACTCTTCGGGAGTGGTAAGGCGACCTTTTACATTCAGTGTATATTGGAAGGCATTGTTCCCTGTTCGTCCCAAAGGCTGTCCTACATTACCGGCCGAGACTTCCATGTTCTGTGACTGGATGGCCGAATACACTTGTTGTGCACTGAGGTTACGAATCCGCATGGCTTCAGGATCCAACCAGATGCGCATGGAGTAGTCTCCTGCTCCCATCACATTCACAGCCCCTACCCCTGGCACACGAGTCAGTTGGTCTACTAAATTCAGATTAGCATAGTTGGCCAAATACAGTCCATTATAAATACTGTCGCCCGTCAATGTAAGCATCATCACAATATTCGATGACTTTTTCTGTACAGTCACCCCTTGTTGTTTCACAGCTTCGGGCAAGGAATTCATAGCCACACTCACCCGATTCTGCACCATAACGGTAGCCATATCAATATCTGTTCCCACTTCGAAAGTCACAGTGAGTGCATAGGCTCCCGATGCCGATGAAGTAGAACTCATATACATCATTCCATCTACTCCATTCACTTGTTGTTCAATGGGTATTCCCACGGTCTGCGCCACAGTTTCGGCATTGGCTCCCGGATAAACAGCATTCACTTGTACGGTAGGAGGAGTTATATCAGGATACTGTGCAATGGGCAACATGCCGAGAGTAACCAATCCCGCCACAACGATGAGCAATGCCAGCACTGTAGCGAAGATAGGGCGTTCGATAAAGAATTTCGAGAACATAAGCTTAAGGTTTTAGTATTGGTTGAATCTCCATACCTTGACGCACTTTCAGCAAGGCTTTGGTCACATAGCGTTCATTGGGCGAAAGACCACTGGTAATGATGCGCTGATTGCCTTCCATCAGTTGGCCTACCTCTACATGACGAAGATTTACCCGATTGCTATCGTTCACTACATAAAGGAATTTTCCCAATTGGTCAGTGCCAATGGAAGCATTATCTACTAAGATAGCTTTCTCAGCCGTAGCATAAGGTAAGGTTACACTGACATACAACCCCGGACGAAGCACACCATCCGGATTCTCCAATTCGGCACGCAGACGCATGGTTCCTGTGGTGAGACTTACGTTGGGCGACAAGTAGTTCAGTTTACCTTTCCAACTCTTTCTTCCATCGGTCCCCAAGCGTAAGGTTACAGCATGTTCCTCCCCTGAAATCTTTGTTTTGGCATCGCGCAACAATTCATGACTGAGGTATTGGTTATCGGAAATGTCGAAGTAGGAATACATGTGGTCATCCTTATAGATGGTAGTAAGCTTTACTGGGTTTCCTTCTCCATTGATATATTCCCCATCAGAATACTCAGCCAAATCGGCCACTCCATCAATAGGCGATTTTACATAACAATAGTTCAGGTTGGTTCGTGCTGTCTGCAATTCCGCTTCGGCATTGCTCACTGCAGCCTCACAAGTAGCCACATTACTTTCGGCCTGCAGAAACTGAATACGGCTCACAGCATCACTCTTCACCGCTTCTTTCATGCGTTCGTAATTACTACGTGCATAAACCAAATTGGCTTGCGCTGTTTTCAATGATGCTTCGGCCTGCTTCAAGGCATCTTCATAAAGAGTTGGCTCTATCACGAACAGGGTTTGTCCTTTCTTTACCCGCTGCCCTGACACATAGTTTTTGGATAGCAATGTTCCGTTTACCCTTCCAACGATGTTGATGGTGGTTTCGGCTGTCAGATATCCGGGATAATCTCGAGTCAGTGTCACATTCTTCACCACAGGCTTCGCCACTTCTATGGGGAGTGCTTGGCTAACTACATTCTCTGTTTTCTTTCCACATCCGGCAAGCAGCACACCGGATAAGGCAATGACAATTCCTTTTTTCATTGTTGTTTAGGTTTTGTGTTAGAAACAGATGAAGGGGCGATTTGTTCATTTATAGAAGAACGCAACAGCACTTGTAGCATGTATCAGAATATTGTAGTTTTCCTGTCCATTGATACAAATCCAGAATTATTTTTTTGCGATTTTACTTGCATCTTACACTCGCCACTGAGTATCAACAAGATAAAGTGTGTAGGTAAGGTGTGTAAGGATGTTACCTACACACTTTACCTACACACCATAAGATTCAGCAATCATTTATCTACCTATTACTCAGCCTTTTTCACGTAAATTCTGGCTGGAGCCCTTCCTATGGCTATAATACCCGTCGAAGGATCATCACTGAATGCACGCAATTCACCGGTTGCTGCTGTACGTGCAAGTTTTACTAACGACATATAGTCCTTCACTCGTATCATACCCACCTTTTCGATGTATTCCAAAGCTTTCTGTAAACGTTCCTCCTTTGTAAACGGCGAACGACGTATGCGTGCTACTCCCCCATTCTCTAATTTGCAATGGCGATTCATATTCCAAACCATCTTCTTTTCCGGCTGAAAATTCACCCCATCCAACCAAAGGCTCCGGGCATTCCGCTTAGGTGCCCCATCATCTAAACCATCCATTTCCTTGTCCGGTTCCAGGCCAACGGTCGCTTTGAAAGTACCCAACTCGTCTATAGTAACCGAACATCCTTCAGCCAAAAGTTCGGCCAAGGATTCCGTTGCATCCATCAATACCCGTATAGCATCCCCTTTACTGATACCCGAGTGATGGCTGCAAATATGCTCTATAAAATGATCAAAATCGATATTCCGACTTGTCTTCAATCGGTAATACGCTTTTTTCTCTCCCGTTTTATGCAAGTCGGGCAACTCTTGTTTAATGTATTTTGCCATATCTATACCTTTGCTTAAGTGATTTTGACTCAATACAAAGATACAACATTTTCCACCAAAAGTCAAGTAAAACAGCATTTAAAATACAACCGTAATATTACGGTTATACAGCTGCAACATTAAATCTATAGAATCATAATATTACGGCTATACAACCAAAACGTTTTACGCATAGTTTTAGTCCTATTCTGAATAGGTTTAGATAGTACATCATCAAGATTTTATACTTATAACAAGCATTTATTAAAGGAAGGGAATAATATACCGATTAACACAACATGTCATTTTGAGGAACAAAGTGACGAAAAATCTGAAATCCATCAAACGGTTTGTGTAGGTAAGTGTGTAGGTAACATCCTTACACACCTTACCTACACTCTTTATCTAACTGATACTCAGTAGCGAGTGTAAGATGCAAGTAAAATCGCAAAAAACGACCGAGGAGTTTCTCCTTTTTATTTATCCTATCCTTGAAATAACGAGATTGGGAGTGTACTTATTTTTTTCACGAATATCACCTAACCCTAACTTAGGGTAAACCATTCCACCAATGCCAGGTATTATTTCTCCGGATGGTTTTCTTTCAGTATCAATAGCAAAAGTTATAAACTCGAACTTTACATTTATATAGTCAGGAAAATCTTTCGTTAAACTAACTTGAGCATCTTTATACATAACAGGTGCTACAATGAATATTCTCTGTGGATTAATTTTTCCGATAAGATGCAATAGTTGGTTTTTTACAACACAAGAAGTACCTATAATGGATTTTACCAAAATTAAAGTCTGACAATTCTCTATCGGCTCAATATATGATTTAATTATGGGACTATATTCCAGTTTTGTTACTTCATTTAAAGTAATCCGTCCATTCCAAAATACGGCAAGAGAAATATTTTTCTGTGAGATTGTATCAATAACCCCCTTTGCTAACCAATCTGCATCTTCAGAAGCACAGGCCAGCATTGTATTTCCATAGTTATTTTCAACCTTACTGTTCAATAATGTACCCAATGCCATTCCTATTTGATGAAAAGCTCCACGATACTCATCAACAGATATCCCAGGTTTAGACAATGCTTGTAAAGCTTTAATTGTCTGTTGGTCATTGCTAAATGTTATGTTTTTATATGTTCTCATAATCAAGTCAACTTAACTTAATATACTTATTAGATCTATGATTTTTGTTGGAGCAATTTCTATTAGATTTTGTTCAATCTCTTTAGACCATTTAATTTTACCATTAAAAAATCCATATGACCAATAGAATGTCATTCCATTTGTATGAAAAGAGACTCCAATTCCATCTAAGATACGTTTCGATTCTTCCGACAATTCAATAGTCGGATAAATTTTAAGGCTATCATATCCATTGATTTTACGTACTCTCTCTGAAATTTCTTTTAATGATACTGGTATTTCCGTATTCATTGACTCCCATACTCCTAAAATGGAACATGCAATGCCCATTAAAGTATCGTCTCCACTTTTCTCTTCTGCCGAAATAAATGTTATAGCATTCTTGAACGGTTCAAAATTCCAATATAACTGGGATAATTCATTAAACGCCGGAAAATATTCTGTCGTTGTACATTCAGAAAAATCAGCTGGAGAACTTTCAGAAAAATCAATATTCGAATAAACTAATTTTAGATTAAACTGTTCTTCTCTTTCTTTTGATATATCTTTTTGTCTTTTGAAATCATTTCTGAGCTCTTTATTTTTCCATGTTAATTTCTTAACATCCTTAATCTGATGATACGTTCTGATAGAATTATCTTTTTCTATCAATAAATCATCAACAAAAGTCTCAGAAAGCTGAGAGGTCAGATAGACATTATCCAACCTTTCAAATTGAGAATTCATTAATGAAGCTATTTGAAACACAGCATAAAAATTCTCATAGCGATTTCCTTTAGCATTATTCTTGCCACCTTTATGTTTATTCTTCAAGTATTTTCTTTCTGCTTCTGTAATTGGCATAACATTTCTTCTTTAGTAATTTCTTTAAATCGCTCTACCAATATCCCATTTAGAGTAATTTTGTCAAAAAACATATCAAAAGGTCTAACCCATATTTTGTTAGAATCATATAAAGCCTGATACACAACAACCTGTTCTAGTGTTTCACTATGACAAGCAACTCCAAGCATTTTATATAATCCTCCTTTAAAGTGGATAAAATATCGTTCTTTCCCCATGACATAAATTTTGATGGGTAAAGGTAATAAAAAGTCACGAATTATCCCATTATTTTTGATATTTAACACATCAAAATAAATAAATCTAATAGTATCGACTATGCGGAACCTTCATATCTTGCAGTTCGAGTCCAATTCATCAACAGATGTAAACTCAAAGTTGCCTACTTACATCAAATGAAACTTTATAGATATGATCAAAATATTTCTCCCAACGATTTTCTGCCATACCAATTTGTAATCCATAAAAGCATGTTCCTTCTTGTCTGTAATTTGCCATCTGACTTAATAAGCTTTCAGATGCTTTTGGAATACGAAAATCCGTAATCCACAAAACATCAGAATTTATATATTCCTTTTTCGATTCTAACAGATTAATCGTCGCTTTCAACATTTGGGTAGCATCCGTATCTCCAGTTGATGTATGAGCCAATAAATCCAACAACTTAGCCCTCTCCTTCCTTACATCAGCGCAATGAATACGAACAGAAAAAGTAATCAAATAGCAATCACGTCTTTGCCTATCAGCTATTTCCAATAGCCTTATAATAAGTGAATGGGCTATTTTTTCCGGTTTTCCAGACATACTTCCAGATGTATCCAGACACACAATCATAGGACCTTTCAGTCTGGCAGGTTTACGTTGCATACTCCTCGACGGGTTTGATGTTTCCGACTTGTGACGAAATAATTGTAACTGATTGGTCAAATATCGACGGATGAAAACATCTTCCAATTCATAATCCACACAATGAGCCAATTCGATGGGAAGCAATGCATTCAAATCATGACCAACACTGACTCCTTCGATATCACTACCCGATGCATGTTCAAACTTGTAAAACATACCGGAAGAAACCTTTACCTTCTGCTTCCCTTCATCTGCAGCGATTCGTCCCATCTTGTTTGCTATCTCATTGATTACTGGATATTGTTTTTGGATACCGACAATTTTTCGTATCCGTTCAAAATCCAGTTTATTCCACATGCCGTTCATCAATCCCCAACATTGAAAGAATTCATCCTTTGTTATTTTATTCTCTTCCATGTATTTTGGAATATTTATCATGTTGGATTCCAACAGATAATCCAGTCTCTTTTTGTGCATGGAAAGGTCATCTTGAGTCTTTTGACAACTTTTTTCATTCATAGCATCTTCCCAATCCTTCAACATCCTTTCCCATAAGTCATCGTCTCCATAGTTGCCATATTGAAACTGTACTTTATAGAAGGCTCCGTTGAAACCATATTCATTGTACTTTTCATCTACCTGTTGAATCAAAGCACTCCAACCGTCCCTTTTTCTGACATAAGACCAGTTCCTTGCTTGTCCTATTCTATTAATTTCCGACTGATTCCGTTGTAAATTGAATTTTTCTCTTTCAAAACATGTTCGAATAAACAATAAAGTACTGTCGTAGAAAATGCGTGCGCATACTTCATTAGTCAATACCATTACCTTGGTCATCGCATTTTCCATCAACGAAACCAAGTAACTCAAAAGCCATCCATCCGCAGAGGGTTCTTCTACCGCTGGTGATTCTCCACATGCAATGTAGCGGTCAAGCACCTTTACATAGTATTGTTCATCGTAATGATTATTCATTCTGGCTATATAGTTTTTCTATGTCAACACGGGTTAAAGCTATCCGCTTACGCAATTCTACTGTTATTTCCGATATTCGGTTTCGGTCAGTTGCAGTAAGGAACATATTTCTTTCAACTTCTGCCATTCGTTTACTCAGTCTTTGAGCTATGATTTCGATATCATTTCCGTAATCGCGATTCGTCTCGACTAGGTTCTTTGTATGTATTTCTTCCTGACTTTCCCCCCTCAGCAGATGACGTAGTTTGAATTCGACTCCATTGATATAGAGCATATCATCCTTTCTTCGCAGATTCACCTGTTCGGCATTGGACAGTCTCTTGAAGTTGACTCCAACATACGTTCGGATGATTGTCCGGTTCTTGTTACGTGGGTCAGCATACATGATGCCTTGTATGGGTGCATTCATCGGATTATATTCAGACAAATTGAGAAAATCGGCTGCATAGATATAAGTATGTCCTGTGCCATGGTTCTCTAGCTGAAAATAAAAATGGTCCACAATCTTCAAGTTTTTGACCCATGGCTTACTTTTCATCTTTTTCAGTGCTGCCTTGACATTGACAACCTTTAAGTCGGCAGTCAAGACTCTGTTCAGTGCCAACAATTCCTGATCAAAATCATTGAATATAGCATTGATTACAATATCCCGTATTCCATTTTGCTCTTCAGGTTCGTTCCACAAGCAATGATAAATAGGAAGAAGATCCATGACTGACACCGCCTCTCTGCCATGCATAAAGGCAGATGCTTTGAGCAATCGGATGATATGTTTCCATCGTCGGTCACTTACATATACGAATCTAGCATGTTCGTTCCCCTCTATTTGTACACCTCCCAATTGTCTGCGAATATGACTGATGCATGTGAGAACTTCTTTCGGTAATCCAATTTTCCTGATAGCCTCCTGCCACTCTTCGTATTCATCAGGTGTTATTTTCAATGACGAATCTACTTTCCACTCCGTTTCGTTCTCGTCGTCCAATAGCATCAGACAAAATACATTCTCGTCTTTCACACATGAGCACGTTAGGCGAATCAAGAATCTATCCCAAATTGCTTCCAACCCCTCCCCTTGTGCAGGCAATTCGTTACTGGCAGCAATTAAGAGTTTCATTGGCAGCCTTATCTCCTTATCGCCATTCCGGAACAATTTTTCATTGATAGCGGTCAATAATACATTCTGGATGGCTGGTCCCGCTTTCCATATTTCATCCAAAAAGACAACATCGGAAGTGGGAATATAGCCATCAATAATACGTTCGTATTTATCTGAACTCTTGAGACGGCTAATACTGACCGGACCAAATATTTCATCAGGTGTAGAAAAACGGGACATTAAATATTCGAAAGCCTTGGCATCTGCAAAAGCTTCTTTTAATCTACGCGCCACCATTGATTTTGCCACTCCCGGAGGTCCTAACAGTAATACACTCTCTCCTGCTAAGGCCGCCAATAATGACATACCTATTTCCAGTTCCTTTTCGTATATATCTCGATTCAGTTCAATCAATAATTGATTAATTCTTTCGTTTATGTTCATATACTTTCAAATATTGTGTGACGGATGATTCATTTCTCTGATAGCCATACAAAGATACAGGAAATTCTTTATTTATGCCATTAATTCCGTACACCCTTTCATTTTTCCAAAGCAGCTACTTGATATTCATCAGCAAATTGAGTTATTTCATAAACAACAGTATCATGTATAGAAACTGAAGCTGGAGATTGCAAGCCTTTTTGTACGGCTGAAGCAAATAAATCCCTTGTTTTCCTTTTGAGGATTCCAACAGCATCTACCGTATCCAAGATATTGATAGGGTACATCTTAATATTGCGAGTATCACTACCATAAAGTTCATTCAGAGTTCTATAAAAATACTGATTATGACTAGCATTTTTAAAATGAACCAATTCATGTAAAATAACAACCTTAATGAATTCCATCGAAGTGAAAAGCAAATTCAAATTCAGAGAAATAGCTCTTTCATAGGTATGACAAGTTCCCCAACTACGTTTCTTATCCGAAATCAAATCATGTAAGGCTAATCTTGAATAATCAAAATGATGCATAGTAGCATACTTATGAAGTTCCATTTCCAAATAATAAAAGCCATATGTTACCAAATCACTTTTAACTGAAGGAGTTAAATTTATCTTACCTTTTTTTATTTTTTGACAATATTGTAACAACTCTTCTAAAGAGGCGAATCGGAACGACTCCTTTTCAAGATTCATCAAATAGTGGAAACATGAAATGTCTGTTTTCTTGTTTATTTCTGTCACGATGTGACAATCTTTATCAATCAACAAATCTTGTGTGACTGTATGAACAGAGTAATACGATATATTTTGCCAATAAAACGCATAACGTGCTTCTATCGGATAAGGTGATGAAGATATTTGTCTACACTCCTCACCTGCATATAAAGTATATTCCTTATCATTCGAAGCCAAAATGAAACCTTTTCGAAACGGTGTCAAGAACTCAAACGTTTGATAATTGAACGGAATAGCCATGCTTCCATCAAGTTTATAAAGTCCATGTATCTTCCCATCTTTGGTTACTTTGATAAATGTCCCCAATGTCGGTGCATACCAAAAACTAAGATTTTTGAAAGACAAAGGAAGAACAGCACTTTCTTTATTATTATGGCTGACATGTATAGCTCCAAATTTACCGTTCTTTTCTACCAAATAGACATTCTTTGGTTGACGGAAACGATCATTGACAATGAGGTCATAATCATTGGACAAAAGTTTCTTACCCTTTCGACTAACCAAGTTATAACCAGATTCGTCCTTTACCCATAGTTTGTCATTGATGATATAATACCTTGTATCCATCTTCATTGGAGTGATGATACTATTATTATCTACATCAATTATCATTTTATGGTTTCCTTGTGTCACATAAGCACCAATATAAGTTGTACCATACAGCTTGATATGGACAAAAGAAGAAGCCCAATCATACTCGAATGGAATTACCTGTATGCCATCAGTATTGAAAAAGCCATATTTCCCTTGATTGACAACTTTTATCATTCCATGATTAGGCTTTCCTACACTGTCATAACGATGCTTCAGTTCCTTTATAATACTTTCTATTCGTCTATTAACCTTTCTTCTATTCATTTCGTTTTGTATTATTTATTACACCGACTATCTTTACTATTCTCCACGCATAGCCTTACAGATTTCTTTGATGTATTCAAACGCTTCAGTCTTTCCTTCTTCGTAGGCTTTCTTTAACCAATACATAGCCAAATCATAATTTTGTTCTACTACTTCCCCTTTATAGTAAATGACTCCCAATTTGAGTTGTGCATCCACATTACCTAATTTAGCTCCCATTCTGGCCCATTTCAGAATCTTTTCCTTATTCGCTTCCGTTTCTTCAATAACGAAACAATCATAATATGTCCGTGCCAGATGTGTCTGTACATCCACATCACCATGTTCTGCTGCTTTCTTACAATATACAAATGCTTTTTTCTTATCAACCTTTGTACCATACCCCTGTTCGTAACAATAGACTAAATAAGGCATAGCAAAAATATATTCCTGCTTAGTCGCCTTCATCCACCATCGAAATGCCTTTTCAGGACTATTCTCCAAGACATCCCCATTATAATAAGTCAATCCCAATAGGAATTGCGCTTCAGCATCACCTTGTTTTGCTTGTTTGATAAGTTCTTTCATGGCTCATGAATATGCTCAACCGTAAATCTTACTTAAATGTAAACTTTGTAAAATAAACATTGAATCCGACCTCTTCACTCCATTTGATAATCTCTAATTTGTCGATAGTTTCAGAAAGCGAATCGATGAATACATATTCTATTTTCTCATTAACAATAACTTCTTCAGCTGATTTATAGTCCTCTATTGACTTTGCTTCTATGTCATAAACCCAAACAGGAGCATCATAAACATCCTTCATGTTTTCATCAAAATGTTTCCATTCCTTAGGATTCAAATTACCTTCCTTTAGCTTTTCCTTATTTGTTTGAGTATGTAAAGGAATGAGTTTATTCATAAATTGAACAGCAGTTCCAGACGAAAATACAAAAATTGGAATTCGTTTGATAACCCCAAGTTCTATTATCGCAGGAAGTGCATACTCTTCCGGCAAAGTACTTCCGTTTATATATTGATCTTTTAATTTCATAATTAGATTATTTACTTATTGTGGTAAGAGTTCTTTTTTTATTATTGCATTCGATTTAAACTCTTCGAACTTCTTCCGGCTCTTTATGGTCAATTTGTCTAATGTATAATAGCACTTTCCCTCAGAGCCATCTTGACATAATATACTTTCAGGTAATTCCAATGTCAAAATTGCATATTCACCATCATTATCTAATTCATAGTCCAAATCTGGAGAAATCGCATATTTGTCAAGAGCAATATATAACCTTATCTTACAGTCATGATAATCTACACCTTCTTCATATAATTCAACCATTACCCCTAATTTGATTAGGAAATTAACCGATTTACTATATGAATCATTTGATTTCTTACCAACTTCTATTTCTACAGACCAATCCTTTTTGGTAGTAAACTTGGATTTGAATTCATCTATCTTCTCTCGATTGGGAATTTCATAAACCCCATAACTTTTACAAATGCACAATACATTATCCGAAAAATGAATTTGTTTATATTTACCCATATCACTTACAGAGTACAACACATGATAATCATCCATCTTACTACCAAACAACTTTTTAAACAATGGACGTTTGTTTTTCTCAGCATTAGTCAATTCTACATAAGTAGGACAAAAATCTGGAATATCTATATATAGAACAGGTATTTCCAAATAAACTTTGCAAATCCTATATTCCTTATAGTCTGGTATCAATGTATGAAGTGTTTTGGTAGCTTCCCGATTAGGATAAAACACCTCTCGTATTCCTTTTGTCGTTCTATTAAGCATAACTTTCTCACTTTAAATATTCATCCAATTCTTTTCCTAATTCTTCCAACTTATCCTTATAAGGTTGTGTATCATTCTTAGTCTTATAAGTTACTGCTTCAAAAGCAAATTCATATGCAGTCATAGCCCACTGTTTTATAGCTCCAATGTCTTGATAACTCTCACGATAAACATTCAGCCGTTCATTCAATAATCTAGCAGCTTCCCGGTACTGAAATTCATCCGTTCTCTTGATAATCATAGGATAACGTACACTATCTATCAACACATGAATCTTCATTAAATTTTCCAAGTAATTCTGTGCATCATTATTCCCTTGTTCGATGGCTTTCAGAAACCAATAATAAGCTTTACTATAGTTTTTGTTTATGCCATCACCATTATAATAAGCAAGTCCCAACTGAAGTTGTGCTACGGCATCACCTTGTTCTGCTTGCTTGATAAGTTCTTTCATGGTGACTATTCTTCATGAATTTCATCTAATACTTCTTTCGCCTCTTTTAGACCTTGCTCAGCAGCTTTCTCCAACCAATACTTAGCTAGAGATAAATCTTCCTCAATTCCATCGCCATCCAAATACATTATGCCTAAATTATATTGTGCACAATCATAATCCTGTTCAGCCGCTTTCTTATACCAATTGAAAGCTTCAGTCATATTTTTCTCAACTCCATCACCTTCATGATAGCACAAAGCTAAATTATATTGTGCTTCGTCAAAGCCTTGTTCTGCAGATTTTCTAAACCAGTTAAAACCTTCTTCTTTATTTACTTCTGTACCTATCCCATCTAAATAGCATACACCCACACAATTTTGTGCTCTTTTATCCCCTTGATCTGCGGATAATTTATACCATTTAAACGCTTCGTTAATATCCTTTTTTACAACTTCTCCATAAAAGTAAAAATTTGCAAGAACATATTGAGCTTCTGCATGACCATTAATTGCAGCCATATTATACCACTTAAAAGCTTCGTCAATATCTATACTGATACCATATCCTTTGAGATAATAGGTTCCCAACCATCTTTGGGCAATTGCATTTTCCTGTTCTGCTGCAAGCTTCAACCATTTGAATGATTCTACTAAATCCTTTTCCGTTACTAATCCATCTCTATAAAATACAGAACATATATATTGTGATGTATCATCTCCCTGCTTTGCTGCTTCTAGAAACCAATGAAACGCTTTTTTAAAGTCTTTCTCCTCATAAAATATATACGCTATATTATATTGTGCATCAATATCACCCTGTGTTGCTGCTTGCAAAAGCCAGTATATAGATAAATCAAGTTTTTTTACTTCACTTTCACGATATAGCATACCCAAATTATATTGAGCCAAAGTACAGCCGTTTTCAGCAGCTATATTATACCATTTCAAAGCTTCTTGAATATTTATTTCTGTACCTTTTCCATTACAATAACAACCAGCTAAATTATTTTGTGCTTTTACATGTCCTTGTTCAGCTGATAATTTATACCACTTGAAGGCTTCGTCATAATTGATTTCAATGCCTTCTCCATGATCATATGCGTGTGCTAACTCATATTGAGCTTCAGCATCACCTTGTTCTGCTTTCTTGATAAGTTCTTCCATATCCTTTTTTTATACAAAGCAAGCAATGATTATTCGATTAACAAAAAACAAAAGGAATTCTTATCGATTCTTAAAGTTTAGGTAATGATATCATTGGAAATTAAGCATACGCTTATATCAAAAGTTAATTTCTTTAACGATTATGAAGATATTACGAGTTCTTATAATGTAGTCAGAAAGATAATCTTCCTGACTACATCAATCTTACCTTATCCGACTTTCACAACATCCAGATAAACCATGCTCAATGCACCGGCTTTCTTGATATCAATTCCATACAAACGCATGAAGGCATCGGCTACTACCTGTCCCCCATTGGTGCTGACAGGATTACTCATTGATTGTGTTACTACTTCAACACTCATTCCTTTTTCAATACGAACTCCGTTCGAGTTCTTTGATTGCTTTACTGTAATTCTAAATAGTGGCATAATTATTATAATTGATTAATAGCGTTAAAAATGTTCTTACAATATTCTTCAGAAGTTATTATTCTTTTACCAAAAGATATTGGATAAGAAGGGTGATCAACTGCAATATAAATTCTTTTATCAGAGGTAAAAACTTTACATCTATAATATTCTTTTAACAAGGATACATTTTCAGCATCTAAAATATTAATTCTAGAAGCTTTTATTTCTGTAACAAATTTTAAAGTTCCTCCTAATATTATATATTTAGGATTGTATATTTCTATTTGTTTAATTAGAAAATCTCTGTTGTTCCTATAACTAGACTTTAGCAATTTATTGTTAGATACAGTTTTTCCTATTGTTAATTCTTTGCATATATTAATATATGCAGAGTTGTTTTTAAACAAATTATATGCTTCAACAGAATTCAAATAATCGATGTCCAAAGAGACGTTTTTATTTATAATTGTACTAACAATAGCAATCAAATTTTGAAATGTTGGTTTTCCTTTACGATCTTGTTCTTTTAAAGATTGTTTCTTGTTCAAAGATTCTACAACACTCCAACCACCATTATCTTCAACTATACTATATGGATTCTTTAAAACAAATAAAATTCGATTATTTGATTCAAAATAACCATTTATATTGATTATACCATCAATTATAGGCAAAGCATTTTCATTTTGGCAAGGTAAAGACCTCATTTCTGCATCCAAATTGGATACTAAAGTTATAAAAGTATCTTTATCCATAAATGAAATTATATATTTAGATTACTTATCTGTTTCTCAATCTTAATTTTATCCGCTTTCAAGCGTACAAGATTAGCTTTCGCTTCACTCAATTGTTTTTCTTTATTACCCTTCTTGTAACGTATTTCTTGAATCTGCTCTTGCATAGGATTTATCAGTTCATTGATAAAACTTTCTTTCACAACATCTATGATTTCATCTTTATGTTTATGGATACTTTGCAAAAAGTCTTGTGGGTCAAACTCATTACTGATGTCACTAATATCTTTAAGCAAATTCTTTTTTATCTCACCATGTGTAAACATTCTTTTTGCCATACCTAATGCTCCAAAAGTGTATCCATTGAGAAAACCAAAAGCACCAGCTAAAATTATATCCATAACACTAGCATCTTCTTCGTCTGAACCATTATCAAATGAGAACATTCCATCATCTTCAATTTCAGTATCTACCTTTTTACTAATGGACTTAATAAAATCTCTTGAGTCAAATTCCGGAACATTTCTCATCAATATGTCTTCAGCGTCAGCAAAAAAGTCATTAACACAGCTTTTAACTTTACGCTTTCCTTCTTCATCAAGATTTTCAACGGCACGTTTCAAGGTTCTTGTTACTAACTTCTGCTGTTCAGCATTGAGTTTAGGAATAATGGAATCAATGCTAGAAGTCATTTTCCAATCCTCTACAATGCTTGTCATCCTTTTACACGTATCATCTACAGCATCTTCTAATTCATTTCTTCCCTTTCTTATGATTTGTTGGAAAGCAGAATCAAGGTCATCTCCTAATGAATCTATTTTCTTATTCAATCTCCGCTCAGCCTTATTCAACTTTTCTTCTTTCTCTTCCAATTCATCATCAGGAGTACTCAAATTTGTTATTAAGCTATTACATTCACGAAGAGCCTTTTCTATATCATCTTTCTTGCTATTACCGGCTGCAAGAATAGCGTTCATGGGCTTGGCAAAAAGAATCTTTCCTTTCTCTGTTTCAACCATTTGCTTAACGGCTGAGGTCAAATCATTCAAATGGCTCTTATCACGCATTTGTGATTGGCTGCTAATTTCAAAATTATCACAGGCTCGTTTCCATGCAAATTGGAATGCATCGTTATTTGTGATTTTACTCATTGGCAGTTCTGACAACAATGCCATTTCAGCTGACAATGGTATAGGATCTGCTTGTTTCAATATTTCAACTAATGTATCATCATCACATGCACGACAAGCCTTACGTATTTCTTCCTTTACATAGTTCTTGATTTCTTCTTCTGTTTCACCATTTTCGTATGGAATGTCATATTTATTAATGCCAATAATCACTTTACCAATTCCACATTGACGGACATTTTGGAAAAGAATATTGCGGTCTGTTGCATCAAATGGACGACCGGCATAAAGCATCATCAAGACAACATCAGCCTTTTTCAAGAATGCTTTAGTCCGTTCTTCACGAGAAACAATAGGGTCATTAAATCCCGGGGTATCTACAATCTCTACTCCTTTCAAGTATTCTTTAGGGTAATAGATGGTTACAGACTTAGTGATTGAAATGTATTTTCCATCTGCACCTACATACTCAATCAAGTTTTCAAATTGGTCTTCTTGTGTTTTTCCAAGCAAAGAGTTTAGGCTTGTTCCTAACTTTGAAGCTTTTTCAACCAATTCTTTGGCAGCCTTCACCTTGGATTCTTCCAACGAGTTTCCTTGTACTTCATCCAAAGATCGGGAAGCTTGCATCTTTTGTTCTTCCCATTCGTCTGTAGTATAAAACTCTGCTACAATCTTCTTTTCTTCCCCGTATGTAATGACGGACAAGGCTGCTGTCATTGGTGTTGTGGCAGCAGGGAGAATATCATCTTCAAATACAAATGAATTAAGGAAAGTTGATTTTCCACATTTCATTTGACCAATTACACCGATTGTTAGTGTATCATTCTCCAACTTATCAATGATTTCTTTTTGTCTTTCTAATGTTATCCAACCATATTCGGTTGCTTTTTTGGCTATTGTTACAAGATGTTGTTTTCTTTCTTGTAATTCTTCGAATAAGTTCTGTTCCATAATATTATTTTTTAAGGAATGGTTTTACGATTCTTTCAAATTGTTCTTTACAATTTTTAAATTTATTCCATTTTTCTCTTTCATCAAAAAAGTCAGAATAAGCTTGTTGAGCTTCTCTTTGCGTTTCCATTTGAACATTGTAGAGATTACACAGTTCGTCTGCTCCATCATTGCATATCATATGAAGCAAATTTTTCAAACGATTACCTTCCGATGGTGTCATAACAAATCTATCATCCGTTCCAATTCCCAAGAATTTTACACCATCTTTCCACTGTGGAATACTGTCAGCTTCTTCACAGTTGTTCCCAAGTCTATTAATAGCTATATTATACTCATGTACCAATTGTTCACCTTTTTCAAATAAAGCTAATTGCTTCTTATTCAATTCTTGAACATCTTTACTCATTTCTTTCTCAAATTCTTTAAGCATTAGAGAAATATCATCTATGTATGATTCTTGTTCTGCACTATGCGTTACAGATAAGATAGGTTGCATAATATTATCAAGAGGAGCTTTTGCTGAGAAACGAATAAACTTCTGCACAGCAACTCCTTCATCCCTTAAAGTTTTACGAATGAGTTGTTCTACTAAGTTCACTTCTGTTTCGGCTTTAGTATCAACCTTATTAATAATGACATAAAGAGGCTTTTTCAGATTTTCTTTAATCAATGATATTGAACTACGATTTACCGTTCCTGCATTGACATCAAACACCCAAAAAAGTGCGTCACATTCGTTGATGACTCCAATTGTTCTTTCTGCATCTTCTTTATCATTTGAATTAAAGCCTGGAGTATCTAGAATACTTATCTTCTCCAAATTAGGATTCTTATATTCCATTACAAAATATTGAATCAATGAAGATACTCCTTTTACCTGATCTAAAACTTCTTTACTAATTTTCTTGAATGTATCTTCTGAAATAACCTTTTGTTTATCATCTGGAGATACAAATTGGTATAAAGTACTCGGACCACCTGAAATATAAGTAGGAATTGCAGTGGTCGCTTTTGCACTAACAGGCAACAATGGTACACTCGGATCATTTTGCGATAAAATACGATTCACAATGGATGTTTTACCAGCTGAAAACTCACCCACAAAAGCAATTGTAGTTTTTCCTTGAATCCAAGTCTTCTTTGCAGCAATAGCCCATCTTTGCAAGCCACTACCAAATATTGCATCTTCATTCTCCAATTTATATGAAGCCTTAATGCAATCCTTCAACTCTCCACTAATGTAATTCACTACTTGGTCAACCTTGCCATGCAATTCTTTTGTTGAAGTATCACTTATCTGCTCAGCAGACAAAATTTCTTGGATAAAATCCAACGATTCTTTTTTCAATTCCCAATCCTTGGTTTTTTCATCTAGCTTTTCTTTAACTATTTGCAAGTCTTGATTTAACTGCTTACAAGCACGCTGCTCTTTTGAAAGATTATCTTGAAGTTCAAGGTTTTCTGACTCCTTATTCTTCAATTTCATTTTTAAATCCTTGATATCATCTTCGTACTCTTCAATATCATCTTCCAAATTCTTAATTTCCTTTTTTAGTTTATCCAACTCAGCCAATCGTTTCTTTACAGCTTCATCAAGATTACCATTGACAGTTTCGCTCAACTGCTCATCAAGTTTAGCTATCTTATCATTAGCTTCAGCCAACAAATGCTCATATTTTTCTTTAAGTTCATCTCCTTTAGCGAATGATTCTTGCAATTGTTGTTCGTACTTTTGCACAATTTCTTGGTCTTCAGAAAAAGATTCAGAGACTTCCTTTTCTTCTACTTTTTTCTTTAAGAAGAAATATGTTATAGTTGCTCCCAGTATAGCTGCAACTACAATATATATTATAGTTATTATATCCATTATCTATTCAATTTATCTTTCAACATTGAGATTTCTATTTCTTTAGCATCCAACGCTTCTTTATAAGCCTGCAATTTACGATACAAGTCATCATTTTGTAGACGCAATTTTTTTACATCTGCTTTGGTAGTACTCAATTCGTCTTCCAAGTCATCACCTATATCATCTTTGGCTTTATACTGTTTGCGAAGTTTATTAATCTCAGCCAACAAGTCTTCCACTTGACGTTCTAAATCTTTGTTACGCTTACGGAATTTTTCGTTTTCGTTACAGAGATTATCTATTTCCCGCTGTTGGGCTTGTTGCTTAGCGGAGTTTTCATTTCCCAAATACTTATCTTTTGCTATCATACCACCGACACCGACAGCAACACCTGCAATAAATTCTACCATAATCTTTGAAATTAAAGGGTCATTAATTCATGTTTATAATCTCTGATTTGATTGATTCTTTGGTTATATGCATCTTTCTTATCTTTACGTTCTTGTTTAAGTTTCTCCAGAGAAGAACGTTTTGCGTCTATCGTTTCTGACGCTTCTTCTTGAAGGAATATTCGAATATTGGCTATAAGTTGGTTTCCTACAACAGTTATTTCTCTTTTGAAATCAGGCATTAAGCTATTGTCCATATAATTACGTATAGCTCTTTTTCGTTGTGGTTTACCCCAAGTTTTGTCTGTAACAAAACCAACCATCGATTCTACGATACCTTTATTTGCACCCACTTGTTGACCAGCTCTTTGATTGTATCCATCAATTGTATCAAATTGGTCACTTGCTTTTCCAGCTAAACTAACTACACGTTCAATTCTATCTACGGTTCTGTTATTTGAAACAATACTACTCACATCACTGACAGTATCAGCAACATCAATAGCATTGTCTACAGTAGCAGCTGCTGCAACGGCTGATGCACCACCGGTAGAAGCTACAGCAACAACGGCACCAACAGCTGCTGCTACCTTAACACCTGTAGATATCCAACCATCATACTGATGACCTGCTGAATTCAAGTCAAGATTATAACTCAATCCAGAAATAGAATAGGATGACATATCCATCTCTTCTAATGAACGAAGCGAGATACCATCATCTGTATTTCTTCTTGAATGGGCTTTTTCTTGTAATAGCCTTTGAATACTTACCTTATAATCATTAAATAATAGTGAAGCTGTATTATTGATGGCGGATACAGCATCTGCATCGAAGTTTTCGCTTTTTCCTGTAACAAGAACTTCCAATCTTTCAGAAACTGTATCTTCAAAGTTTCTAACGATACTTCGTTCTTTATCTTCTATTTCAGATTTTGTATCGTCAATCAGTCTTTCAATATTTCTATTGATGACATTCAATTCATATTCTTGTCTTCGAATAGCTTCATCCAAATCTTTATCAGACGAAGAAGCTTTAAGTAAATCTTCTATGCGTACAAGCATTTCTTTAACGATATTTTTCAGCCGTTGACCATCTACTTTCTTGACAATATCATTTTTATCCTTCTGGATAGTATCGAACATTGTATATAATTCTTGTAATTCATCCTTAGAGGCAGAAACACATGCTATTTGTTGTATCGGTAATTTACAATTGTCACTTATGTATGTTTTTGCTGCTTCTAGATCAGAAGAAGATTTTGTATCACATTTAGTAATAACGAGGTAAATCGGCTTTTTGGACAATTTCATTGTATCAATGAAGTCGGTCAATGAACGTGTGATTTGCTGATTTACATCCGTAACCAACAATATGCCATCTGCATAAGGCAGAAAATCAACCAACGTTTGTTTATGTTTGGGGTCAGGTGAAGATAGTCCTGGAGTATCAACCAAGATAGTTGTAGACGGAACACGAGTAGAAGTGTCAAAGATATTAACTACAGTTGCATCTTTCAATACTTCGTTTTTCAGATTGTCTATATCGTATTCTTCTAGTTGTCCATTTGAGGTTAAGACATTGGCACTACATTTTTCACATCCAAAATGAAGTTCATATATAGTAGCTGTAGTTGGCTTAGTAGCTGTCTCTAATTTTTTACAGTCTGTCAGTGCATTTAGCAAAGTTGTTTTTCCGGAACTAAATTCCCCGACTAAAGGAAAAATCAATTCAGCATTTGCTTTTTTTGAACGTTCAATAATTCGTTCCAAATCCTTTTGTAAATCTTTGAATTCCAAAGAACTTGCAATTTCTAGAATCCTACTCGCATTTTCCATATAGTATACTCCTCGCCTCCCCGTCCCCTCCGTTCGGCTTCACTCTAAGGTTACATAAAATAAACACCAAAGAAAAAAGCGAAATATTGCGATAAGGAGAAAGTATCCTGATTGTCTGTGAGTTAGGTTTGGGATTCAGTGCATTGCTGAGGTTGAAAAACAACCTTTTGGCAAAACTAAGCACAAGTTGGGT
>JAFUNS010000066.1 GCA_017472925.1 Bacteroides sp. | reverse complement strand
CACGGATTAACACGGTTCTTTAGTATATGTAGTCATTAACTAAGTCCGTGAAATCCGTGAAATCCGTGCCTAAAAGAAATTACAATTAAATTATAATTGAGTAGTTCTATCTATCAAATAATAATCCAGAATGGTCATTGCAGCCATGGCCTCTACAATGGGTACCGCCCTTGGGAGTACGCAGGGGTCGTGTCTACCTTTGGCCTTCATGGTAGTGTCCACTCCATCAATGTTTACGGTGTGTTGCTCCATCAATAGGGTGGCTACGGGCTTGAAGGCCACTTTAAAGTAGATATCTTGTCCGTTGCTGATACCTCCCTGAATACCTCCCGAATGGTTGGTCTTGGTTTCAATCCTTCCGTTGTTGTTATAGAATACATCGTTTTGTTGGCTTCCGCGTAGTTCCATGTTACCAAACCCTTCGCCATAGGCAAATCCTTTCACCGCATTGATGCTGAGCATGGCATTGCCCAGGGCGGCATGCAACTTGCCGAAGGCAGGTTGTCCCAAGCCTACGGGACATCCCTTGATAACACAACTGATTACCCCACCAATGGTATCGCCATCGGCTTTCACTTGCTTGATCAGGGTAGCCATTTTTTCGGCCTTGTCTGTATCGGGACAACGCACATCATTGGTTTCAATCAAGTCGAGGTTGTATTCCTGGTAGCTTTTTTCCAACTTGATGCCACCCACTTGCGAGGTGTAGGCCGTAACGCTGATGCCCAATTGCTTCAAGGCCAGCTTGGCCAATGCTCCGCCCACCACACGCGAAATGGTTTCGCGAGCCGATGAACGACCTCCACCCCGATGATCGCGTATGCCATACTTTTGCAGATAGGTATAATCGGCATGCGAGGGACGATATAAATTACGGATATTTTCGTAGTCGGTAGAATGTTGGTTCTTGTTCCATACCACGAAACCGATGGGGCATCCCGTCGATTTGCCTTCGAAAATACCCGACAAGAATTCCACTTTATCCGGTTCCTGCCGACTGGTGGTCAACAACGATTGACCCGGTCGACGCCGGTTGAGTTCCTGTTGTATAAAGTCCATGTCGATGGTGATGCCGGCGGGAAATCCGTCGATTACCCCTCCCACACCCGGGCCATGCGATTCACCAAAACTGGTGAGGCGGAAAATATTCCCAAAAGAGTTGAACATAGTTGTTTTGTTTGTTGATGTATTCTTTGTTCCTTTGTATCCCTTTTGTCATTCTGAACGAAGTGAAGCGTAGTGAAGAATCTGTAAACATCTACGTTTATGTATTCAGATCCTTCGCTTCGAGCAGGATGACAAATGGTGCACAAGATGACATTTTGTATAATCCTTAAAATTGTACTTCCGGGGCCTTGTTGGCACCTTCTTCTGCTTCGAAATATGGACGCTTGTCAAATCCACACATACCTGCGATGATGGTCTTTGGGAATGTACGGATAGAAGTATTGTATGAGCGAGCCACTTCGTTGAAGTTCTTGCGTTCTACGCTGATGCGGTTTTCAGTACCTTCCAACTGAGCTTGTAATTCCTTGAAGTTTTCGTTGGCCTTCAAGTCGGGATAAGCTTCGGTAATGGCAAGCAGACGTCCCAATGCGGCACCAATCTCGCCCTGAGCCTTTTGGTATTCCTGCAACTTTTCCGGAGTCAGGTTATCGGCATCAATGGTCATTTGTGTAGCCTTTGAACGGGCTGACATAACTGCTTCCAATGTTTCCTTTTCATGAGCAGCATATCCTTTCACGGTATTCACTAAGTTAGGAATCAAGTCGGCACGACGTTGATATTGGTTTTCCACATTACTCCAAGCGGTATTTACCGATTCGTCCATCTTTACCAAACCATTGTAGGCACTTACACCCCAAATGGCAACGATTGCAACCAGGGCAATCAAAATCATAGTTGATTTCTTCATCTTTTTGTTTATTTAATTGTTACTTGTTTTCTTTTTACTATCTGTCTTCAGATCCTTCACTTCGTTCAGGATGACACGGGGGATACGCTAAAACCTGCTTCCGGCTCCACCACCACCGAAACTACCTCCACCAAAGCTACCTCCACTGAAGCCTCCGCCTCCGCCTCGGCCAAATCCGCCTCCGCCCATGAAGATGGTGCTACCTCCTCCGCGAGGGCCTCTGTAATTCGGGTCGCCTGTTTGCTCTTTTTTCGTAACGTGATGCCCGCAATGTTTGCAGATATAGGTCACTTCCGAAGTTATCACTCCATGCTTGCGCGATACCACATGAGAGGATATTCTTTGCAAGGCATGACGCTTCTTGCATTTGGGACATCGGTTGGCAAACAAGGCAATGATAATGGCTATCAGTGCGATACCTCCAAATATCATGAACATAATGATGAGCAATACAATCATTCCGTCACCGTCTTTTTCCCCGTTTCCGATGTTCTCCATCGAACCGTCCAGATATCCATTGATGGCCCGGATACCTTCTACCATACCGGTATTCCAATCGTCCTTGCCCAAGTGTTGCACCATGTATCGGTTTTGGATACGCTTACAGATGGCATCGGGCAAAACGCCTTCCAATCCATAACCGGTAGCAAACTGGATGCAACGCTCATCGGTCGAGAGGAGAACCACCAATCCATTGTCGCGCTCCTTTTGTCCCACACCCATTTCTTTGCCAAGGCGATAGGCAAAGTCAAAGCAATCGCCCCCTTCGATGCCCGTTACGGCAACCACAAGGGTTTGGATGCCCGTCTTTTCTTCCAATGCATAGAGAATGCTGTCCATGGTGGCTACGGCCGAGGGTGATAGGATACCGTCCGGATTGCTTACGTATCGGGTACGGTCCTGCAAGTGCACCATGGGTATTTCTTTGATGGTGTATTCCTTGGCTTGTAAAGAAAGGGTTCCTAATAGTAGAAGTATAAGATATAATACTTTTCTCATT
>JAFUNS010000037.1 GCA_017472925.1 Bacteroides sp. | reverse complement strand
GGCTCGTACCGGTGAAACTTACTTGATTAAGGCTGAATGCCAAGTTCGTATGGGTAGCTATCAAGATGCCATCACTACTGTTAATGCACTTCGTAAACGTGCTGAATGGAAAGCTGGTGAAGACCGTGAATATTATGTAGATGGTTCTATCGCATTCAAGAACAACACTACTGCTTCAGCTTCTTTAGGTAAGTGTAAAGATGCAACAGGTAGAAAGATTACTAACTTGGAAGCTCACAACTATTCATTCATCCAAAAGAATACATATTATGTATCAACTGGTATTGAACGTACAACAGATGCTTCTAACTTGCAGATTGCAAGCTATACTCAACTTCCAGCTGAAGACGAAGCTATCTTAGCTACACTTGGTGTAAGCGGTGACAAGGAACGTATGATTCACTTCATCTTGAACGAACGTACTCGCGAATGTTTGGGTGAATGGAACCGCTGGGAAGAATTGAGCCGTACAGAAACTTTGGTGAAACGTGCCAAGGCATTCAATCCTGAAGCAGCTGCTAACGTAGCCGACAAGCACTTACTCCGTCCAATTCCTCAGGCATTTAGCGATGCTTTGATTGATGAAAACGGCAACAACTTGTCTGATGCAGAAAAGGCTAAATGGCAGAATCCTGGTTGGTAATAAGTCCAACCATTATCAATAGGTTAACATCAATAATGAAAAGTCGCTCCACATGGAGCGACTTTTTTTGTACAAAAATCCATGGATTTGAATAATATTCTATTTTTTTACTCAGTAAGACTCTATATTTTTGTATCATCAGATAAAAAAAATTGAATACCATGAAGAAGACACTATTAAACTTAGCATTCGCTTGCGGATTCGCAACATCAGCATTTGCCCAATTCGGCAATTGTACTCCCTCCGAAAAATGGCAATATATAGATAAGGTAACTGGTCAAACCATTACCGTGTTAACAGATACCACCAAGAACGACCGATTCTTGTATCAAACTGACCCCATGTGGACAGCCGACGGAAAATATCTGTTGTTCCGTTCTTCAAGCAGAGGGGATGATAAGCTTATTGAAACCACTACCCCCGACGGAAAGAAACGAAGCTATAGACCTACCCAAATCTATTTCATCGAAATGGAAACAGGCAAGATTATTCAAGCTACAGAAGGTCCGAACTTGGGAAATGCATTCTTGGCCAACAAGACCAATAAAATGTTCATGAGCCGCCGTGAAGAAGGTAATTGGAACATGTACGTAATGGATTTGGATGAATTCTTTGCCGATGTAAAGAAAGGTAAGGTAAAGAAAGCCAAGAACTATGAAACATTCATCGGAACCTTCCCTACCGAAATGGGCAAGCCCGGTGGTTATGCCATTGATTGCAACGATGATTATGCCTATATTGGTGTAGAACGCGAAGGTACAGAAGAAGAAAAAGAACGAATGATGAAGAATGCGTTCATCCCCGAAACCAACCAACCCGTGAAAATCAAACCTGTTTTGTCCGGTCTTCGTAAAATGAACCTGCAAACAGGTGAAGTAACTAAGATTATCGATACAGAATTCAAGATCGGTCATATTCAAGCCAGCCGTTTTACTCCAGGTGAAATTGTATTCTGTAACGAAACCGGTGGTGATGCCAACCAACGCATGTGGTTCTGCACCGCCGATGGTTCAGTATTCAAACCTTTATATAAAGAAACACCGCTGGATTGGGTAACTCACGAAACATTCGGCACCAAAGATTTTGTATATTTCAATATTCTCGGTTTCCAGCCACGCCTAAGAAAACAAGCTAACGGTATTCTGCGCATCAATTTGCGTACCGATGATGTAGAATTGTTGGGACAAGTAGAATTGGGTATGGACCAAAAAGCCATGGAAGGACAACTGACCGGACGTGGTTTCTGGCATTGCAACTCCAGTCGTGATAACAAATGGGCAGCAGGCGATACTTTTGCCGGCAATGTATGGATTATTAATGTAGAAACTGGTCAACGCCATCAATTGGTATCTGATACTAAGATGAAGCCCGACCATGCCCATCCAAGTTTTAGCCCTGATGGTACTAAGGTTCTTTTCCAATCAGGTCATTTTACCAACGGAAAGCGTTTGAATTTGATGATGGTGGACATTAGTACATTGGATAAATAACAAAATGCATAATCTTTTAGGAAGATGTACATTTTTCCATTGCAAAAATTAAGTTTAATCCATTATCTTTGCAAAAAAACAATTAAAAACAGCCTTATGAAGAAAAGTTTAATACTATCGATTCTCCTTATTGCTATCGGCATAGGAACGGTAAACGCACAAGAATTGCCTGACAGAAGAGAGACAATGAAAGCCATTGTCAAAGTGAATGACTATTTCATGAAGAAATGGCCCGATGCAGGACTTGCCACTTTTGTAGGCAACAAAATGCGCCCAAGTAGTTTATGGACTCGTGCCGTATATTATGAAGGTTTGATGGCTCTGTATACAATCAATCCGCAAGACAGATACTTTAAATACATGTATGAATGGGGTGAAGCCCACAAATGGACTCCACGTGGTGGAAACACCACCCGTGATGCCGACAACTATTGCTGTAGCCAAACATACATTGATATGTATCGCATCACCCGCGATTGGCGAATGATTCAAAACGCCAAGGTAAATGCCGACATGATTGTAAACACCCCTCAAAACGGTGACTGGTGGTGGATTGACGCAATCCAAATGGGTATGCCGGTATTGGCAAAAATGGGTAATGTAACTGGTGAACAGAAATACTACGACAAGATGTGGGATATGTATGAACACACCCGCAACATTGAAGGCGGAAATGGAATGTACAACCCCAAGGATGGTTTGTGGTGGAGAGACCGCGACTTTGATCCTCCTTACAAGGAACCCAATGGTGAAGATTGCTACTGGAGCCGTGGTAACGGTTGGGTATATGCCGCATTAGTTCGCGTATTGGATGAAATTCCGGTTAATGAAACACACCGTCAAGATTATATCAATGACTTCATTGCTATGAGTAAGGCACTCAAGAAATGCCAACGCAAGGACGGTTATTGGAATGTAAGTTTGCACGATGAAAGCAACTTCGGTGGTAAGGAAGTTTCAGGTACATCCTTGTTCGTATATGGCATGGCATGGGGTATCCGCAAAGGAATTCTCGACCGCAATGAATATTTGCCGGTATTGGCCAAGGCTTGGAATGCAATGATTAAGGAAGCCGTTCATGCCGATAATGGTTGCTTGGGCTTTGTACAAGGAACCGGTAAGGAACCGAAAGATGGACAACCTGTAGGTTATGAACATACACCTGACTTTGAAGACTACGGTATCGGTTGCTTCATTCTTGCAGGTACAGAAGTTTATAAATTAGATTAAAAGCACATAGTTAGTAATAATACATTTGAAAACGAATTTGGTTTTTCATAGACAGATTTAAAGTTAGATTAGGTTAGTTAAAAAGGAGCGACTGTGAAGCCGCTCCTTTTTAATTTTATTCCTTAATCTGGAAGACCAAGACACCAGCCGTAGGAAGTGTCTCCTCGCCTATCAGCACCTTGGCACCCTTTGGCAATGTAAATGTATAAGGTTTGTCACCGTAATTCAGGACAATACCCAAGCCATTACGATATTCCATGGTCACTCCGTAAGGCAAATCCATCACAGGTATATTCAACTGAGCATACAATTTCTTGAGGACATCCTTTTCCAGACGACCGTCTGTACTATCCACTCCAATATAAGTAATGGTACCCTTACCCAATTTACGAGTGGTAATAGCTGGTTTACCTTCGTAATACTCATCTGTATAAGTAGCCCAAACTTGCGATTCCTTGCCCGGTTTCAAAATTTCGCCCCAAGTGCTCCATGTATACGTTTGTCCATCCATCACGATTTTTCCAGGTTCTTCGGGATGAAGCAAGTCATAGAATTCCATTTCATTTCCGGTCAACTCATTAATCATGGCACCAAACGGAATTTCGGGCAAACGTCCGAAACGGTCTTTTTGAGCCGTACGACAAGAAAGTACCAAATTACCACCTTGCTTTACATACTCCATCCAACGGTTTACCAATGCCTCATCGGCCATTTGATAAGCAGGAGCGATAACAACAGGATAATCCGACAAATTCTTAGCTTCGCTAATGATATCCACCGGTGCCCCGAACGATTTCAATGTACGGTAATACTTATCCAAATGACCTAATGTATTCCAAGTACGGTTCTGCTTTTGTTCTTCGATGCTCCAAGAATTTTCATGATTGAAAAGAATAGCCGTGCGACGAGCCAAATAATCGGCTGGTTTCACTTCGCGAGAAGCTACCTTGCCACGCAGTTGCTTGATTTCCTTCATGAATTGGGCATATTCATACCCACCCGGAGTTACCGTTACCCCATCTGTTCCTACAATACCGTAATGATATTGTTCGAAACCATACAAAGGTTGACGGAAACGATAGGTACAGATAAAGTCACTACCTCCGGCAAACACGCTCCACATCCACAAGCGGACAGCTCCCGGCAGAGGTTGTGGATTGATGCTTCCCCAATTCACTTGTCCGGGTTGAAGTTCCATTACCCCATAAGTACCCTGGATAGGACGGAAAAAATCGTTTGCCAAAGCAATACGCAACGGATTACCTACCCGATAACCACGACGACCGATACCTTCGTTATCACCATACACCATGTAGCGGGTATAACTTTGGAAATCCAAATCAGGACTTCCTCCGATGTGTCCTTCTTCGTAATTAGGAATATAGTTGGTGGTTACCCATTGGTTCTTGGCATATTTCTTGATAAGCAAGCATTGTTCGTTCAAGAAATCATTGGTTTGTGTAGCGGCAAAGCGACGATAATCCAGAATCTGATGATGATTCATACCCCATTGTTCTCTTTTGGGTAAGGTTATTTCGTCGAAAGAACTATACACTTCACTCCAGAAAGCAGTGCCCCATGCTTTGTTCAATGCCTGAATATCGTTGTTGTACATCTTGCGAAGGAATTCCCGATAACCCAATTCAGCCTTGGGATTGTAATCGAACTGAACACCCGGTTCATTATCCAATTGCCATCCCACAATACGAGAATCATTGCCATAATGCTTAGCCAATTCTTCTATCATCTTATAGGCCAACTTTCTATATACCGGCGATGCAAACGAAGCATGCTGACGACTACCGTGATCTCTCACCGTTCCATTTTCAGCCTTAATCAGGATTTCCGGATACTTACGGCTCAACCATACGGGAGGTGTAGCGGTCGATGTACACATAATGACCTTCAAATCGTACTTTGCGGCCAATGCCACCGCCTTGTCCAACCAGGCAAAGTCATATTTACCTTCTTCGGGTTCCAATTGAGCCCAGGCAAATTCGGCAAAGTGTGTAAATTCAAAGCCTAACTCATGCATTTTCTTAAAATCACGCTCCCATTGGCTCTCGTCCCAATGTTCCGGATAATAATAAGCACCCGTCAATGTCAAATCCTTTTCATTGAACCAAGGTGATTGTGCCCACAATCCTCCTGAGATTGCACAAGCACATAATACAGATAAAAATCTTTTTCTCATGATATATAGTTTTAACGTCAAAGATAGCGAATTCTTTGGTTTAACCATCATTTTACACGGAAATACATTATTTTGTACAACTTTCCATGCATAAAAACGCAAAAAACAACTATCTTAGCCACATGAAAACAAAAAATGGAATTTATCATGAAAAAGACACTCATTGGTTGCTTGGCATTCATGCTCTGCGCCTCTACCCTTTCAGCTCAAAGCTATAAATTTGATTTCACTACCGGTAAAAAAGTAAAGGAAGGTTATACTAAAATAACCCCTGCCGACCGCTATTCGGATGAAAAAGGATACGGATACGATTTACAAGCATCGCCCGATGAAAAGAGTAATGCTCCCTTTTTCTTCTCTGTCAATGTACCCGATGGCAATTATCACGTTACAGCCGTAATTGGCAATCGCAAAAAAGCAGGCGTGACTTGTGTACGCGGTGAATCGCGCCGTTTGTTTGCCGAAGAAATTCATACCAAGAAAAAAGAGACCAAGGTTTATGAATTTACCATCAACAAGCGCAACGTACACATTTCGGATAAGGAAGATGTTCGTATCAAAGCTCGTGAACGTTCCAAATTAAATTGGGACGACAAGCTTACCTTGGAATTCAATGGTTCTGCCCCTGTGTTAAGCGAACTGATTATTGAAAAGGTAGACGATGTACCTACCATCTTCTTATGCGGTAACTCCACCGTTGTAGATCAGGACAACGAACCATGGGCCAGCTGGGGACAGATGGTTACCCGTTTCTTCGACGACAAGGTATGCTTTGCCAATTATGCCGAATCGGGCGAATCGGCCAACACCTTCATTGCGGCAGGCCGTTTGAAGAAGGCTTTGACCCAAATGAAGAAGGGCGACTATATCTTTATGGAATTCGGCCACAACGACCAAAAGCAAAAAGGTCCGGGTAAGGGTGCCTTCTATTCGTACATGACCAGTTTGAAGACCTTCATCGACGAAGCTCGTTCCCGTGGAGCGCAACCCGTATTGGTTACTCCTACCCAACGCCGTTCGTTCGGCCCCGACGGTAAGATACAAGATACCCACTTGGATTATCCCGATGCCATGCGCTGGTTGGCCAACAAGGAAAACATTCCTTTGATTGATTTGCACCAAATGACTCGCCTCTTCTACGAAGCCATGGGAGTGGAAGAATCCAAGAAAGCATTTGTACACTATCCGGCCGGTACTTACCCTAACCAGACAAAGGATTTTGCAGACAATACCCATTTCAACCCGTATGGTGCCTATCAAATTGCCAAATGCATCATTGAAGGCATCAAGAAGTTGAATCTTCCTTTCATTGAACATTTGCGAGAAGGTTATGTGAACTACAATCCTGCCCAACCGGACGATTGGAATACCTTCAAGTGGTACGATAGCCCGTTTACCGAAATCGAAAAACCTGATGGAAATTAAAATTACATACAATATGAAAAAAACGTTATTAGTAGGTTGCCTGTTGGCAGCAAGCGGTTCAGTCATTGCACAAGAATGGCCAACCATACAACCCGAAGCACGTCCGGGCGCCCGTTGGTGGTGGTTGGGTAGTGCCGTAGATGCCAAGAACATTACGTACAACTTGGAAGAATATGCTAAAGCCGGATTGGGAGCCGTAGAAATCACTCCCATTTATGGCGTACAAGGTAACGACAAGAACAACATCCCCTTCTTGAGCCCGCAATGGATGGACATGTTGAAGCATACCCAAGCCGAAGGGAAACGAGTAGGTATCGAGATTGATATGAACACCGGTACCGGTTGGCCTTTCGGAGGTCCTACCGTCAGCATAGCCGATGCGGCTACCAAAGCCCTCTTCCAGACTTACGAAGTACAGGGTGGCGCAAAAGTATCCTTGGATATCGCCGTACAGGACAAGAAGCAACAACCGCACGCTATTCTTAGTCGGGTGATGGCTTATTCGGACAAAGGTGCTTGCCTGAACCTAACATCCAAAGCCAGCAACGGCACCCTGAATTGGAATGCTCCGGCCGGCAAATGGGAGATTGTTGTATTATATATAGGTAAGTCCTTACAAAAAGTGAAGCGTGCCGCCCCGGGTGGAGAAGGCTATGTCATGGACCACTTCAACAAGAATGCCGTGAAGCGTTACTTTTCTCGCTTCGACCAGGCGTTCAAGGAAAACAAGTCAGCTATTCCACATACTTTCTTCAACGACTCCTATGAAGTATATGGAGCCGACTGGACACCCGACCTTTTGGAACAATTCGCCAAGCGCAGAGGATATAAGCTCGAAAATCATTTCCCAGAATTCTTGAGCAAGGAACGCACCGACGCTACCGCACGTATCGTAGCCGATTATCGTGAAACCATTTCGGACATGCTTTTGGAGAACTTTACCCGTCAGTGGACAGATTGGGCTCACAAGCACGGAAGCATCACCCGTAATCAGGCACACGGTTCACCCGCCAATCTGATTGATACTTATGCGGCCGTAGATATCCCTGAATGCGAAGGATTCGGTTTGTCACAATTCCACATCAAGGGATTGCGTCAGGACTCGCTCACCCGTAAGAACGATTCCGACCTTTCCATGCTGAAGTATGCCTCATCGGCGGCTCACATTGCCGGAAAGCCCTATACCTCTTCGGAAACCTTCACTTGGTTGACCGAGCATTTCCGTACCTCATTGGCACAATGTAAGCCCGATATGGATTTGATGTTCGTTTCGGGAGTGAACCACATGTTCTTCCACGGGGCCACCTATTCACCCAAGGAAGCCAAGTGGCCGGGATGGAAATTCTATGCATCCATCGACATGTCGCCCACCAACAGCATTTGGCGTGATGCACCCGCTTTCTTCGATTACATCAGCCGATGCCAATCGTTCTTGCAATGGGGTAAGCCCGATAATGATTTCTTGGTTTACTTGCCCGTTTACGACATGTGGCAAGAACAACCGGGACGTTTTCTTACCTTCAGCATCCACGAAATGGCACACCGTGCGCCTAAGTTCATCGAGACCGTCAACACCATCAACCGTTGCGGTTATGACATGGACTATATCTCGGATGCTTTTGTCAAGAGTACCCGTTGCGTGAATGGCAAATTGCTGACCAAAGGCGGAACCAGCTACAAGGCCATCATCATCCCTGCCGTCAAACTGATGCCTGCCGACGTATTGGCACACCTCATGAAGTTGGCCCAACAAGGTGCTACCCTTATCTTTACCGAAAACTATCCGCAAGATGTACCGGGTTATGGTCAATTGGAAAACCGCCGAAAAGCGTTTGGCCAAGTCAGCCGTACATTGCCTGCCGTATCTTTCGACCAAACTACCGTAACTCCTTGTCAGAAAGGAACCATCATTACCGGTAGCGACTATCAGTCGGCCCTTGCCAAGAGCGGTGTCGTTTCCGAAGAGATGAAGACCCGATACGGCTTGCAAAGCATCCGTCGTCAAAACGAAACGGGGCACCATTATTTCATCTCCTCCTTGCAGGACAAGGGGGTGGACGGATGGGTAACCCTGGCCGTAGATGGTAAGGATGCCATGCTCTTCAACCCCATGACCGGCGAAAAGGGTAAGGCCAAGACACGCGTGGAAAACGGAAAGATTCAAGTCTATCTGCAACTCCAATCGGGCGAAAGTATCATCTTGCAAACCTTCGACCAACCATTAAGCAACGTAGCCGAGTGGAAGTATACCCAAGAACAACCTGTCAGCCTCAGCCTTGACCATGGTTGGGAACTTACCTTTGTAGAAAGTACTCCGGCCGTAGGAGGTACCTTCCCTATCGATACTCCTTCTTCGTGGACAACCCTGAATCATCCTAATGCCAAGACTACTATGGCTACCGGTTTGTATACCAATGAATTTACCTTACCGGCTATGCCGGCCGATGACTGGGTACTCGATTTGGGCGATGTGCGCGAAAGTGCCCGCGTACGCATCAACGGACAATTGGTAGGCACCGCATGGGCCGTTCCTTACCAACTGAAAGTAGGCAAATGGTTGAAGCCCGGCAAGAATGTCATCGAAGTAGAAGTGACCAACCTCCCCGCCAACCGCATCACCGATATGGACAAGCGTGGCGAAGTATGGCGTATCTTCAACGAAATCAACGTAGTCGACCTCAACTACAAGAAGAGCCTCTACAAGTGGGATGCACTTCCTTCGGGACTCAATAGTGCCGTCAGATTGATTCCGGTAAATTATAAATAATAAATTCCCCTCGTGTCATCCTGAGGAACAAAGTGACGAAGGATCTGTTTACACCCACGTTTATGTATACAGATCCTTCGCTTACGCTCAGGACGACATAATAAGAACAAGTAAAACAAATTATCAATGAGAATACTTACCTTATTTATCTACACCCTCTTCACCCTCACGACCTCGGCTCAATTTTCCAAGCCACGCCGTGAGTACGTGGAATACCTGATAAGCACCGACCACATCGACCGTAACTACCAGACGGGGCAACCCGCTTACGTCAAGCTCCAAGCGTTTGCCGGAGGGGTTCCCTTGGAAAATGTATACGTACATTACACTCACGGTGACGAGATGATGCCTCTATCTACCGGCGACTCCATCCTTATCCAGAGTGGCGAAGCCCTGATACCCATCGGCACCCGTCAAGAACCCGGTTTCCGTACCTGCCACCTCCGTTTTACGGTAGACGGTAAGGAGTACAAGGACATGGTCAAGGTGGGCTACTCTACGGAAAGCATCCGTCCCGTCATCCCCATGCCCCAAGACTTCGAGAAGTTCTGGAGTAAGGTGCTCAAGAAAGTCCGCTCCATCCCCATGGATGTAGAAGTCACCCCCATGCCCCAATACGATAGTCCTTCGGTCAAGGTATCGCTGGTAAAGATTGTTTGTGGCGAAAACGGGCGCTCCATCTACGGCTTTCTGGCGCAACCCAAGAAAGAAGGAAAGTATCCCGTGCTCTTCACCCCTCCCGGTGCCGGTGTGAAGAAGATAGATCCTATCTTAAACTATGCAGAAATGGGATTCATCTCACTCAACATCGAGATACACGGATTTCTTCCCGATCAGAGTGTAGAGGAGTACAAGAAACTGAACGAGCAATACGGCGACTATATGTACACCAACCTGCACGACCCTTATACCTATTATTATAAGGATGTATATGCCGGTTGTGTGCGTGCGGTAGACTACCTCTGTTCGCTCCCCCAATTCGATGGCAAGAACGTATGTGTTACCGGTGGTAGCCAAGGCGGAGCACTTACCATTGTAACGGCAGCTCTTCATCCGCGTGTCACTTGCCTGGCTCCTTTCTATCCAGCCATGAGCGACATGAATGGCTTCCTTCACGAACGTGCCGGCGGATGGCCCAAGTTCTTTCGCGACGAAAAGACCATTGCCAAGATGAACGGTGTTACCATCGACCAAGCCGTACAGACCTTATCCTACTATGATGTGGTGAACTTTGCCAAACTGATCAAGGTACCAGGCTTCTACTCGTTTGGTTATAACGACGAGACTTGTTCAGCCACATCCATCATGTCGGTCATAAATAGTGTCAGTGCCCCTAAGAAGGT
>JAFUNS010000036.1 GCA_017472925.1 Bacteroides sp. | reverse complement strand
CGAACAGCGGATTCAAGGCGGTGTTCGGTGATCGTGCCAACAAGGATGTGGTCATGTCGGTGATAAACATGCTGCTGCCGGATGGGAAGCGGGTCGAGGACATACTTTATGCTCCCACGGAGCATCAGGGGCAGCTGGAGTCCAACAAGGAATTCAGGTATGATTTCATGTGTCGAGGAACGGACGGTTCCTTCTTTATCGTCGAGGTGCAGACAAGTCCTGAGAAGTTCTGGTTCAAGCGTTGTGTCAGCTATGCCAGCCGTGTGTATGACCGGCAGAACAGTCGTGGTGGCGAATACGATGTTCCGCCCGTTTATCTGATCGGTCTGATGGGTATCGATGTGAAGCATGCTGACCCCGTCATGTGGAAGGACCGTTATGTGTCGGAGTATTCATTCCGTGAAAAGACGACAAACGAATTGCAGGATGACACAATTTTCATTATCTTCGCGGAGTTGAGACGGTTCCACCAGAAAATGAGTCTCATTTCTAAATGGTTCTATATCTTTGCGTTAAAGAATCGCATCAAACGTAATCTCCCGCTATTGCTCCACCTAATTTCTGCACCATTTTGCAGTGTCTCGCAGAGTCGAGTTCCTACTTTGATGCAAAGGTAGTGAAAATATTTGAAACAGAAATGGCTGCACTAAAATTTTGCTCCACCTCAGTTCGAAACCCCTACTGGTAGGTATAAAATAGTACAAAATATTATTTCTTTGGTATATCTTTTAATTTGATTTTACCACTTTTGATAGATGCTCCATCTGCATTCAAACGCCAACTTATTTCAATATCTTGATTAAGATTTGCATTTGGTTGTAAGACAATGCCTTTGTGTACACCTGTCATACCAGGAAGTATCGGCACAATACGAGGAAAACCATACTTTATATTTGTTGGAGTGCTACCTTCAAGAATATCACAATACAAGTTCTCACGACGCATAGTAACAAAACCATCTTTTACTTCTGCAATATCAAATTCTTGCCCAGCTGCAATAATATTCCCAGGGAGCTTTACAAAATAGTGAACATGTTCTGCTACAACTGTTCCAACATTTCTAGGAATACAATTCAAAACCAATATTGCTCGTTGTACGATTTGTGGTTGAGCTGGCATGGGTGAACCATATAGAGGATTATATGTTGGTTGTATCCAATATAATTCCTGTTTTGTTATTTGCCGAAATTCAAAGTCTAAAGTTATATCAGGGTGGATGTTACGATTCATAATATCCCGAATCTCGTAATCCTCCATTGAATTAATCGTAGTTGAATAACGCTTGTGATATTGCTTTGTCTTTAAATTCTGATGGGCTGTATAACTTTGTGGAATATCTACAATATATATAACTTCATTGGGCTTGGTCATATCTACAACCAAACAATTAATTTCTAATCCTTTAATTTTAGGACTGATATTACTTGATATAACTTGGGCTATGGTTTCCTTAGAAACTTTTGTTGTATCTAATGGTGTTATGTGGGATGGAATATGACGTTTGTCTTCTTCATCAAACTCCTTAATACCATATATTATGGTTCCACCATTAGCATTAGCCATTGCACTAATATCTTTGGCCATTTCGCCCTTCCATTTATCATTGCTAGTGTTAATGTCACTTTTGTACTCAAGTGTTGTGCATTCTTCAACACCAGCAGTTATCAATGCATTAATATCTTCAATTGAGGTTATTTTATTCATATCAAAAATATACTTATTCGTATAACCTATCATAAAATATAGAAAAAGTGTGTCTTTTACATATTATATGATAGGTTAAGCAAAATTACTTGTTGTTTGTTAGGCTATTTTTCAAAGCAATACCCTTTGCAGTTAAGCGATATTTCTGCAGCTTACTTTGCTTTTCATTTGGTAGAGTAAACTCTATATAACCTTCTTCAAGAGCAGGCTTTATATATGTACTGCGAAAATATGTTCGGTGCTTTATGCCAATTAAAGATTGAAGAGTATCTCTATCAACCTCTCCTTCAATGCAAGTAACAAGAGTTCTAATAGTTTTAGACGCACTACCAACATCATGAGCAGTATCATGAGCAGTATCATGAGCAGTATCATGAGCAGTATCATGAGCAGTATCATGAGCAGTAATAGGCAAAGTTATACGAATAAAGTTATCTGTAAATTTGAAACAATCTTCACCGTAAGCACGCAAGATACGAGGGATACCAGATCCTAACGACTCTACCAATTCCACGTCGCGATAGATACGCATCAGTTCCTTGTTGCGAGGGATAGATATGCCGTTGAAGAACTCTTCTTTAGTGAGAGATTCGGGCAAACGACCAGCTGAGGTTATCTCAAGCCTGTCGGGGAATATCTCAAACTTAGGCGGAACCTCAAACGAGTAGTCGTTATGCACTATTGCATTGATAACAGCTTCACGCAAGGCGACCTTATTCCACAATGGCGTTTCAATACGCTCCATTGGGGTTATTGTTGCTGCCACCTTGTTCTCAATATCCAACTTTGATAATACACTCTTGGTCGCTTTGATAAGAGAGCAATAGCCATACTCGTTATTCTCTACCAAATCGCAACGGTCAAGACTTGAATACTTTGCCACCTTGATTGAGTTGCCATTCTCGTCAGCAAGCAGATATGCCACATAGTTATACTTGCCATCATCTGTAAGCAATTCCAATGTTCGCTTGAAATTATCATTGAGTCTTTTACCTCGCTCATCGTAGTAGATGCGCAATTGTTCAAAGCTCAAATCCTGACGGTTAGATACGATGCGTCCAATGGAGTTGCGTGTACGCATAGCAAACAAACGGTCAATTTGCTCCTGTGGCATAGGCTCGGCAGATGTTCCAACACGCATATACGCACCTCGTGGAGTCATACCATACTTCGTTTTGAAATATGGCTTCTCAATTCCACTCGCCACAGTAACCTTGATAATGCTACGTCCATCCTTTTGATCCTCAGCAATATCGAATAGGCCCATAGCAGAAGGAAAGATATTATGCTTGATGCGGTCTTTCAACCTCAGCATACAATCATCTACATCACTGACGCCCACAATTGAACCATCTTTATCAATACCGATATAGATGTATCCACCCTCCTTGTAGTTAAGGAACGCCACAACCTCCTTCTCAATATCAAGTTCCGAGGTCAATTCTCTTTTATATTCTATGCGGTTGGTTTCTGACATCTTAAAACTAATATATTAATCATTATATTTTTTGAAATTCTCTGCTTGTTCAAATATTTCTTTAAACACCTCATCATTAGTCACAGGAGGATATCCATACTCTGCCAAGATGAGGATTAAGTCCATTTTGAGTTCGGCCTTAATATCATCTCGCTTTGCCCAATCTGTGTACTTTGATTTATCATCTACAATCTTTTTGATTTCGCCAGCCAACATTTTTGCCTTATCTTCTGGATAGTCAAAACCGAATTGCTTAGCAACAGCGATCAAAATATCGTAGAAAGCTTTTTCTTCGTAGGTTATCCCTAATTCATTAAAAGACTTTTTCTCTTTGTTAATCTCTTTGAGCAGCTCAGCCATTTGATTGGCAACTTCGGTAAGGACTTCATCTGCAAAGATGGCACTATCGCTACGGTCATTATACCTATCCACAAGAGCATTAAGTCGTTTTGTGAAGTCAGTTCCCTTCATTTTATTAACCTTCTTAAACTCAGTAATAACCATTTTAAGAAGGCGCTCCATAAGCTTCACTTTGGTATTTGGCATCTTCAAATTCGCCAATCGCTCCATATACTCTTCGCTGAGTAGATCTAGATTCTCTTTATCATTACCAATTTGAATAATCTCCTCAACACTTTCCGACAGGATTGCCTCTTCAATCATCTTACTCACACGCTGATTCATTTGAGCGGCATCTGGCGTTTCTCCCTTAGTAAGTTTATATATGATAGAGCGCACTCCACAGAAAAAGTAAATATCTTCTCGCTCATTTGCAGATATTTGCTCGCTATTACAGCACATATTAAAGGCCGACTTTAACTTCTTCGTATGTCCCATAAAGAGGTTCTCAGTCTCTTTAGTTGCTTGCGCAAATTCAGCACCTTTGTTTAAGCAGTCCAACTGTTCTAATGGAGTTCCTGTGGAGAATTTCTTATGGTCAAACCTTGCGAACATACGACGAAGTATATCGAGCTCATCTTTTACCATTGCAATAGATTGCTCAATCGTTTCAACAGAATCGGCATCCGTCTCACCTGTTGCATATCGCTTTAAGGCGGTATTCATATTGTTCTTTATACCAATATAATCCACGACTAAACCTTTGTCCTTGCCAGGATATACTCGATTGACTCGTGATATAGTTTGTACAAGCGTATGCTGCTGCAAAGGCTTGTCGATATACATCGTGTCGAGGCAAGGAACATCAAAACCCGTAATCCACATATCAACAACAATGGCAATCTTGAAGTTTGATTTCGGATTCTTAAACTGAATATCTAGTCTCTTTCTATCCTCATCTGTGCCAAGAAGGTTGTATAGTTCTTGCTCATCATCCTTGTTGCGAGTCATTACTAACTTTATACGCTCAATAGGCAGTGGCGCATTGCCATATGTGGCCAATGGCTCAGCCACCATGCCATATTGAGGTAGTGACACCGTGTTGCAAGTTGGCAATGTTGCCCATTCTGGACGCAACGCAATAATCTTTTTGTATAGGTTATACGCAATGGTACGATTTGAGCATACAAACATTGCCTTACCTTCAACAGTACTACCTTCGGCAATTCGTGCCTCATAGTGGGCAACAAAGTCTTCCGCAACCGCTTGCAAACGGTCAGAATCACCCAGAATGCGCTCCATCTGGGTAACGGCCTTTTTACTCTCCTCAATCTGATACTCATTCGTACCCTCTTCGGCACATTGCTGATAGTATTTCTCTATCTCTTGTAGTTTGGCACTATCGAGCAAAACCTTTGCCGCTCGGCCTTCATATACTATGCGGCGAGTAATATCGTCAGCCACAGATTCGGTCATTGTATAAGCATCCACCACATCTCCAAATACATCAATAGTTGCATCAATAGGTGTGCCTGTAAAACCTACATAAGTTGCATTGGGCAACGAGTCGTGCAAATACTTCGCAAAGCCATAACTACGCTTTACTCCACTTTCTGTTTGGCGCACATGCAACGATAGGTTAGTTTGCGAGCGATGAGCCTCGTCTGAAATGCAAATGATATTCGCTCGTTTTGACAGTAGCTGTGTGTCTTCGGTGAATTTGTGTATGGTGGTTAGAAATACACCGCCACTTGTTCGCCCTGCCAAATACTCTCGCAATTTCGCACGACTCTCTACCTCAACTACGCAGTCATCACCAATAAACTTTTTAGCTGTACCAAACTGTTCCGAAAGTTGGGTGTCGAGGTCGGTGCGGTCTGTGATAAGAATGATTGTAGGACTTGCAAATTCACGGCTACGCATCAACATTCTCGTCAAAAATAGCATTGTGAAGCTCTTTCCGCAACCTGTGGCTCCGAAGTATGTACCTCCCTTACCATCTCCATCGGTATTTAGCTTTGAGTGTTGGCGTATGTTCTCGAACAACTTATGCGTTGCAAAGAATTGCGGATAGCGACAAACGATCTTCTGCTCTCTCTTTGACGAGTCGGGCAGAAATACAAAGTCTTTAATTACGCTCAGTAGCCTATCTTTGCGGAATAACCCCTGCACCATCGTAAGTAGTGAACTTACGCCATCTGTCGCCTTGTCTGTCGCCTCCACCTTACGCCACGCATAGAAGAACTCGTAAGGGGTAAATAGCGAGCCATACTTGCTGTTTACACCATCGCTGATAACTACAAATGCGTTGTATTTGAACAGTTCAGGAATATCTCGACGATAGCGTACGGTCAGTTGCGTAAAGGCATCCCTTATTGTCGTCTCCTCTTTTACGGCACTCTTGAATTCCAATACCACCATCGGCAAACCATTGATGTAGATTATGCCATCAGGGATACGCTTCTCCAAGCCCTTTATTTCCAACTGATTTACTATGCGAATGATATTGTTCGCCTCGGTGCTGAAATCTATTGGCTCTATAAAGAGATCTGCTTGCGAGGTGTCCTCGCGTTTTATCGAGAATCCTTCGGTAATCAGACGATAGGTGTGCACATTGTTCTCGTATAGTGAACCACCTACATTGGCAGTTAGTCGCGCAATTACACTCTCCACCTCCAACGAAGTTATCCCTTGTTCGGCATAACGATTTCGAAGATATGCACGCAAATCATCGCGAAGAAGAACATCGCTTAACTCATTGTGTATATCTTCACCACTCGTATATATGTAACCCTCTTGCTCAAATAGCTCCATTATAGCCATCTCAAGGGCGTGTTCGTTGAAGTGTGTCATAGGTTATAGTTTTATTCTACGGTTACCTTTAATAGCTCAATATCAAAAAATGAATTTATAACATTGACTCTATCTACGTACTCGCTTCCTAATTGTTGCTTTCTAATTCTATTTTTAATTTCGTTATACAGTTCCTCTACTGAATAAATGCAACTTTGACCAGTTATTTGATTATTATTAGCATCATTAGTAAAATGAACATATTTTGCCGAAAGAGCGGCTATAAGGAAACCAAATGAATAAGATTCATTACCTTTGAACAGTTGCGACAACTCAAACGCTCTATTTTTTTCAATTGACAAAGCACAGGCATACATAGCCATTAATCCATTGGCTGATGTGATTTCTATAAAATATGATTTGTTTTCATCTATTGGCTGTCCACTATCTGAAGAAGCTGAAGGAGACTTTGTAGTGGTATTTTGCGATTGAGCTAATTGTTTTGAAATATTGTCTTCCGTCTCTTTCATTCGGGTCTTAATCTTCTCGTCAATCTTTTCTATGAAACCTTCTAATTGCGATGATATAATACTTGATGAAGATATTAAGTTTGCTTCAACCTTTTGTAAGGCTGATAGTGTTCCATCAATTTTTGCAGATGCATTGTTGATAGTATCTGTGGCATTATCTATTCGCGTGAACTGCTTGTACAAATCAGAGCTTGATTGTACTGTTACAAATATAGCCAATACCGATAGTACAAAAGAAGTAATGGTTGAGCCAAATGATATATACTCAAAAATGGCATTATTGGGACCTCCATATTTTGATGTCAATAACATAATTATGGCAAAGCCTAATATGCCTGCAATATAATTACGATGTAGTCGAATTATTTTTTTAGACAGCGTGCAATCCGCATTGACCTCTGTCATTTTCTTTTCTGAATAATGATTGCAAATGATAGCAACAAATGCAATAATTGTTGCGCAAATAATCAAAGTGATAATAACTGTAGTATTCATAATTTATTATTGTCCCACCTTAGCTAAAAGCAAAGACTGTAATTCAGGTTGTTTTCATTTATGGTGTTTTCTCTACCAAATATTCTTGCGAGTTACTTGATATCTGGTTCTCTGCCTATCCATATATTCTCTATAGGCTTGTTGGTCATATACTCCTTCAATATTGCAATGAGGACATCTATATTTCCCATTCTCCGTAAACATCTGTATTAGTTTCCGCTCGCTATCCCAACAATGCGAACAATACAAAATATTATCATCGCCTTCCAATGTCACATACAAACCATTATGTCTTACTATTGCAGCTTCAAGATCTTGCTTCTTCCGCAATTCAGTATTCTCAGCTGTTAAGCGATTGATCTCGTTTTGCATATCCAATGCTTGGGCACTCAAATCTACCAATTGCCTATATAATTCTATATTGTCGGCTTGTTGCACAACTTTGGCAACATCTTTAATACCTTCGTAAAGTCCCATAACACGAATCTCTTTTTATGATTTTTTTTGTAAAATTTGGTTGTTTACAATTATTCTTTCTTCATTATCTTTGAAATGGTATGCATTATGTCATTTAAGTTATTATCAACATAAGGATTACCTAAATGACTCATACAAAAATTAGCATATGCTAAATCATCTCTATCAATTGGATCAATATGACAAACAAACTTATCGGCAATAAACTTTAGAACTTCTCTTATTGATTTATCACTCCATGAAAATATTTTAGTATCTAGAAAATCATCTATCTTATTTGCAATTTCGTCATCTCCTTTCGCTCTATAATAGTTTTGAACAGTGTATTGCTTCGCTCCTTTTTCTAAGAATAAAGCTCTGAATAAAGCAAGGAATGAATCAAATATCATAAGATATTCATTTTGATTTTCCTTGTTTGTCGTATCTGTTTGAGACAACCTTTTGTAACGATAATTTAATTGTTCAATATTGAAAGCTATTTGCTCTGCAAAAGGTTTTTGATATAAAGATATGAATGTTTTTTCTTCCATACTTCATTTATTTTTATTGTCCTATCTTAGCCAAGAGTAAAGACTGTAATTCGGTTAGTTTTTCGTTTTCCATTTCGTATGTAGCGATAGATGTATCTATTATTTCTGTTTGTTTGCTAAATTCTTTTATTAGCTCTTTAGGAGGTAGTGTGATTTCAAATCTTTCCATATCAGGAACTGTTAGCTGACTTTGAACGGAACCTGAACCTCTAATATTCATAGCATTCAAATAATAGAATAGATATTGGGCTAACGACTCGTTATTGGGGATAACAACTATTAATCGCACAATGGGTACATAAGGCTGTTTTCGCAAGAAACAATATCCAATAGTTCCTCTAGCTGAGATAGTTATACTTTTACTCTTAATAGTAGGTCTTGTCGTGTATCCAAAAATTCCCTTATTCTCTATGCCATTAGCATAAACTGGGATATTATAGCATCCAGTTTTTACTTCAGAAAACTCAATAGGCTTATCACCGCCTGCTTTCAGGGTAGATGTCTCAGAGAGTGACTTATTTTCCCAACCGTCTGGGAGGTTTTCTTTGTCGATGCCATCTACAAACATTTTGCGGTAGAGGGTTTGGGCTATGGCTTCAAGCGTGGAAATCATCTGTTCATTAAGACGAATACGCTTTCCCAAAGTCTCATACTCCGTTACAATCTCCCTCTGCCGCTCAATAGATGGGATAGGCAACATTACATCGCACATCTCTGACCAATCAAAAATCTCACGAGCACTACCGTGGGAGTGGAATCGTGCATAGCGGTCAAACTCTGGGCGACGGAACCACATCATCAGATATTCTGGCAATATGTCATTGCAATCTTTCACCTCAAAGACAGTATAGGCTTGTGATATGATAGCATTGTTCTCGTTGGCAAGTAATGCAATAGAAACCTTATCCCCGTTTCGAGATGTTACAGGACCATAAGCGAATTGCCCTTTGCGAACTATTTTATATGTGGACATATCAGTACCAATAGTGTTTGCAATCGAAGGGATAAACTCCTTTGATATGCTCACACCAAGCAATGTCGTAACAGATAAATCTCTATTACGCACATCCACTTCACGGATATAATCTCCTAAACACTTATAGTTTAACATCGCTATATTTTTTCAACATTCTTTACTTTAGAATACAATGTCGATTTAACAACAGTTGCCTCAGGATACGCTACTTTAATTTTGTCTTTTATCAACTTATATTCGGCATTGTATTTTGCTATCTCTATTTGAGATACTAAACTACTATTAGCCTTGCCTGCAGGATAGAATGTAAAGCGTGTTATCATCTTAATCGGCACCGGAATAAACAATACATTATCCTTTATATGATTAACTATTTTGTCTTGATTGCGAGGGATGATGAAGATTCGATACTCATTTTCATAATTAAATGCCCATCTTTTTAAAGACATAATTCTAACATATTGCTTATCGTCTAAATTGTTAAAAAACTCACTATGGTAAGGGCTGGATGGTAAATATAATTCATCTATTTCTTTCTTCTTTAAGCGATAATCAACTTTAGAAAAATATACATCACAGTCGTTTTCTTTTGCAAATTTATCTATAGCTAGCAATAAATCAATGGCCCTAATAGACATACGCAACAGTGGCTCGTTCTCCTTTTTGTAAATTTTCCATGACGCCTCCTCGTTAAGGTTGTCCATTCTTGCGCAGAAACAATATATTTTAGGCTGTCTATATCCATTTAATGCTGTGTAGTCTGTATTTAGATACTTGGTTTCGTATGGATCGTACCAACTTTCAGGAGAAACAAAGCCCAATAAATGAGAATTATTCTCTAATATATCAAGCACACGACTTGCAGCCATATATTTATATAAAGTATTTACAAAGCCATTACAATTAATCAATTGCATAGACAATGTATCCTTGAGCTGTTTCTCTGTTATTATAATTTTTTTAGCCATTGTTATATTGATATTTGATATGTGTGAGATATTATCGACTTATAAAGTATAGCCAAACTTTTCAAATAGTCCTTGTAACTCCTTTTTCGACTTCTCCTCTTGTGCCAAAAGCTCTCGCATCTCGGATTGAAGTTCGCGCATACGAGCATTGAAATCTACACCCTCGTCACGGTTCTTGAACTCGATATACTTACTTGGCACAAGGCTCCAGCCCTTACGCTCAATCTCGTCGAGTGATGCTGAGTAGCAATATTCAGGTATATTCTGATAGGTATTCTCATAACCCTCACGCTGCCAATTATGGATATTACGAGCGATGTCGGCAATCTGCTCTGGCGAGAACTGGATATACTTCTTCTCGAAGGGTTCTCCCCATTGGCGCAAATCAACAAAGAGCACCTCGTTCTCGCGATAACGATACTTGATCATCTTGCCATTCTGCTCAACCGTGCGAGCCTTACGATTGCCCGCTAATATCCAAAGTGTAACGCTGATATCGGTCGAGTAGAACATATTGCGTGGCAGAATGATAATAGCCTCGACAAGATGGTTTTGCAGCAATTGACGGCGGATGTTTAACTCTATGCCATCGCCACTCAATGCGCCATTAGCCAACAAGAAACCAGCAACACCGTTGCTCGACAGTTTTGATACGATGTTGAGAATCCAACCATAGTTCGCATTGCTTGTAGGAGGCACATCGTAGCCGTACCATCGAGGGTCGGCTTTTAGCTCATTATCCTCACGCCACGACTTTTGGTTGAATGGAGGGTTCGCCATAATGAAGTCTGCTTTCAAGTCCTTATGCTGGTCGTTGTGGAATGTGTCGGCTGCCAACTCGCCAAGATTACTTGCGATACCGCGGATAGCAAGATTCATTTTTGCAAGTTTGTAAGTCGTATTGGTGTACTCCTGGCCATAAACAGAAATATCTCGCTTATTACCGTGATGAGCCTCGATAAACTTCATACTCTGCACAAACATACCACCCGAGCCACAACAAGGGTCATAGATTTTACCTCGATACGGCTCGATAATCTCGGCAATAAGGTTTACAATGCTCTTGGGGGTATAATACTCTCCTTTACCCTTACCTTCGGCTATGGCAAACTTGGCGAGGAAATACTCATAGACACGACCAATAAGGTCATTTTCGGGATCTTTGAGTGTATCAATCTTGTTTATCTCATCGAGCAATGCAGCAAGTTTGGCACGATCAAGGCCTAACCCAGAGTAGTAATTGCTTGGGAGTGCACCTTTGAGAGAAGGATTGCTATCCTCAATAGACGAAAGAGCCTTGTCAATCTTAATGGCAATATCGTTCTGCTTGGCATTCTCCATAATGAAGTTCCAACGGCTTTGCTCCTCGATATAGAAGACATTCTTAGCATTGTAGAACACAGCTTGATCCATAAATGCACCCTTACCTTCGGCGATAAGCTCATTGCGACGCTCATCAAATCGGTCATTTGCATATTTAAGGAATATCAGACTCAGTACAACATGCTTGTACTCCGATGGCTCAACCGAGCCACGGAGCTTATTTGCTGATTCCCATAAGGTTTCTTCTATGCTCTTTATTTTGGGTTGTTTCTTTGCCATATCGTGGGTTACTTCATTTTATGCTCAATAATTCGCTGTTTAATCTCCATTTCGTCTCGAAGAACTTGTTTGCCATATTTACTCATCTCTTTTACAGCTTTGGCATACAGGTCCTTGCGACGTTGCTTCTGCTCTTTATCTAAAAATGGATTATTATCTACACCTTGATCGTGAATTTGTCTAATTGACTGCATTGCACTTTCCACTTTCACATCATCAATACTGACACCTTCACGAGCAAGTCGTTGTAATTCTAATAATTCGTTGTATAGGTCTAATAGTTTGTTCATATGTAGATCATTTTCTTTAGTTTATCAACTCCTTAGTTTCTACATTAAGTGCTTTCGCAATTTGTGACAGCATCTCCAACGATGGCTGCATTTTGTTTGAGCACCACTTAGAAACCGTTGAGGGGTCTTTGCCGAGTTGCTCGGCAAGCCATTTGCCGGTTTTCTTTTGTTCAACCAATACTACTTTTAGTCTATTTAAATCTTTCATTATTTACACATTTTATTGGCGTATACCGCAAATTTAGTGATAATATGCGAAATTGCGACTTTTGTTAGCAACTTTTTTTATCGTATAAATTGTAATTTATATAGTTTAGGAATGAAAAATCGAATAGTTATATGATTATTCGGAGCATAAAACTTGTGTATAGAGCGAATGTATTTGCAACGAAAAAACATCATATCCTTCCGACTTTGGAGGGTGGGATACCGATAGGTAGTTTTGGGACGCCGAAAACATTTCGGGTGCCCCAAAACACAACTTGCTATGTTCGCTTGAACATAAATTTCCAGGCACTGGAAATTACGGCATAGTATTTACTTTTTAGCTCAATAATTAGCCTATTTGAATGATGTTGGTCATAAGATCTGTTATGACCAACAAATAATGGTTGGTTGCTGTGTTGGTTAGTAACCGACCGGTCAGCCACGTCATAGAAACCTGAAACGGACCTCCGATCTTTGTCGGCAAAACGACAATGATATGATGACACGTGAGGAAGTGGCAGGGATTATCAGCTACTGCCAGACCAATCAGATTACCTACAAGG
>JAFUNS010000065.1 GCA_017472925.1 Bacteroides sp. | reverse complement strand
CGAAGGGGAATTGGAAGCGGGGATATTGGCTAAGTTGGCCGGATTGGAGGAATTTAAGGAAACCCATCTTTGCTATGAGAAATATGTGGGATATGTATCGCGTGAAGACAAACTATTCGGGCAAAACATTATCCGTACATCGGATGTAGCCGGTAGTAAAGATTTGTGGTTGCTGGACGAAGGGCATTGTTTCCGCGACCAGCTGGTACGTTTCTGTCAGATGAAGGGTGCTCAAACTAGTCAGTTGGCTTATAATTTGGGAAGTATTGAGACGTTTATGCGCATGGTGGAAAGTGGTAAGGGCATTACCTTTATTCCGGAATTGGCTGCCGATCAACTGAATGAGATACAGCAGGAATTGGTGCGTCCGTTTGCGGTTCCTGTGCCTACCCGTCAGTTGGTACTCATTACCCAACCGCAATTTGTTCGGCAATCGGTTCTTGATGTGCTTGTAAAGGAAATACAAGCTTCCGTACCTAAGGATATGTTGAAGTTGAAAGGTACTCAGATTTTGGTCTGATTTCAGCATCTATTAATTCAAAATAATGTTATAATATTATTTAGGCACGGATTACACGGATTAACACGGTCTTTATTGTATGTTTACATTAATTTTTTCCGTGTAATCCGGCCTAAAAGCACATATTCGTAACTATATAGATTTCCTCTATCACCCCATAAAACCTTTCAATTGGATTTCTTGTTTTAATCGGGATTTTTGCTATATTTTTGTAGCAGGAAAACAGAAAATAAGTAATAACCCATTAAAACAAGAAAATTATGACATCAATTATTAACGCACAACTTCCTGAATTTAAAGTACAGGCTTTTCATAACGGTAATTTTACCACAGTAACTAACGAAGACGTAGCGGGCAAGTGGGCTATCTTCTTCTTCTATCCTGCCGACTTCACCTTTGTTTGTCCGACCGAATTGGTTGACTTGGCCGAAAAGTACGAACACCTCAAGAGCTTGGGTGTAGAAGTATATTCCGTAAGTACAGACTCTCATTTTGTACATAAGGCATGGCACGATACATCAGAAAGTATCCGTAAAATCAATTATCCGATGCTGGCCGACCCAACCGGTGTTCTGAGTCGTGGTTTCGGTGTAATGATTGAAGAAGACGGTATGGCTTATCGCGGTACATTCTTAGTAAATCCTGAAGGTAAGGTGAAGATTGCCGAAATTCAAGACAATAACATCGGACGTAATGCCGACGAATTGGTTCGTAAGGTAGAAGCGGCTCTCTTTGTAGCCAGCCATCCGGGTGAAGTATGCCCTGCCAAGTGGAAGCAAGGTGCAGAAACTCTCAAGCCAAGCATTGACCTTGTAGGTAAAATCTAAAAATATACAACTATGTTAGATCAAAGCATTCTCCAGCAAGTAAAAGGTATCTTCCAAGCATTGGAAGCCGATTATACATTCCGAATCAGTTATGATCCAGGACGGGAAGAAAGTCATCAACTGATTGAGTTCCTGAACGATTTTGCGACAACCTCGCCCAAACTTCATAACGAGTTTGCAGAAGTAAAATCCGGTGCGCTGGAGTTTGCTCTGATGAAGGATGGGGCAGATACAGGTATTGTCTTCCGGGGTATTCCCAATGGTCATGAATTCACTTCTTTGTTGTTGGCCGTACTTAATGCCGATGGAAAAGGCAAGAATTTGCCCGATGAAGGTGTAAGCCGCCGTATCCGTTCGTTACAGGGTGACATTCGTTTGCAGACATACGTCTCGCTTACGTGTACCAACTGCCCGGATATGGTACAAACCTTGAATATCATGGCTTTATTGAATCCCAATATCCGTCATGAAATGGTGGATGGAGCACTCTTCCAGGATGAAGTCGATAAGTTGAAGGTACAGGCGGTTCCCTCTGTATTCGCCAACGGGAAGCTTATTCATGTAGGAAGAGGTTCGTTGGGAGAATTGTTGGATAAACTGGAAGAATGTTTTGCTTCGACCGGTGATGGTGAATGCGCTGTTGTTCAAAGGGAATTCGATGCCTTGGTATTGGGTGGCGGTCCGGCTGGTGCTTCGGCTGCTATCTATCTGGCCCGTAAAGGTCTCCGTGTAGGTATGGTGGCCGAACGGATTGGCGGACAAGTTAAGGAAACAGTAGGTATCGAGAACCTGATTTCCATTCCTTATACTACAGGTAGTGAATTGGCCGATAATCTTCGTACTCACTTGACCCGTTATCCGATAGAACTGTTTGAAAACCGACGGATAGAAGAAACGGTTTTGAAAGACAAGATGAAACAAGTGGTGGTGAAGGGGGGCGAAGTGTTCAGTGCACCATCGGTCATCATTGCAACGGGAGCCGGATGGAGACGGTTGAATGTGCCGGGCGAAAACGAATACATCGGTCGTGGAGTGGCCTTCTGTCCGCATTGCGACGGTCCGTTCTATGCAGGAAAGGAAGTAGCTGTAGTGGGCGGTGGTAATTCTGGTATCGAAGCAGCTATCGATTTGGCAGGTATTTGCAAGAAAGTGACGGTCATCGAGTTTATGGAAACATTGAAGGCCGACCAGGTGTTGCAGGACAAGGTACGAAGCTTGCCTAATGTAGAAGTGCTGACTTATACCCAAACCACACAGGTAGTGGGTAATGGCGAAAAGGTAACTGCTATCCGATTGAAGAACCGTGAAAACAATGAAGAACGTGAATTGCCTTTGGACGGAATCTTTGTACAGATAGGTTTGAGTGCCAACAGTCAGGCTTTTAAAGGCGACTTGAATATGAGCCGCATTGGTGAAATCCTGATAGATGAGCATTGCCGTACCAACCTTCCGGGAGTGTATGCAGCGGGCGATGTATCTTCCGTTCCTTACAAACAGATTGTCATAGCCATGGGCGAAGGAGCGAAAGCCGCTCTATCAGCTTTCGACGACCGGATGTATAGTCGATAAAAATATCATCCTGACGTATGTTTTCAGATTCTTCGCTATGCTCAGGATGACAAATGATGATGATGACATTTCAATACCCGATGCGGTAGATGGCCATGGCCCAACAATTCGATGGGGCATCCGAAGTGTTCTTCCAACCATTCGGCTGGTACTTCCGTATCGGGATGATAATCCAAGGTCTCGTTTACACAAGCAATGGTCTTGACATTCTGAAGCACTGTACCAATATCGTGGCTTACAAGAATGATGGCCCGTTCCCGGTTGATTTCTTCCAATAAGGAATAGAGCTTGGCCTCGAAACGCTTGTCAATATAGGTATTAGGTTCATCCAGGATAACGACTTCGGGATTGGATACGAGCGCCCTTCCCAACAAGGCCCGTTGGAGTTGGCCACCGCTAAGTTGGCCGATGGAGCGTTTCTCCAACCCTTCCAATCCCATACGGGCAATGATGCGTTTCACCTGTTCGTGATGCTCATTGCTATAGGAATGTAGAAGTGATTTTTGTTTGCTTAGCCCCGACAGGACCACCTCGTATACAGAGATGGGAAACTTCTGGTCGATGCTATGGTATTGAGGGAGGTAACCCATGGTAATTTCGGGTACCTCCTTGCCATTTTTATAGAAACGGATTTGTCCTTGTAGAGGCTTTTGAAGCCCCAGTATATTTTTGACAAGTGTCGTTTTCCCGCCTCCATTAGGACCGATAACTCCCAAAAAGTCGCGTTCGTAAACCGTCAAGTTCACATGGCTCAGTACGGTCTTTCCGTCGTATCCGGCAGAGAGGTTGGTTATCTGTATCAAAGGATGAGGCATAGCTTTTATTTTTTAGTCAATGAACGGGCGATATTAATCATTTCTTTTTGCCAATCGTAGCTAAGCGGATTGATGGGTACTACTCCCACTCCCAATTCTCCGGCTATGAGTAGGGCATTTCGCATGTCAAACTCTTGCTGGACGAATATCACATTGGCATTTTCTTTCTTACAGGTTTCAATCAGCGCTTTCAGTTGGGCGGGTGACGGCTCTTTTCCGTCTTCTTCAATGCTGATTTGTTTCAGTCCATAATCGCGGGCAAAATAACTGAGTGCCGGATGATAAATCAAGAAAGTGCTGTCTGCCTTTTGAAGAAGTTTTCTTAAGATGCTGTCGGTCTGTGTGATGGTTTGTTTCAAACTGTCGAGGCGCATTTGGTAGAGTTCCCGATGGGTAGAGTCAATGCTGCATAAGGCGGTATAGATATTATCAGCAATCATCCGGGCATTTTCACAAGAGTTCCAGATGTGTGGTTCTACTCCTCCCGGGTGTACATGATTGCCATGTCGATGCTCTTTACCACGGATAAGCGAAACACCTCGTGATGTATCGAATACTTTTAATTGAGGAGAGTTCTTCTGAAGTTTCTTCATCCAAGCTTGTTCAAACCCGATATGTCCTATGCGCAGATAGGCTTCGCTCTTATCCACTTCTACCAATTGTTGCGGGGTAGGGTCGTAAGTCTCGGGACTGGAGCCTTTGGGTACCATACTTACTACCTGATATTGATCGCCGGCAATGGCTTCGGTGAAATAACGCAGTGGTTCTATGGTTACTACTAATGTAGGCTTGCCGTTGGCCTTTTCCGATTCTTTGCAGGCGGTCAGGCTTGCAAGGGTTATTAATAAATAGATTGCTCTTTTCATACTTCTTTCTTTCTTTTTGTCATCTTGTCTTTTCTTTCTGTCATCCTGGCGAAGCGAAGGATCTGTATACATCCACCTTTTATGTCTTCAGATCCTTCACTTTACTTCGTTTCGTTCAGGATGACAAGGATGGAATAATTTCTCGTTCAAGAGACATGAATGCAATAATTCTTATTCATGTTAAAAGCGTGTAGCTCTCAGTATTTCTCTTTTCCCTCCCGGAGGTCCCGGCAATCGTTCCACCATAAACCTAGCGGTCTGAAGCATCCGTCTTACCACTCCTTTCGCACAATAGGTTGTCAATATTCCACCTTCATTCAAAACTTCATACAGCATGTTGAAAAGAGACTGGTCCCACATCTCGGGTTGTTTTTCGGGAGCAAAGGCATCGAAATAAATGATGTCGTATTTCTCTTTGAAAGGATAGATGGTGAAATCACCTTTAATTTTATGGAGAGTAAACCAAGGGGATAACTTAACATCCGTTTCCCAAGATGCCTGGTGGATGGCATAGTAATCCTCTTCGTGTCCTTGACCGATGACAGAGGGATAATCCAGTTTACGCAAAGTATCTTCGCTTAAAGGATAGCGTTCTATACCCGTATAATGTATTTTCCGTCCGCTTCCTTCGGCAGCAAGGAAGGTCAGGAAGCAGTTCAATCCTGTACCTAACCCTATCTCCAATATTCGCGGTTCGGTTACAGCCGAATGTTTCAGCCCCATGTCAATAAAGATATGTTGCGATTCGGTGAGTGCTCCCTTTACAGAATGATAATGCTCATCCAATTCGGGTACATAGAGTGTATAGCTTCCGTCGGCTGTCTTTTCCAGTTCCATATATTCAAAATAAAGAGGTTATACCTAATGCTGTGAGTGCTAAGGCAATGTATCGGAAAGATTTTCCCAAAAACATGGCTATGGCGGTTATCCAGACATTGGCCCGCATCAGTCCCAATACCACGCCAATGGCTTCTCCTAAAAAGGGGATGAACATGAAGAAAGCCATCCAAGCGCCTCTACCTTTAACAAAGCGTTCGGCTCTTTCCAGTTTCTTTTTGTTTACCCCAAAATATTTTTCAATCCAAAGCATGTTACCTAAAGAGCCTAACCAATAGCACGTCATCCCGCCTATCATATTACCGGCTGTAGCAGCCAGTATACATCCTATGGGGTTCAGCCCCATGCTGATAAGGGCTACCAATACCGCTTCTGAGCTGAAAGGCACTACCGTTCCGGCTATTAGTGCCGAAAGGAACATACCAACATATCCCCAGTCTATCAGAAATTGAAGAATTGCATCCATAAGTTATAACCTGTTAGGAAAATACTACCTACAAAAGTAACAATGAAAAAGATGCTTGAGAAGCGGTTTCGTGTTAAAGTAAACAAATGAGCCGCTAAAAAAGACGTACAGATAAGTTGTACGGGCAAAAGGGGATGCAGATGTTGCGGTTGTAATAGTGTTATGAGGGTAGCCCAACATCCGGTTACGATCAGAAAAGTCATATAGATGCGGGTACGGGTCTTGTCTTGATAGGATACTTGGGAATAGTGGACACCGGTGATGATGAAAAGGAGACTGACAAATCCCCACGAAATCCATCTATAGAGCGGAATAAGGCTATATTCAATGGCTTGGAAATGGAACAGTTCTTGTAATGGGGCAAGGACCAATGGCATATCATCGTTCCAATAGGCATAGCCGAACAGCAACCAGTAAGGTGTTGCGATTCCCAATAATCCGGCAAAAAAGCTTTTTGGACTGAGCGAGCGGAAATTAAAGGTGCTGAACAAGAAAAGAGGAGCGAAAAACAGCAGTTGTGGAAAAGCCAGACTTCCCAAAGACAGGAAAAAGAAAGCATGGAAAATGTTTGCCGAGGCGTAAGGCGATTCATAACTTCTGTAGAGATGAACCACCGCCAGCAAAAAGGCGAGGGGAGTGAAACAATTCCATTCAAATGTATGGAGGAATACCAATGCTGAGAACAAGCACCAATAGATGCTTACCGGCAAAGATGTACGTGTACGAATCAAAGAAAAGGCTGTATTGGTTTCAATCATCAAGTAACCGGTAAGGACCGTGATACCCAATGTACCCAAGTCTTTCCATGAATCGAGGCTCATCACCCATATCATCAGACAAAACAAGATAGCAACGGGGAGGGTCATCCTTCCCGTTGCTACATTTATCTGGAATCTGTTTTCTCTCATTTATACGGTGCTTTTTCGGATTCAGCACAAAATTAATGAAATTATGCAGAAGTTCATTCAAACAAAGGT
>JAFUNS010000064.1 GCA_017472925.1 Bacteroides sp. | reverse complement strand
AGTTCTCTACATGATTTATTTAGTTCTCTACATGAGGTAATATATTAATTATCAGCTTCTCTGTAGAGAATGTAGAGATGTAGAGAAAAAATAAACTTAAACCTATAACTAAGTGTGAATTTATCAAGTGCGTTAAACGATATAAAGGTGATAGACATGCTATAAAGTTTAATTGCCGAGACCAGTTTCTGGTAATTTCTTTTGATACACAGCGCCGCTGTAACTATGTAACTAAAATTGCAAAAAAAACTTTTTGTTGGAAGATGGATAAGATCTCTGGCCTTACAATCAAATAAAGCTACACACACATTCTACCTGCTGATGCGCATGATAAGTTGCTATACCGTCTATACCGAAAAGCAACAGAGCGAAGGACGGGTAGACTGTATCGTAGAAACTCCCGACTACATCTACATCTTTGAATTCAAATTAGACGGAACTGCCGATGAAGCTTTGGCGCAGATAGAAGAGAAAGGCTATGCCCGCCCCTACGAGGTGGACAATCGCCCATTATATAAAATTGGTGTCAGCTTCTCTTCTGAAACGGGAACGGTGAGCAATTGGAAGGTTTCTTCTTCTATGTAAAGGGAACGTTATTGTTTTAACATCCCCTTTACCTCCTCCCGCATCTCATTGATGGTAAGGAACGAAATATTCGGATTATTTTAGGCACTTTACATTTTCTCTTTTAAGGTAATATATATTTTACTATTTCTACTTCCGGATTAGTTCCGACGCCATAAATAACACCATCCTCATCAAGCACAAATCGGCAGATATCTTTATCCGTTATATACTTTTTACATAAGTTCCCATCATAAAGATCAAAAACAAGTATTGTCGTAGGGAATCGTTTAGATTTATCTTTCCGCTCATCATATGTTTTCCCATTGTAAATAACATAGACCTGATTATTTTTTATGGATACATCCCAAAAACCATCCTTTAACCTTCTTTTATTCAGCATTCCATCATTAAATATAGGCTGTTCTGCATAAAACTCCCACAGTTTCACTACTTTACCATCTGACAACTTATAACAAGCTAAATAGCCCAAATCATTCATTGCATGAACAAAATAATCCTTACACGACGAAAATCTACCTATATAGGATTTTATATCTTTAATTGAATCAATCCCCAACCCTTCAGTCACTCCTCCGAATGAATCTATAACATTCAAATCAGCATCCATCAATACAATAGGTTCATTCATACCCATTAATACGCTTCCTAAAATATAATTATCATTCAAGACATGTAAATTAGTTACAAACAAATCATCATCTTTTAATTTAACTCTTGAAAATTCCACACATCGATTATCCTGAGTTATTTCGACTTTACTTAATTGTCTCAAGTTGAAATCATATATATTGATATACTTGTTCTGAACGATACCCGCATATTGAGGTGAAATAAACTCATTTGGACCACCTCCTATTTTTCCCATTTTACTTTTACAAGATAAATTCTCTTTATTGCAAATAGTAATGAACCCGTCTGTTCCTGCACTAAACACAAGTAAGTCGTCATTCCACAAATCCAAAGCTTGGGGGGGACGAATAATCAACTCATTTTGAAAACTACTACTTTGTAATGAAATTCCTTTTATACTTTCAATATTACTATTTTTATCGCTTGTATTAGTACACGAAAACATAAAAAGAACCAGCAAAAAAATAACAAAATTCTGCTTCAATCCCATAAAAATTATATTAAAAAATTAATAAAAAGGTGTGCATCTTATGTTTTTATGTGCAACTAAAATACACACCATTTATTACAATTTTATCACAAGCAAATTCGTTCTTCAAAATTTGAATGCCACCATACGGTATTGCCATCTGGCTTGACAATCAAATAATAACAATCTTGATATTCATACCAATAACAATAATCATTTAAATCATCCAAACTATATTCACCATCAGCCAGCGCTTCCACATTAGCCAAAGCAAAGTCAGACATACCATTCATTACAGATTGAGATTGATATACATTATAGCCGGCAACGGCTGCTACTACTGCCATAAAGGCTACTTTTACATATTTTTTCATGTTGATTCTTTTTAATTCGTTAATATCATAATTATAGTTCATCTTATTTCGGAAAGACTTCCCGTGAACGAAACACGTAATCGATTTGCTTCATTCAAAAAACTAACTTAACTTTGCATCGGATTATCCTCCTAATTTTTAGGAAGACCCTCAGGGCTGGAAAGAAAAGGTTGCAACTCCATTGTTCTTTCCGCCCTTCTTTTATCCCGGGTTCGTACTTTATTTTCTTCAAACGTTTTTTCATGCTACAACCAGATTACTTCAACGTTCTTATAGAAAAAGGGACGTTCCAGCACTTCGCGGTCTCTCTCGCCACGGCTTATCTGGCGGATACGGAACATGGCATGGTCGGGGTTGTCCTTCTTGTCCACCTTCAGCGGTTCGCAGGCAGCATAGAAGGGCTGGTACACGGCAAGCAGGCTGCTGTCGGAGGCATTGAAGCCTATCATGTGCGTTATCAGGAACTCCGCTGCCTGCAATTTCAGTGTGCTGTCCTTGTAGTGGTGAAGGACTTTTTCAAGCTCTAGGCGGTTGTTGCCGGAAGCGGACAAGGCGGTTTCAAGCCCCACATCAGTCTGCGGAGTACAGGCACAACAAACAGCGGCCAATAGAGAAACTATATACGAAGCTAATTTCATCATAAATATCATTGCTGTACAGAGAAATTCTATCATAAAATAAGTTGCCTGTTTGAGTCGTTCTCCGAAACATTAAACGGCTCATCAGGTTGTTATAAAAATCTCGGATATCACCTCTCTCGAAGAGAATATGTCCGATAGAATTTGAGATTGTATGAAGACTTGACTTCAATCCATATTGCTTCTTCGCAATGATAAGCAACAAGTAATCACAAATGGCTATCCATATCTGCATGTATATCATCCTTATGATTTAAATTTATTATCAACATCCCATGTATTTTACAGCGAATATTTATCTAACATTATTATAAAATCATCTTTATTATATTCTGCTTTTAACACATATAAGCCATCATCACACAATTTAACCAGTCCATAATTTTCATAAATTTTAAATCTATAAGTTTTCTTCAATATTCCACTATTGCTAACCTGATATATTTTTACAAATCTTTTACTATAATCAACTATTTTATTATTCCAATCTTGTTCTATCGTTCCTACTTCTGCAACCAAATTAATTGTATTTTTACGACAACACAACTGTAGAATTCTACTATTCGAATTTATATACTCTAAAATATTTTTTCCATGAGCTGAGCCATTATTACTCCGAAATTGTTCTATAAAAAAATCATTATCCTTGATATCATATTTAGTAATATCTCCATCTATATCATTTAAGTCTAATACACTAAAAGATAATTCTGAAGGTATACTCCAATATAGTAAATGGTCAATAATTTCTATGCTACCTGCAACTTGTGCGCATGATAACACACGCATTTCTTTACTATCTAGAAATATAGTTCTTAGAGATTTCAAATCAAACATGTCAAATATTTCAACGATTTCACCTTCTCCCGTTCCATCTAACATACAACATAAATATCTATCTTGATATACGCACATGGATATTATTTTTTTATGAGGTAATGGAAAATTTTTCTGATACTTACCTGTTTTATCATACATAAACAATTTTCGCTTTACACTACACCAAACATAAATATAATCATTGGTCAGATATATTTCCCCTATATTCATATATTCTTCTGGACCTTCACCTTGTTTACCAATAACTCCCAACTGATTTCCTAACAAAGAATACACATACAAAGAATGAGGAGTAGACAGTAAATAAGTAGAATCACTTAAAATACAAAAATCAGAAACTGATTTACCAATAAAATCTATATTTTCCTCTAGAACTATTGATTTTAAATAATTACTTACACTATCTGTGTATGACAATTGTTGGATAACATTCCTGTTTTCTGTACAACAAACACATAACAGAATTATTAATAATATACAAAAGTTTTTCATTTTATAATCCTTTTATTGTATGACATTTGACATATACTATCCAAGAGAATTAATCTATTGGATAGTATATTATGCATTTATTTACCGTGAGGACAAGTCCCAGCTTCACATTTCCAGTCTCCACCCGTATAACAGTCCACACTTGGACCATTCCAAGATGCAGAATAACGAATATCCCAAATAGGACATCTAACATTAGCAACACCACCTTTACAGGAATCATTTTCCCCATCCGCCAACGCTTCCACATTAGCCAAAGCGAATTCAGACATATTATCCATTACCGACTGGGATTGATATACATTGTAGCCGGCAACGGCTGCTATTGCTGCCACAAAGGCAAATTTAATAAACTTCTTCATATTTGTTTCTTTTAAATGTTGTTATTATTCAATTCTTCTCATCTTATTTCGGAAAGAAATCCCGTGAACAAAACCAATCACCGATTTGATTCATTCAAAGAACTAACTTAACTTTGCATCGGATTATCCTCCTAATTTTAGGGAGATTCTCAGGGATGGAAATAAAACAGGAACGGAACGGTGCCCGAAGTGAGGGAATCCATTTCGGCTATCAACTCTTTCCAACGGTGCAACTGGAGCTTGCAACTGGTGCAACCGATGGAATCTACGTAAGTAATTACTTTGAAATCGGCATTACGATAATCCATAGTGACCGTATCTTTCCCTTGAATGGTGAACACGGAATGGTCCGGAAACTTGATTTCCTTTCTGTTCCATTCGTTCAACAAACGGGCTATACGTTCCTTGTCGTTCTCTTGACAGGAAGCAAGCAGGAACAGGATGAATATATAGAGTACTTTTTTCATATAGTGAATGTTTACAGATCCTTCGCTTTGCTCAGGATGACACGTTAATAGGGAAATTCCCTTTGGAGAACAGGTCTGACAAGACATTACATCTTAAATTCCACAATCGGTTCATCTTGATTGCCATCTACAGCAAGGATGATGCCTTTTTCTTCGTCCACCCAAATGCCTTCCACATAATGGTCGAGTTCGTACTTACGGAGTGGTTCGCCCTCTAAAGTGTACACATAGATACGGTTGCCGCCATTACGAGTTTCAATACCTTTTTGGTGATTGTTGGCTATGTTCTTAAAGGTTTCTCCCTCGAAGGTAGTATAGATGGCACTATCAGTTACCTGTACATCGCCATAGCCCATAATGCCGGTGGGGATACCATAGCCATCGCGGCTTACCATAAACTGAGGCTCGCCCTGTCCGCCCACTTTCACCATGTGGGTGTTTTTCTTCAAGTTATACACTTCGAGTACATCACCCAGTTGGGTGGCTGCAACCAATACTCCGTTACGGGGATTATAATCAATAAAACTACGCCAAGCATACACTAAAGCGTGGCGGGATTCCTGCAATGCCTTCTTGTCGGAGGAAGGAATTGTGCCTGTTTTACGAATTAACTTGCCTTGCCGGTCCACCCAACAGAAACGGTTGTCACCCGAATAGTCGGGAATCAAGAAACGGGTACCGCTATAAATGGTAAAATCCAACGCGCGAAAAAGTTCTTTTTGCAACGTCACTACCCGATGACGAAGCAATGAATCGCGACGAGCGTTAAACTGCCATTGTACCATTTCGGATTTATTACCGTCTAAAGTCCATACATACTCTCCTTCCCAACGGAAGTTTTCGGCTTGTAGCATTTCTTCCGGTCCTTCACCACGTTTGGAAAAAGAGGAAAGGTAACGGAAGTCGGGGTACGAGAACAAATGGAAGAAATAGTCCGGTCCGTGCAAGTCTTCCACCACCGCACGGTCGCCATTCACCCGAATACGGCAAGGGTATTTAAACAAAGCTGTATCGATGGGGATGGTACGGCCATGTAAGACTTTAGTTTCCGGGAAAATGGTTTCGGCATTTAATGTTTCAAAAGAACACAAACACCCCAATAATAAACTGATTAAAAATAAACGTTGAAATATAGCTCTATTCTTTTTCATATAAGTTTGATTTATTACAAGCAAATTTATATGAATAGGGAATAAACATCAATTTTTTTCACTTACCATTACTTACCAATGTGTTTTCTTCGATGAAATGGGGCATTTTTAACTGATACACTCCATTCAGGTAATCTACTTTAAGGTGTGGAGAAGCTTTTTTCAGCTCGGCACGGAAACGACTGACGGCTACCTCCATCCGACCTTTTGCGGCTTTTCCCTCCCAAAGTTCCCTATTCATTTCTTCTACCGAAACCTTTCTATCCGGATTCCGAAGAAACAACTTCAGCAAAACAACCGATTGGGGAGAGAGCTTGAAGGTTTCGTTCCCTTTACGGATGGAGTGTGCCATGACATCGAACAGCATACCATCCGGCAACTGATATACCTTGGCACGCTCGATGGGAGCATCCGCCACGTGAACAATCTCTTTCTTTATAAAGCGCCGCCTGATGGCCGCACTTATTTGGGGGTAATAAATCAAAATCAAAGCCAATAGCAAGACAGGCAACAGTAACAACGCCCAATTCAATGGACTACATGCGCCCCATAGGGAAGGATAATGGACACATCCTATAAACTCGGCTTCGCAACGATAACCGATATACGAGACCAATGAGCTGTCTATGGGATAAACAAAATAGTCCCGATTGGCAAAAGTGGTATCGCGGTACTCGCCCAAATCGGTCAACACATAGCGGATAGCTGTTGTTGCCCTTAGCTTCCTGTTCAGCAAACTGTCCCAACGATGCTTCAATGCATCTACAGAATAAGGATATTCATCAATCAAAGCACTTATAGCAGAATTAACAGAACCACCCTCAATCAATTGCCGCTCAAAGCGTTTTTTGTCAAGTTTATACCATCTGCTTCCATATCCTCGACTCATAATCTGGACAGAGTCCGGCAAAGACCGCTTTGTGGGAAGTGCACCAGCTTCTTCACTCCTATAATGAGAAATCAGAATTTCCAGCCGTTTATTCACTTCCGCCAGCAACGCTTCGCGGAATGTTTCCTGCGCGATGGTGTTCCACGCTACTTTCTGTGCTTCGTAATTACGATGCAAATGAGTCACATAGCCTATGGTAATGCATAGGCAGGAGATTATGGCTATGATAGGGACGATATATTTTTTCATCGGGATTCATGCTTTGCATGCAAAGGTATGAAATTTTCTTTCCATTTATAGGAGCAATGCCGTTTATTTCCTATTTTTGCAACAAAATCGAAATACCATGAAGAAAAACATTCTTTCCATTACATTATTTGCCAGTGTAATATTGTGCATGGGATGTAAATCTACACCCACTCCCCGTTCTACTGAAGAAAAAACAGCCCTCGAAGCCAAACTCGAAGCAAAGGAAGTGGCACTAATGATAGCCGACCGAATACTAACTACCACCACCTACGACTTCAAGAACAACCGCACGGGCGAGACATTCCCCTCGGTAAAGGATATGCCACTGGATATGGAGGTAAAGGTGAACTGCAAGTACAACAACTGGCACTATACCAACGGGGTGACTCACCTTGCCCTGATGGAGCTGGCCGACAAGACCGGCGACAAGAAATACGATGAATATGTACGCAAGAACATGGACTTTGTGTTCAACGAAGGAAACTTGGATTTCTTCCGCCAGCAATACGACCAGGCCATGAAGGAAGAAGGATGGAACGGAGTGCGCAAACATTCCTGGCACATGATATTCCGCGGCAAGCGATTGGACGATAACGGTCCGATGGGTGCCAGCCTCATCGCCCTGCAACAAAAGTATCCGCATGAAGCTTTCCAACAATACATCGACCAAACCGCCGAACATATTCTTTACGCCGAACCTCGTTTGGAAGACGGAACCATTGCCCGCTACTGGCCACACATCCAGACTATCTGGGCCGATGATGCCTTTATGGCTATCTCTTTCCTTTGCCGCATGGGACAAGCTACCGGTGACATGCGGTACATAGACGATGCCGCCCATCAGGTAATCAAGTATCACGACTATCTGTGGTGCCCCGAAAAACGCCTGTTCTATCATTACTACCATACTGATACCAACGAACATGGAGTGGCCCACTGGAGCCGTGCCAACGGTTGGGTGTTTATGGCTACGGCCGACTTGCTGAGCGTGATGCCCGAGAATCACCCCAAACGGGCCGAAGTGCTGAAGCTTTTCCGCAAGCAGGCCAGTGGCGTGATACGCTACCAAGGCAAGAACGGATTGTGGCACCAACTGCTGGACAAGGAGGACTCCTACGAAGAAATAACCGGTACTGCCATGTTTACCTTCGGACTGGCCAAAGCCGTGAAGAACGGTTGGCTGGAACTGGACTTTATCTATGCAGCCGAACAAGGATTGAAAGGGATGCTGACCAAGATTTCAGAGAAAGGCGATGTAACCGCCATTTGTGTAGGCACCGGCATCAAGCCCTCGCCCACGTTCTACTACAACCGCCCCACTCAGGAAAACGACCCGATGGGTGAAGGTCCGGTACTCCGCGCACTGATTGAAATGATGGATGCCCCCAAGCATGCAGAGATTAAAGCCGAATCGCAATACGACAAGATTGTGGTGAAGAAATAACAAGTTTTTTTGCCAATCCATAAAATTATGCTACTTTTGCGATATAGAACAATTGGATAAAACTGTTATAATCATGCATTTTAACGAACAAGGAGCAGACTTCAAATACCTCATTACCAACGAAAAGGACAAACGCTTTGGGCTGTGTGTCAATGCAGTAGGCTTTCAGGCCATTAAAGCAGGGAGTGCCTATCCTCCCCGCAACCATCCGGAAGAATACTACTTCACCACCCAGAAAGGACGCACCTTGCATGAATACCAATTAGTCTACATCACCAAAGGAAAAGGAACATTCAGCAGCGAGAGTACACCAGAGCAAGAAGTTTCCAAAGGACAGCTGCTGGTACTCTTCCCCGACGAATGGCATACCTATGCCCCTTCCACCAAAACCGGATGGAATGAGTATTACATCGGGTTTGAAGGGGAAATAGCCAACATGCTGATGCAAGAGAATTTCCTGACCAAAGAGAAACAAGTGCTTGACATCGGCATCAACGAAGAACTGGTATCCCTATTCCGACGTGCCCTGGATATAGCGGAAGCCGACCGCACCGCTTCGCAACAATACCTTTCGGGCATTGCCATGCACATCATCGGGTGTTTGCTCTCCATCACGCAAAACAAGCTGTACGAAGAGATGGACAATGCCGCGCAGAAGATTGAAAGCGCCAAAATCATCATGCAAGAGAACATCTTCAAGGAAATTGACGCCGAAGAACTTTCCGCCAAATTGGGACTGAGCTATTCATGGTTCCGCAAGGTATTCAAGGAATACACCGGCTATTCACCGGCCAAGTATTTCCAGGAATTGAAACTACGGAAAGCCAAACAGATGCTGATAGAAAGTCCGCTGACCATCAAAGAGATTTGTTACGAACTGAACTATACCTCTGCCGAACATTTCTTTACGGTATTCAAGAAACAGACAGGATATACGCCTACAGAATACCGCAACATAGGCAGAGGAGTGAAAGCAGACATTAACGAAGAACATTCATTATGACAAACCTGATACGTATTCTAACCATCACCATACTTTTCTTGTTATCGGCATGCTTGAACATCCTCCATGCCCAACCGGAAGTACCCCAAAGCGTGGTATTCTGCAACAAGCAAATAGATCTGACCCGATTTGACCGCTACGAACGGATGGACCGTGAACTGCTGGCCTTTACCTATATGCACAGCACTTCCATCCAAATGATTAAGAAAGCCAACCGATACTTTCCGGTGGTGGAGCCTATCCTGAAAGAAGAAGGAGTACCCGACGACTTCAAATACCTGATGGTGATTGAAAGTAACCTGAATCCCAACGCCCGTTCGGTAGCCGGAGCTGCAGGGTTGTGGCAGTTCATGAAAATTACCGGACGCGAATATGGATTGGAAGTGAACGACAATATAGACGAACGCTATCACATAGAGAAAGCTACACGAGCAGCCTGCAAGTACTTGAAAGATGCCTATGCCAAATACAACGACTGGGTAGCCGTAGCCGCCTCGTACAATGCCGGACAAGCACGCATCAGCACCCAACTTGAGAAGCAGTTTACCGACGATGCGCTCGACCTGCATCTGGTGGAAGAGACTGCCCGTTATGTCTATCGCATCATAGCTGCCAAAATCATGTTCAACAATCCGGCTCAATTCGGTTTCGTATTGAAAGCATCGGATTTATACGTTCCCATCCCTTATCGTGAAATAACCATGACCACCGGTATAGACGATTTGGCCCGTTGGGCCAAGAGTCAAGGAACGACCTATGCCTTGCTGAAAAACTTGAATCCATGGCTCCGCCAGAACTTCTTGCAAAACCGTAGCCACCGCACCTATGTACTGAAAGTTCCATTGAAGGAAGGTCTCACCCATCATCCCGAGAAAGTGGTACCTCACAACAAGAATTGGGTGACAAAATAAAAAGAACCCACTTTTTGAAGTAATTGTGTCTGTAAATGACCGATTATTATCCTTTCTGAATGCCTATATTTTACTACCTTTGCAAAAAACCGATTAAACAATATTGCATGAAAAAACAATTACTTACAGGACTCTTCGGTCTGTTGGCATTAGGTGCCTCTGCACAGACCTTCAAAGAATGGCAAGACCCCGAAGTCAATGCCGTGAATCGTGCTCCTATGCACACTAACTATTTTGCTTTTGAAAGTGTTGAAGCTTCTCAAGGCTGCAAGACACAATCCGCCAACTACATGACCTTGAACGGTACATGGAAGTTCGATTTCGTGAAAAGCCCCGATTTGCGTCCTACCGACTTCTACAAAGTAGGTTATGACGACAAGGCATGGGATGACTTCAAGGTTCCCGCTGTTTGGGAATTGAACGGTTATGGCGACCCTGTTTATGTTAACAACCACTGGGTATGGCGCAACCAATTCGAGAGCAATCCTCCTTTCGTACCTACAGAAAACAACCACGTTGGTTCTTACCGTCGTGAAATTGTAGTGCCGGCTTCTTGGAACGGCAAGCAAATCATCGCTCACTTTGGTGCCGTAAGCTCAAACATGTATTTGTGGGTAAACGGTAAATATGTAGGTTATAGCGAAGACAGCAAATTGGAAGCTGAATTCGACTTGACTTCTTATTTGAAGCCCGGACAAAAGAACTTGATTGCTTTCCAAGTATTCCGTTGGTGCGACGGTACTTATTTGGAAGACCAGGACTTCTTCCGCTATACAGGTGTAGCCCGCGATTGCTACCTCTACGCCCGTAACAAGAAACAAATCCAAGACATCCGCATCACTCCGGATTTGGATGCCGAATACAAGAACGCTACTTTGGCCGTAGAATTGACCATGAAGGGCAGCGGTACCGTAGAATTGGAATTGCTCGATGCCAAGAAGCAAGTGGTAGTAGCCGAAACTGTAAAGGCTGCCGGTAAGAAGACCGTTACTCTGGCCGTAGAAAATCCGGCTAAGTGGACTGCCGAAACTCCTTACCTCTATACGTTGCGTGCTACTTTGAAGGAAGGCAACAAGGTATTGGAAGTTATCCCACAAAACGTAGGTTTCCGTAAGATTGAAATCAAGAACGCACAGTTGTTGGTAAACGGCCAACCAATATTAATCAAAGGAGCCAACCGTCATGAATTGGATCCAGACGGAGGTTATGTTGTATCTCGTGAAAGAATGATTCAGGATATCCAAATCATGAAGCAATTCAACCTCAATGCGGTACGTACTTGCCACTACCCGGATGACAACTTCTTCTATGAACTTTGCGACAAGTATGGTATCTATATGGTAGCCGAAGCCAATATCGAATCTCACGGTTTGGGTTATGGTGAAAGAACATTGGCCAAGCGTGCAGACTATGCCAAGGCACACATGGAACGCAACCAACGCAACGTACAACGTGGTTTCAACCACCCAAGTATCATCTTCTGGTCATTGGGTAACGAAGCCGGTTATGGTCCTAACTTCGAAGCTGCCTACGATTGGATCAAGGCTGAAGACGCCAGCCGTCCGGTTCAATACGAACAGGCTCGTAGAGACGGTAAGACAGATATCTTCTGCCCGATGTACTATGGTTACAGACATTGTGAAGAATATTGCAAGAACGACGAATGGCAAAAGCCATTGATTCAATGTGAATATGCTCATGCAATGGGTAACTCACAGGGTGGTTTCAAGGAATATTGGGATTTGATTCGCAAGTATCCGAAGTACCAAGGTGGTTTCATTTGGGACTTTGTAGACCAATCACCACGCTGGACAGGCAAGAACGGTAAGACTATCTATGCATACGGTGGCGATTTCAACGCTTACGACGGTAGTGACCAGAACTTCTGCGACAACGGTTTGATCAGCCCCGACCGTGTTCCTAATCCTCACATGTACGAAGTAGGCCATATCTATCAGAACATTTGGGTTACTCCAGCTGATTTGAAGAATGGTGAAATCAACGTATACAACGAAAACTTCTTCCGCGATCTTTCTGCTTACTACATGGAATGGACCGTATTGAAGAACGGTAAGCCAGCACGTAGCGGACGTATTGAAGACATCAAGGTAGCTCCACAACAAACAACCAAGATGAAGCTGAATTTGGGTGAAGTATGCCAAAAGGGATGCTGCGAATTCTTGCTCAACGTAGCCTTCAAATTGAAGAATGCTGAAGGTTTGCTCGAAGCCGGCTATACAGTAGCTACAGAACAATTGGCATTGAACGAATACAAGGCTCCTTCTATGGAATTGAAGAATGTGGAACCTGTCAATACAATTCCTGCTCAAACAATTTTGACTGAAAACGACCGCAACTATTTGATCGTAACCGGTGAAGACTTCCGCATTGAATTCAACCGTCATAACGGATTCATGAACATGTATCGTATAAACGGTGCCGACATGATTCAAGACGGTGAACAATTGAAGCCTAACTTCTGGCGTGCTCCAACAGACAACGATTACGGTGCAGGTTTGCAACGCAGATACCGTGCATGGAACAATCCTGAAATGAAGAGAGAATCCATGACCCAACGTTTGGAAAACAACCAAGTGATTGTAGAAGTGGCTTACGATATGCCATCTGTTTCCGGTAAGCTCAACATGACATACGTCATCAACAATGCCGGTGCCGTTAAGGTTACTCAAAAGTTCACAGCTACAAAGGATGCCAAGGTTTCCAACATGTTCCGTTTCGGTATGAAGATGCCTATGCCAAGCGAATTTGAAAACATTGAATTCTACGGCCGTGGTCCTATCGAAAACTACATCGACCGTAACAATTGCACAGACTTGGGTATCTACAACCAAAAGGTAGATGAACAATTCTATTCATACATCCGTCCGCAAGAAAATGGTAACAAGACCGATATCCGTTGGTGGACATTGACCAATGCAGCCGGTAAGGGTATCAAGGTAGTTGCCGAAGCTCCATTCTCTGCTTCTGCATTGCACTACACCATCGAATCTTTGGACGAAGGTTTGCACAAGATGAACGGTCACTCACCTGAAGTAGAAAAGGCTGACTTGACTAACTTCTGTATCGACAAGTTGCAAATGGGCTTGGGTTGTGAAGACAGCTGGGGCCGTATCGCTCGTCCGGAATATCAAGTTCCTTATGCTGACTATGAATTTACATTCATCATGACTCCGGTGAAATAAATTTAAATGTTTTTAGGCACGGATTTCACGGATTAACACGGTTTTTAGTGTATGTTTACATTAAATTTATCCGTGTAGTCCGTGTAATCCGTGCCTAAAAAATAGTGGATGTGCATTTCGACACACCCACTATTTTATTGTGGTTCCATTAAAAAGAAGTACTTTCGCAAAAAGATTTGAATTATGGGAACAAGCGACAATAGATTCCAGCGCACAGAATTGCTATTGGGAAATGAGGTTACTACCCGCATAGCCAACACCCGAATCATCATCTTTGGTGTGGGTGGTGTAGGTAGTTGGTGTGCTGAAAGCCTCATCCGTTCAGGTATCGGACACCTGACCATGGTAGATTTCGACCGGGTATGCGAAACAAATATCAACCGCCAACTGATGGCCACTACCGAAACCGTAGGAAGAGTAAAAGCAGAAGTACTGAAAGAACGTCTGCAAAGCATCAATCCATCGGCCGAGATTATTGCCATTCCCCAAATGTATACCGCCGAGACCGCAGATTCTTTTCCATTGGATGAATATGATTATGTAATCGATGCTATCGACAGCCTCGACAACAAAGCCTTGCTTATCCGTAAGGCTTGCGATTCATCCGCTACTCTCTTTGCTTCTATGGGAGCTGCCCTCAAGATGGATTCACTCAAAATAGACATTGCCGAGTTCTGGAAAGTGAAGGGTTGCCCATTGGCCGCCGCCCTCCGTCGTAAGTTCAAGAAAAGCAAAACATTCCCTTCCAAAAAGTTCAAATGCGTATATAGTGAAGAGTTGTTGGAGAATAAGGGCGAGGCACTATTTGACAACGATGGAAATCCGATACGTGCCAACGGAACCATCGCCCATACTACCGCCATTTTCGGCTTCACGTTGGCCGGTCTGGTCATTCAGGACATACTCAAGAAACAATAAAAAAACAAAAAGTAACATCCGGAGTGTTACATGTATCACATCTAAAGATACATGTAACACTTTTATTATATAGTATCTTGTCTTTGCCTTACCTTTGCATTATCCAAATGTCTCTAATTAAAATTCATACAATATATGGTTAGTTAAACAGGTGAAACAACATGAGATGTCACGATTCATTCAATAGGTATTATCACCAAAAATAGGTTAGCTTAGAAAGCCGTCTGTATATTTTGTTGTGAAACAAGGCATACAAACGGCTTTCTTTCGCTATTTATGAAACGTACTTAAAAGTATTTGTAACATAAACCAATCATTATATTACATACATTGCCTATCTTTGTAGCAATAGAAACATAATAAGAACAGCTTTTATCATGAAAACAAAACTGAAACGTTCATGGCTCCTGATGTTACTGGCCTTGTTCATCTGTTTGCCGGCATCAGCAGCAAAAACATTTGTCAACTTCACTCCCGAAGGTTTTGTCTGGATTCAAAACGGGAAAGCACTCCCTATCCTTATCGACAAAAACGAATATAAAGGTGTATGGCGTGCTGCCACCAACCTGCAGAACGACGCCATGCAAGTTACAGGTGCTACCCCTGAACTTATCAACCAGCTCTCGGCCAAACGTGCCATCATTGTGGGAAGTATTGATCAAAGTGAATGGATCAAGAAACTCATTGCCACAAAAAAGATTGATAGCAAGGAACTGAAGGGGAAACATGAAAAATACATCCTGCAAACCATTGCCAATCCTTTCGAAGGCATGGACGAAGCAGTAGTAATTGCCGGTAGCGACAAACGCGGTACCATCTATGGTATTTACGAACTTTGCGAACAGATGGGCGTATCACCCTGGTATTACTGGGCTGATGTACCTGTGCAGAAACATTCCACCATCAGCATCAAGGCGGGTAGCTATACCGATGGAGAACCTGCTGTAAGATACCGTGGTCTCTTCTTGAACGACGAAGCTCCCTGCTTGACCAGTTGGGTAAAGAATACTTTCGGTACCGAATACGGTGGCCATAAGTTCTACGAAAAAGTTTTCGAACTGATTCTTCGCTTGCGAGGCAATTATCTTTGGCCGGCCATGTGGGGATGGAGTTTCTATGCCGACGATCCTTTGAACAGCCCAACTGCCGATGAAATGGGCATTATTATGGGTACTTCGCATCACGAACCCATGGCACGCAACCATCAGGAATGGGCCAGAAACCGTAAGGAATATGGTGCATGGGACTATGCTACCAATCAGAAAGTAATTGACAAATTCTTCCGCGAAGGGATGGAACGAGCCAAGAACACGGAAGACTTGATTACCATTGGTATGCGCGGCGATGGCGATACAGCCATGGGAGGCAAGGAAGGTCATGACGATGAATACACCCCCGATTACGAAGGTATCATGAAACTGATGTATAAAATCATCGACAACCAGCGGAAAATCATTAAGGATGTAACCGGAAAACCAGCCAAGAAACGTCCGCAAGTATGGGCACTTTATAAAGAAGTACAATTGCTATACGACAAAGGCTTGCGTGTTCCCGACGATGTAATCCTGTTGCTCAGTGATGACAACTGGGGGGATGTGCGCCGTCTACCTAATGCCGAAGAAAGAAAACACCCAGGCGGTTGGGGTATGTATTACCATGTGGACTACGTGGGTGCGCCACGAAACACCAAGTGGCTCAACGTATCTCCTATCCAGCATGTGTGGGAACAGCTTCAACTGACCTACAGTTACGGAGTAGACAAACTATGGGTTCTGAATGTGGGCGACTTGAAACCGATGGAATATCCTATTTCCTTATTCATGGATATGGCATGGAACCCCAACCAATATACCGCCGACAATCTGTTGGATCATGCCCGCGCTTTCTGTGCACAACAATTTGGCGAAGACCAAGCCGATGAGGCCATGAGAATCTTGAACCTGTATTCCAAATACAACGGACGAGTAACCCCCGAAATGCTTAACTCCAGAACCTACAACATTGAAAACGGAGAATGGAAACAAGTATCCGATGAATACTTGAAACTGGAAACCGAAGCACTTCGCCAATACCTCACCTTGAAGCCTGAATATAAGGATGCCTACAAGCAACTGATACTTTTCCCGGTACAAGCCATGGCCAACCTTTACGAAATGTATTATGCACAAGCCATGAACCACAAGTTGTACAAGGAAAACAATCCGAAAGCCAACGAATGGGCCGACAAAGTGGAAGCAACCTTCAAGCGTGATGCCGAATTGTGTCACGACTTCAACCACCACATGGCCAATGGCAAGTGGAACGGTATGATGACGCAAAAGCACATTGGTTACACCAGTTGGAACGACAACTTCCCTGCCGACAAGTTGCCTGAAATTTATCGAATCAACGACACTACCCCGGGAGGATATGTGTTTGAAGCCAAAGACAAAGTAGTAGTCATGGAAGCCGAGCACTATTATCAGGCCGAAGCAGCCCCGGCTACCCAATGGACTACCATCCCATACATGGGACGTACCCTCAGTGGAGTTGCGTTGATGCCTTATACCCAATCCACCGACAATGCCACATTGGCCTATAAACTGAATGTTCCTAAGGACGTAAAACAAGTAACCGTTCACGTGATTGTCAAATCAACTTTGCCGTTCCACGATCCGGCCGGCCATTCATACACCGTAGGCTTCAAAGGCAATGAATCGAAGGAAATCAACTTCAATGCCAACTTGAACGAAGAACCGGAAAACATCTATTCCATCTACTACCCTACTGTAGCAGGCAGAGTGGTAGAATCCAAGGCTACCCTTAGCATTGAGAATAAGGAAGATGGTTTGCAAACATTATACCTCAAACCATTAGATCCGGGTATTGTCTTCCAGAAGATTATTGTAGACTTTGGCGGTTACCAGAAATCGCATCTGTTTATGAACGAATCGCCTTGCCGCCGCGAGAAGTAATATAATAAAAAAAGTATCAAAAGTTTGCAGCATTCAAAAAAACTGCATACCTTTGCACCCGCAATTCAGCAAGGTGCCATAGCTCAGTTGGTAGAGCAAAGGACTGAAAATCCTTGTGTCCCCGGTTCGATTCCTGGTGGCACCACTTGCGGAAGCAAGCGGGATGTAGCGCAGTTGGTAGCGCACTACGTTCGGGACGTAGGGGTCGGGCGTTCGAGTCGCCTCATCCCGACACAAGGCGATAATCGAATAATTTCGGTTGTCGCTTTTGTTTTCTCTTCTTCGTAACTTGCTGATAATCTACGGAATATCTTGAAGACTTCATTCTCATTTTCTGTTCGATAATCGTCATTTTCCTTGTCAAACAAAACACCCGCTGGAAACATCAATTTCTGCATTTTTTGTCGGAAAGAGTAATTTCCCACACATAAAAGATGGAGAAAATAGCACTTGCCTATTTTATTACGCTAAATAAGTTATATAACTTGTTTATTTTTCAACGGTTTGAAAAGTTATTAACGGAGTATCACAATAATCAATTATTTATTTAGTAACCATTTTGTAGCAGGAACAACATTTATGGTGTAACCATCCCCCTCAATTGTTTCTTGTTCTTCAAAGGTTATAAGCGTAAGATTATTGCATTTGAGTTTCTTGGCAGCATTCTTCAAACCTCTAATCTCTCTATTGCGTGTCTTTTCAATAGAGATATCATATGATACCTGTATCAACTCTTGTACATTACCATCTTTTGCTATAACAAAATCAACTTGCGAAGATGTTTCCTTATAGTAGAAAACATCACAAAAGAGTGGCTTATAGCGACGCATCAGCTCAATGCATACTATATTCTCCAACTTCCAACCGAGATTTTCCAATGAGAAATTATCCTCGCGTTCAGTGACAAATGCAGTATCCACTACATAAACCTTTTCGTTTCTTACACGATCTTTACTTTTATATGAGAAACGATTTACTCCTACCAATAGAAAAGCCTCTTTAAGGTAGGAATAATAGTTCTCAGCCGTATGATTTGATACT
>JAFUNS010000063.1 GCA_017472925.1 Bacteroides sp. | reverse complement strand
ATCGTTTAACGCACTTGATAAATTCACACTTAGTTATAGGTTTAAGTTTATTTTTTCTCTACATCTCTACATTCTCTACAGAGAAGCTGATAATTAATATATTACCTCATGTAGAGAACTAAATAAATCATGTAGAGAACTTATTTTCTCTACATAAATCCTCATTTGGGGCGCTTTTTCAAGTAATATAAGCTCCCTATATCCGTCCTTTTATTGCGTACATTCCACTTTTTAAGCAGTCTGTCCAAATGGGTCGGCCTTCCCATCGGCAGTTTCTCACGAGTTTCCATGGTGCAGACACTACATACATCCGCATCCTTTTCTTTACTGATTACTCCTATCTTCATCTGATTCTATGCATTAAACTCTTACAAAAAATACAAAATCTAAAGAAAAAATCAAGTGTATTCGGTTTGTTTTCACATAGATAGCAGAAGAAAAACAATTTTCTCTACATGAAGAAAGATTTCAAACCCTTTTAAATATCATATTCAATGTACATCGTCTATATAAACGATATATTTCATTTATATATTCATAATGCTTTGATTATATAGACAAAATATTATGAATATACTATACACATTGATTATCAATTGTTTATATATTCACTCACAAACTTATAGACACAAGAACAACGGAAAAGGATGTAGGGAAAAGTTCTCTACATTTTCTCTACATCTATATTTTGATTCGTTATTAGTTTATTATCAATGAATTATATCAACCAATGTAGAGATGTAGAGAAAATGTATATAAAAATGTAACTAAAACAGCCTTCCTTGCACTAAAAATAAGTTAGTGCAAGGGTTAATTAACTGATACACAGTGCTGCTGTAACTATGTAACTAAAATCTGCAAAAAAAACTATTGAGTGATGGCAAAATATATCAAACAAGAAGTGCCCGACATGTTGAAAACGGGCAATCAGAAATTGCGTAGGTTTTCTTTATTATGAATTTTCCTTTATATTTAGTCTATGAACTAAGAGATTTCAAATTGATTTTAGACTATATACATTAATTCAATCAGAATTATTATATTTGTAAAGTTAAAATGCGGATAACCGCAATAATATCCTTTTTATGAAAATAGAACGAAAAAAGGAGTACAATATATCTATTTAATGAAAAGACAAATAATATTTATAGTGGTTAGTATTGTGACTATTGTTCTTTCGATTTGGTTGATTGGAATAATGATGGATGCAGTGGGTGGAACTGGATTAGGGGCCTTATTATATATTATTGCCATTAATGTGTGCTACACAATATATGCAATATATCATTTGTTTACTTATAAGGTAGTAATAGAAAAGAATGATATAATTGTTATTTTGATAATATATTGGATTACAGTCCTTCCTTATATGACAATATGGATATGGGGACTCTAATTGAAAGTGTAAATGAGTATATAGAATCTCGTTAAAATTTAAATGGAATGAAATTAAGAATTTTAGTATTATTTCTCGTTTGTTGTTTAAAGGCGGAGGCTCAAAGTAATTCTGTTGAAACAAACTCCAATATCTATCAACGTGCATTTGAATATATAAAGCAAGATAGTATAAATGTGGGGATAAACATTGCTGTATCCGACTCTATTGTTGATTTAGATTGGAATGGGTTTGATGGATTAGATGAATATAAGGATGAAAATGCTGATTTGGATAATTGTAGGAATAGGCAAGTAAATAAGAATATTAAGCCATATTATTCCCCTGCCTTGCATGAGTTGCATAACTCCAACAAACATGCTCCTCAAAAGATTCTTTTTTTCTCTCCGATAGAAAATAATTTGTTAAGAGCTGATTTGCATGTGTTCAATTTACAGTATCTGTATAATAATGATTGGTATATATGGGGGGAATGTCTAGAGTATTTGTTTCTGTTGGATGAAAATGGACACTGTAAGAAAGTATTAAAACATCGTGTTATTTTAAATTGATGTGGTCTTTACACTTACATAAAAAACACAGAGCTCTACAACTCAACGGTAAATGAAGACCGGTGAAGGTTGTGAACTCTGTGGTAAGTGTAAATAGTCTATTATTTCGGCAAACCAAAGGTGTCGCTCAATTCCTTCATTTGGGCATCGCTCATGCCTTCGGGCTCAAAGCCCATGTTCTTGGCGGCAATGTAAATGAGGGCCGACTTGTTGAGCACATCCACTTGGTCGAAAGCCGACATGATGTCGGTATCCACAGCAAATACGCCGTGCTTTTCCCACATCACTACATCGTAATCGTCGTCGATAGCCTTGATGGTAGCTTCGGCCAATTCTACACCACTTGGCATCAAATAAGGTACCATACCGAGGCCGCGTGGACAGAAGGCTTTGGTTTCAGGAATCATACTCCACAACATGCGGGTAGCCACATCTTTTTCCATGTACTTCTGGCTGTGTGTCAGCGCCACCAGTTCGATGGGGTGGGTGTGCAAGGATGCACGGTAAGGTGAACCCTTGGCCAGGAGGTAGTTGTGTACACTCAAGTGTGAAGGAAGTTCGGAAGTAGGCTTTACCGGATTGTCGGCAATGATGACATAGCTGGCGCAATCGTCGAGGATACGGATAATGGAACCGTTTTCCATGGGCCAACGGGCCAAATCACGCATACGCATCTGAGTGCCCTTGCAATAGAAATAGCAACCTTTCAGGTGAGGAAGGGTGGTGCCAATCTGTATTACATCGCTGATGGCCGGCATCGCCTTGATTTCATCGTCAATAAATTCGGTAATGTTTACGGTAATGTTACCACCGTTACGTTCGGCCCAGCCTTTTTGCCAGAGGTATCCGGCTACTTCGGCCACTTTGTTCACTTCGCGTGCCAAGGCCGGACGGTTTTCTAATATGGATTTCATAATGTTGTCTTTAGTTTGTTATTTTAATAATTCGGGAATGAAAGTAGAGACTATCAGAATGATGATACCGATAATCAATACGGTGATGGTCTTTTGCGAACAGCCTTTCCATTCTTTGAGGATGATGCCCCATACGTTGGAGAAGGTTACGTTCAATGCCATGAGGATACAGAAAGCAAGGGTCATCAATGTGGGAGATTCGGTGAGGAATCCTTTACCCAAACTCAAGCCGAAGAACTGGCTGTACCAAAGCAAACCGGCCAAGGCGCAGAACAAGGCGTTGTTGCCCCATACGGCACTGTTCTTGTAGTCGCTCCAGGTCTTGTTCTTCTGGTTCTGGTAGAAACAATAGATGGCATTGGTCACAAATCCGCCCATGGTTACCAACAGAGTAGCGGGCAAGGTCTTGTACATGTCGGGAGTCAGCTCACCGAAATTGATTTCCTTACCGAACTCAAGTCCTACATTGAAGCATCCGCTCATGAAACCGGCCAACAGGGCAATGGCAAGTCCCTTGGGGAAGTTGAAGTCCTTGACGGCTGCCTTCTTTTCTTCTTCGGTAAGCGATGCGGCTTTCATGGAACCGGCAATACCGATGATGGCGATACCCAACAAGGTTACGGCCACACCCATGATTACGGCAAAGGTTAGGGTTTCCAATGCATTCAGCTCGGGGAAGAAGATATTGAGCAGTACAGGACCCATGATGGTACCCAAACCGGCACAAGTTCCCAAAGCGATGCTTTGGCCAAGGGCAACTCCCAAATAGCGCATGGAGAGACCGAAAGTCAAACCACCTACGCCCCAAAGAACACCAAAGAAGATGGTCATCCATACGTTGAATGAACTGGCCGAGGCGAAAAGCTCGCAAAGGCTATGTCCCGACGGAACGGCCAACAAAGCGCCTAAGAATGGGAATACCAACCAAGCGAATACACCCTGAATGATCCAATACGATTCCCAACTCCAAGACTTGATTTTGTTGATGGGCACATAGCAACTCGATTGGCAGAATGCACCGATGGCAATGATTAATAATCCGATAATAATTTCCATAAATGAATAAGTTTATATCATTTGAGGCCTTGTTCACTGTCATTCTGAACGTAGTGAAGAATATGTATACATAATGGTGGATGTTTACAGATCCTTCGCTTCGCTCAGGATGACATAAAACAGTTTCCTGAATGATAAGGGTTACTTAATTATCTCTTTGAGGTAACTTCGGCTACGTACTTGTCGATTTCTGCAATGAATGCATCGCCTACAGGTACATTGTTCTTCAAGCAGAACATGTCATAAACAGCTTGCCATGGCATAGCCTTCTGTTCTTCGATAAGTGCAAGAACCTTGTAGCCTTCGCCGGCGAGTTCGTACTTGGAGATGAGTTCCTTCGGTTCGAGCAACGCACGGAGCATGCACTTCTGAGCCGAACGAGAACCGATAACGTAAGCACCGATACGGTTGATAGAACCATCGAAGAAATCGAGACCGTAGTGAACGCGGTCAAGAGCACCGGCACGTACGATTTCGAAGAACAATTCCTGAGTAGGATCGTCCATGATAGTTACGTGGTCAGAGTCCCAACGAACTGGACGGGATACGTGGAGCATCAATTCCTTAACGAATGGAAGAACTGCACTTACCTTGTCGGCCGGTGATTCAGTCGGATGATAGTGACCAGTGTCGATAGTCAGAATCTTGTCGTTCTTGGCCGCATAAGCAGTATAGAAGTCGTGTGAACCTACAGTAAAGCTTTCCAAACCGATACCGAATACCTTACCTTCGATACAATCCTTCATCATAGGTTGTTCCTTGGCGAAGATTTCGTCGAGTGATTGCTTCAACAAGTTACGATAAAGAGCATGGTTTACACTAACGTCCTTGCAACCATCGTGTACCCAGAGGTTCATGATACATGGGTCGCCCTGTGCTTCACCCATGGCATTGGCAATGTCACGGCAACGCTTGGTATGTTCAATCCAGAAGTTACGGATGCCATCGTCAGGATTCGACAACGTGAGGCTGCCGCTCTTCGGGTGAGAGAATGATGATGAGTTGAAGTCGAGCAAGGTGTTGTTATCCTTTGCCCAATCAATCCAAGATTGGAAGTGTTCAACGGTGACTTCGTCGCGGTCTACTACCTTACCCTTGAAATCACCATAGATTTCGTGGAGGTTCAGGCGGTGGTTACCCGGGATAAGAGACTTGGCCTTGAGCACATCGGAACGGAGTTCGTCAATGTTGCGGGCAGCACCGGGGAAGTCACCGGTAGACTGGATACCACCTGACATGGCACCTGCCTGTACTTCAAAACCCTTTACGTCGTCGGCTTGCCAGCAGTGCATACTCAAATGGAAGTCTTGCAACTGTTCCAACACTTTGTCTGTATCAATACCGATTTCGGCATAACGTTCTTTTGCAATTTCGTACGATTTCTTAATCAATTCTTCTTTCATGATATTTTAAATTTTAATGATGATTTGTTCTTGTTGTTTAGTGTCATTCTGAACATAGTGAAGAATCTGTATACATAATGGTGGATGTAATCAGATCCTTCGCATTGCTCTGGATGACAAAGGAGACTTAAATGTCTTCGCGGTAAACGCTCAGGTATTTTTGGTAAGCTTCTTCCCAGGCTTCCGGTTGTTCGGGGGTGAACAGGGCGGTTTCGATGGAAGTGCTGATGAGCTGGCGCATTTCGGCAATGTCCTTCACCAAACCGTTGGCCTTGGCTTGCAACATGATGTTACCGATGGCTGTACCTTCGCTCGGACCTGCTACAACGGGTACACCTACGGCATTGCAAGTGAACTGGTTGAGCTGGTTGTTCTTGGAACCACCACCGATGATGTGCAGCTTTTCGATGTTGAACGGTGCCATGTCTTGCAGGTAACCGAACACTTGCTTGTAGCGGAGTGCCAAGCTGTCGAAGATGCATCGGGTGATTTCTCCGTAAGTTTCGGGTACAGGCTGGTTGGTTTCCAGACAATAATGACGGATGGCTTCAATCATGGACGACGGGTTGGCAAAGCAAGGGGCATCCGGATTGATGAGGCTGCGGAAAGCCGGTACGGCCAATGCGGCTTCAATCAGTTCGGGATATGAGTAGTTCTGGGTTGCATCCCATTCCTTGCGGCAACGTTCAAGCAACCACATGCCACAGATGTTCTTCAAGAAGCGGGTAGTTCCTTCTATGCCACCTTCGTTGGTGAAGTTCATGTTGTAGCTCTTCTGGTTGATGATGGCGTCTTTTACTTCGATACCCATCAGGCTCCAGGTACCCGAGCTCAAGTAAGCGAACTTTTCGTTTTGGGCAGGAACAGCGGCTACGGCCGATGCTGTGTCGTGTCCGGCAACGGCTATCACAGGTACAGCACCCAAACCGGTCATCTTCTGAATCTCTTCGGTCAGCGTACCAATCTGTTCGCCGGGGAATACAAAACGTCCCCATTGTTCTTCCTTCACACCCACTACGTCGAGCAGTTCCTTTTCGAACTTCTTGGTGCGTGGATTCAGTATTTGTGAAGTGGAGGCAATGGTGTATTCGGTTACCATCTTCCCGGTGAGCATGTAACTGAGTGCATCGGGGATAAAGAGAATCTTGTCGGCGGCTTCGAGTGCCGAGCATCCGTTGCGCTTCAGGGTAGACAACTGGAAGAGTGAGTTGAAGTTCATGAACTGGATACCGGTAATGTCGTATACCTTTTCCTTAGGGATGTGGGTGAAGTATTCCTCCATGGCACCTACGGTATGAGGGTCGCGGTAGCAATACGGATTGCGGAGCAAACCGCCATCCTTTCCGATGAATACAAAGTCTACCCCCCAAGTGTCGATACCGATGGATTGGATGGTGATGCCTTCCTTGGCCACCACCTTCAAACCGTTGATGATTTCGTTGTAGAGTGCATAAATATCCCAGAAGAAATGACCTCCGGTCTCAATGATATGATTAGGAAAGCGGGTGAGTTCTCTCAATTCCATCTTGCCTTCTCCGAGGCTACCTAAGATGGTACGACCGCTTGTTGCGCCTAAATCGACGGCAAAAAAATGAGTGTATTCCATACTTGTTGTTTAAATTTAAGGAATTTGTTGTGGGCAAATTTAACTATTATATAATAAGGGAAGGTATGAATTTTGTTCTTTTTACTATAGTTTTTGCCCATTGATGTTGCATAACATATAAAGGACTTCCGGTGAAAAGTGGATATTCTTATGTAACGCGTCCTTTTTTTATAAAAACCTGCAAAAATATTCTTCGTTTGCGTATGATTATTCGATAATATTCTGTAATTTTGCGGCCGAATTAGAATAAATATGCATGTATGAAAAGTAAAGACAGCAGACTGGATGCCATAAAAATGATTATCTCAAGCAAAGAAGTGGGAAGTCAGGAGGAGTTGTTGCAAAACCTGATAAAGGAAGGGTTCAGCTTGACACAGGCTACTCTTTCACGCGATTTGAAACAACTGAAGGTGGCAAAGGCCGCAAGTATGAATGGGAATTATGTATATGTATTGCCCAACAATACCATGTATAAACGGATGACCGAACAGCATACGGCCTCCGAAATGCTGATGTATAACGGGGTGGTATCCATTGACTTCTCGTATAACATTGCGGTGGTAAAGACCCGACCGGGGTATGCGAGCAGTTTGGCGTATGACATAGATATGCATAATTTTTATGAAATACTGGGTACAATTGCAGGCGATGACACCATTATGCTTGTCATACGCGAGGGTTGTACGCATACAGAAGTTAAGAGAGCCTTGGCGCATGTTATACCGAATGTAAATAAATAAAATAAGAAGATGGACGCTAAACAAATAGACGTGATGGTGGCCGATGCCTCACACGAAGTATATGTGGACAAAATCTTGCAGACTATCAAGGAGGCTGCGAAAGTGCGTGGTACAGGTATTGCCGAACGTACGCACGAATATGTGACAACCAAAATGAAGGAAGGCAAGGCAATTATAGCTTTGTGCGGTGATGATTTTGCCGGATTTACTTATATCGAATCGTGGGGGAATAAAGAATATGTGGCTACTTCGGGGTTGATAGTTCACCCCAATTATCGTGGATTGGGATTGGCCAAACGAATCAAGACAGCCTCTTTCCGGTTGGCTCGCTTGCGCTGGCCGAAAGCCAAGATTTTCAGTTTGACCAGTGGTGCTGCGGTGATGAAGATGAATACCGAGTTGGGCTATGTGCCGGTAACTTTCAATGAACTGACCGACGATGCCGCTTTCTGGAAAGGCTGTGAAGGATGTACCAATCATGAAATATTAGTGGCGAAGGGACGTAAGTTCTGTATCTGTACCGCCATGCTTTACGATCCGGCTTTGCACGAAGAGGATCAGATTTGAATGATGGATTCCTCCACTCTTGTCATTCTGAACGTAGTGAAGAATCTGTAGGCATAGACGTGGATGTATCCAGATTCTATGTTTCACTCAGAATGACAAAGGTTGTTTGGGATGACAAGGACGAATAAAAAGGAATAAGTAAAAAACAAGAAATATATGGAAGAAAAAAAGAAAAAGGTAGTAGTTGCCTATAGCGGTGGTCTTGATACATCGTACACCGTTATGTATCTGGCTAAGGAAAAAGGATACGAAGTGTATGCGGCTTGCGCCAATACAGGCGGATTCAGCCCGGAACAGTTGAAGACCAACGAAGAGAATGCCTATAAGTTGGGCGCCGTGAAATATGTAACTCTGGATGTGACTCAGGAATATTATGAAAAGAGCTTGAAGTACATGGTGTATGGTAATGTACTCCGTAACGGTACTTATCCTATCTCTGTCAGCTCGGAACGTATTTTCCAGGCATTGGCCATTGCACGTTATGCCAACGAAATAGGTGCAGATGCTATCGCTCATGGTTCTACCGGTGCAGGTAACGACCAGATCCGTTTCGATATGACATTCCTGGTGTTGGCTCCGGGTGTGGAAATCATTACGCTGACCCGAGACAAGGCACTCAGCCGTCAGGAAGAAATCGATTATCTGAATGCCAATGGTTTCTCGGCCGACTTTACCAAGTTGAAGTATTCATACAATGTAGGTATTTGGGGTACCTCCATTTGTGGTGGCGAAATCCTTGATTCGGCTCAAGGCCTGCCCGAAACCGCTTACTTGAAGCATTGCACCAAGGAAGGCAGCGAATTGCTTCGTCTTACTTTCGAAAAGGGTGAATTGAAGGCTGTGAACGATGAACGTATTGATGATCCTATCAAGGCTATCCAAAAGGTGGAAGAAATTGGTGCTGCATACGGCATTGGCCGTGATATGCATGTGGGTGATACCATCATCGGTATCAAAGGCCGTGTAGGTTTCGAAGCGGCAGCTCCGATGCTCATTATCGGTGCACATCGTTTCCTCGAAAAATATACATTGAGTAAGTGGCAACAATACTGGAAGGACCAAGTGGCCAACTGGTATGGCATGTTCCTTCACGAAAGTCAATATCTGGAACCGGTGATGCGCGATATCGAAGCCATGTTGCAGGAAAGCCAACGCAATGTGAACGGTACAGCCATCCTCGAACTCCGTCCATTGTCATTCTCTACCGTAGGGGTAGAATCTAAGGACGACTTGGTGAAGAACAAGTTCGGTGAATATGGTGAAATGCAGAAGGGTTGGACTGCCGAAGACGCCAAAGGCTTCATTAAGGTAACATCAACTGCTCTTCGTGCTTATTACGCTAATCATAAGGACGAAAAAGAAAATATATAATATGGAGAAGAAATTTGGATTATCTTTGAAAGACAAGAAAATAGCCGGTGTTTGTGGCGGATTGGCCGAATATTTCAATATCGATCCTTTGCTTGTACGTATTATATTCGTTGTATTGCTATTCGGAGGGTCTTTAGGCTTTTGGGCCTACCTCCTTTTGTGGATTTGTGCACCAAATGCTGATAAGGTATGATTAAAGTAGGAATTATAGGTGGGGCAGGCTATACTGCCGGTGAATTGCTTCGTCTGCTTATCAATCACCCCGAAGTGGAGATTGGATTTGTCAACAGTAGCAGTAATGCGGGTAATAAAATAACAGATGTACACGAAGGTCTGTATGGTGAAACCGATTTGGTCTTCACAGACGAACTTCCGTTGGACGAAATCGATGTACTGTTCTTCTGTACAGCACATGGAGACACCAAGAAGTTTATGGAAAGTCATAACGTGCCCGAAGACTTGAAGATTATAGACCTCAGCATGGACTATCGCATCAAGAGTGATGACCATGACTTTGTGTATGGCTTGCCGGAACTGAACCGTCGCACCATCTGTCATAGCAAGCATGTGGCCAATCCGGGCTGTTTCGCTACTTGTATCCAGTTGGGCTTGTTGCCATTGGCCAAGAACCTGTTGCTGAACGATGATGTAATGGTGAATGCCATTACAGGTAGTACGGGGGCAGGTGTAAAGCCGGGTGCAACTTCGCACTTCAGTTGGCGTAACAATAATATGAGTATCTATAAGCCGTTCAGCCATCAGCACGTGCCCGAAATCAAGCAATCGCTTCGTCAGTTGCAGAACAGCTTCAAGTCGGAGATTGATTTCATACCGTATCGTGGTGACTTCCCTCGTGGCATCTTTGCTACGCTCGTAGTGAAGTGTAAGGTAGAATTGGATGAATTGGTACGTATGTACGAAGAATACTATGCTAAGGACTCGTTCGTTCACATCGTCGATAAGAATATCGACTTGAAGCAGGTGGTGAATACCAACAAGTGCCTCATCCACTTGGAAAAGCATGGCGACAAGCTCTTGATTATTTCTTGTGTGGATAATCTTTTGAAGGGTGCGAGCGGTCAGGCCGTTCATAACATGAACCTGATGTTCAATCTCGAAGAAACAGTAGGTTTGCGCTTGAAACCAAGTGCATTTTAATTAGTACGATAATTATGAAATTATACGATGTATATCCTTTGTTCGATATAAACATTGTCAAAGGAAAAGGATGCCATGTATGGGATGATAAAGGGCAGGAATACCTAGACTTGTATGGAGGTCATGCCGTGATTTCCATTGGTCATGCTCATCCTCATTATGTGGAAATGATTGCCAATCAAGTAGCACAATTGGGATTCTATTCGAATTCGGTCATCAACAAGCTGCAACAGGAAGTAGCCGATCGCTTGGGTGAATTGTCAGGATACGATGATTATCAATTGTTCCTGATTAACAGCGGTGCCGAAGCCAATGAAAATGCATTGAAGTTAGCTTCTTTCTACAATGGACGTACCCGTGTATTGGTGCAGGAAAAGGCTTTCCACGGACGTACTTCTTTGGCGGTTGAAGCTACTCATAATCCCAAAATCATTGCACCTATCAATGCTAATGATCATGTCACTTACATGCCGATGAACGATCTTCCGGCTTGGAAAGCAGAACTGGAAAAAGGAGATGTGTGTGCTGTGATGATTGAATGCATTCAGGGAGTAGGAGGCATCCGTTTGGTTACTCCGGAGTTTATGCAGGGCTTGCGCGAACTTTGCGACCAATATGACACCGTACTTATTTGTGATGAAATACAATGTGGTTATGGTCGTAGTGGTAAGTTCTTTGCACACCAATATACAGGCATCCGTCCTGATGTAATCACTGTTGCAAAAGGTATTGCCAACGGTTTCCCGATGGGAGGTGTACTGATTAGTCCGAAGTTTGCTCCGGTATATGGTCAGTTGGGTACTACTTTCGGTGGTAATCATTTGGCGTGTGCAGCTGCGATTGCTGTTCTCGATGTGATGAAGCAGGATGCTTTGGTGGAAAATGCAGCTAAGGTAGGTGCTTATTTGATGGAAGAATTGAAGAAGTTCCCACAAATAAAGGAAGTACGTGGAGAAGGGTTGATGATAGGTATGGAATTTGAAGAACCTATTAAGGAAATTCGCCGTCGCTTACTTTTTGAACAGAAAGTGTTTACCGGTGTGAGTGGTACCAATGTCATTCGTCTGCTTCCGCCACTTTGCTTGAGTATGGACGAAGCCAATGAATTCTTGATACGTTTTAAGAAAGTGATTGAATAATACTGAAAAAGACAAAGAATTTACCTATCTTTGTCATGTTAAACTAATGAAAGGAAAAATATTATGAAAGTAACAATTATTGGTGGTGGTAATATGGGTGGTGCCATTGCTCGTGGTATGGCAAAAGGTACATTGATTAAAACCGAAGATATTACCGTATCTGATCCGTTCCAAGGAACATTGGACGCTCTGAAAGCCGAATATCCGGCTATAAATGTAACAACCAATAACGAAGAAGCCGTAGTTGGTGCTGATATCGTATTGTTGGCTGTAAAGCCTTGGTTGGTAGAACGTATCCTTACTCCGTTGAAACTTGATGCAAGTAAGCAAATGTTCATATCCATTGCGGCTGGTGTAACTTTTGAACAACTTTCTCAATGGGTGGCTCCAGGTATTGCTATGTTCCGTGTGATGCCGAATACAGGTATTTCACAAATGGAAAGTATGTCTATCGTATGTAGCCAAAATGCCAGCAAGGAACAAGAACAACAAATACTCGATATCTTCAATGAAATGGGACTTGCCATGTTGATGCCCGAACAGAATATGCCGGCTGTAACGGCTTTGGCTTCTTGTGGTATCGCTTATGTATTGGAGTATATCCGGGCGGCTATGCAGGCAGGTGTTGAGTTGGGCTTGTATCCGAAGGATGCTCAGAAGATGGTGGCTCAAGCTGTAAAGGGAGCTGCTTCGTTGATTTTGAACAACGAGACTCATCCGTCTGTAGAAATTGACAAGGTTTGTACTCCTGGCGGTGTAACCATTAAGGGTATCAATGCTTTGGAACACGGAGGCTTTACATCGGCTGTAATCAATGCCATGAAGGCCAGCTGTGTGAAATGATGAGAAGATAATAGGTGTAACCCGCTTCTTTATAGGCACGGATTACACGGATTTCACGGATACAAAGTGTCTTTCATGCACTGAAACCGTGTTAATCTGTGTAATCCGTGCCTTAATTTATAGGATGAAACGAAGATAGGCGTTTATTGTGTGATTCGGATGAAAATGTTTCTTTTCGTAAAGAGAAGTAGGAAATCGGTGTAAAAATGTTTGGTTTTCATCATTATTTCCTATCTTTGCCAATCAATTAATTGCGTTGAGTATGAATGAACAAATCAAACAAATAGCCGAGCGTTTGCGTGGATTGCGCGATGTGCTCGATTTGACTCCGGAAGAAGTGGCGCAAAGTTGCCAAATGACGGTGGAGAATTACCTGGAAATGGAAAGTGGCAACAAGGATATTTCCGTAAGTGCCTTGCAACAGATTGCCCGTAAGTATGAAGTGTCGCTTGATGTACTGATGTTTGGCGAAGAACCCAAGATGTCTTCTTATTTCCTTACCCGTAAAGGTACAGGTATATCGGTGGAACGTACTAAGGCTTATAAGTATGAGTCTTTGGCTTCGGGCTTCCGTCGCCGTATGGCCGATCCCTTCATTGTTACAGTAGAACCCAAACCGGAAGGTACACCACTTTATCTAAATTCACACGAAGGACAGGAATTCAATATGGTGATGGAAGGCCGCCTCTTGTTGAATGTGGACGGTAAAGATATTATCTTGAACGAAGGCGACAGCCTCTATTTTGATTCAACCAAGCCGCATGGCATGCAGGCTTTGGACGGTAAACCTGTAAAGTTCCTGGCAGTAATCATGTAATTAAACGAAGTGGAGAATTATGCTTGATAGATTTGTAAAACAGACTAAATATACCTCACAAGAGGATTTTATTAAGAACTTCAAGGTGGAAGTTCCCGAAAACTTTAATTTCGGATATGATGTGGTGGATGCATGGGCAGCCGAAAATCCGGAAAAGAAGGCTATCCTTTGGACAAACGACCATGGTGCCGAACATCAATATACGTATGCCGAACTGAAAGAGAAAACGGATGCTACGGCTTCTTATTTCCAAAGTTTGGGCATCGGTAAAGGTGATATGGTGATGCTTATTCTGAAGCGTCGCATTGAATTTTGGTTTAGCATCATTGCTCTGCATAAGTTGGGCGCGGTAGTTATTCCTGCCACTCACTTGCTTACCAAGAAGGATATCGTTTACCGTTGCAATGCAGCCGATATCAAGATGATTGTCTGTGCGGGTGAAGAGGTGATAACCGATCATATTATTGAAGCTGTTCCGGATTGTCCTACCTTGCAGCATTTGGTCAGCATTGGACCGGGTATGCCTGATGGTTTCAAGGATTTCCAGGAAGGCATCAAGAATGCGGCTCCTTTTGTGAAGCCGGCTTGCCCGAATACCAATGATGACATTATGCTGATGTACTTTACCAGTGGTACAACTGGTGAACCGAAAATGGTGGCACACGATTTTACTTATCCTTTGGGACACATCACAACCGGTTCGTTCTGGCACAATCTGCATGAAAACAGTTTGCACCTTACTATTGCTGATACCGGTTGGGGAAAAGCTGTTTGGGGAAAGTTGTATGGACAGATGATAGCAGGTGCCAATATCTTTGTGTATGACCATGAGAAGTTCACTCCGGCTGATATTCTTGAAAAGATTCAGAATTGTAAGATAACTTCGCTTTGCGCACCTCCTACCATTTTCCGTTTTTTGATTAAGGAGGATATAAGCAAGTACGACTTGTCTTCACTGGAATATTGTACAACAGCAGGCGAAGCCTTGAACTATTCGGTATATGAAACATTCTTGAAAGTAACCGGCATTCGTCTGATGGAAGGGTTTGGACAGACCGAAACTACTTTGACTTTGGCTACTTTCCCATGGATGCAGCCCAAACCAGGCAGTATGGGAGTACCCAATCCGCAGTACGATATTGATTTGCTTACTCCTGATGGCCGTTCGGCTGAAGACGGGGAACAAGGTCAAATTGTGGTGCGTACACACAACGGAAAGCCATTGGGCTTATTCAAAGAGTATTACCGTGATGCCGAACGTACAGAAGATGCTTGGCATGATGATGTTTATTATACAGGCGATGTGGCTTGGCGTGACGAAGACGGATATTACTGGTTTGTTGGTCGTGCCGACGATGTAATCAAGAGCTCTGGTTACCGCATTGGCCCATTCGAAGTAGAGAGTGCTTTGATGACTCATCCGGCTGTGGTGGAATGTGCCATTACCGGGGTACCCGATGAAATCCGCGGTCAGGTGGTGAAGGCTACCATCGTGCTTTCCAAAGACTACAAGGGTAAGGAAAGTCCGGAATTAATCAAGGAACTTCAGGACCATGTGAAACGAGTGACAGCTCCTTATAAGTATCCGCGTGTGATAGAATTTGTGGCTGAATTGCCTAAAACCATCAGCGGTAAGATTCGTCGTGTAGAGATACGTGCGAAGGATAAATAAGCAAAAAATCAATGCAAAATCAATATACAAGAATAGCGGTCAAGATAGGAAGTAATGTACTCACCCGGAAAGATGGTACACTGGATGTAACCCGCATGTCGGCCTTGGTCGATCAGGTGGCGGAACTCCATAAACAAGGAATGGAAATCATTCTGATATCTTCGGGTGCAGTGGCTTCCGGCCGTAGCGAGATAAAGCCATCCAAGAAGCTGGATAGCGTAGACCAACGGCAATTGTTTTCGGCCGTGGGGCAAGCGAAACTCATCAATCGGTATTACGAATTGTTTCGCGAACATGGCATAGCTGTGGGGCAGGTGCTTACTACAAAAGAGAACTTTGGCTCGCGTCGCCATTATTTGAATCAACGCAATTGCATGATGGTGATGCTTGACAATGGAGTGATTCCTATTGTCAATGAAAATGATACCATATCGGTGACCGAACTGATGTTTACCGATAATGATGAACTTTCGGGCTTGATAGCTTCTATGATGGATATGCAGGCACTCATTATCTTGAGTAATATAGATGGTATATACAATGGTTCGCCATCAACTCCTGGAACAGAGGTTATTCGTCAGGTGGAACCGGGTAAAGACTTGTCGGACTATATACAGACCGAAAAATCGGGCTTCGGTCGTGGAGGTATGTTGACCAAGACTACCATTGCGCGTAAGGTGGCCGATGAAGGTATTGCTGTGTATATTGCTAATGGAAAGAAAGACAATATCCTGATTGAATTGTTGCAACATCCGGAAACAACCATACATACTCGTTTTGTTCCTGCCAAGGATGAAGTGTCGAGTGTCAAGAAATGGATAGCGCATAGTGAAGGATTTGCCAAGGGAGAGATTCATTTGAATGCCGAAGCAGTGAAGGTGTTGAAAGGTCCCAAAGCAGTAAGCCTGCTTCCGGTAGGAGTTGTGCGTATAATGGGAGTTTTTGAAAAAGACGACATAGTAAAGATTATGGACCATCAAGGCTGTCAGATAGGCGTAGGTCGCATTGCTTTTGATTCGGATGAAGCGATGGGGCTCATAGGTAAACATGGACAGAAACCTTTGGTACATTATGATTATTTATATTTGGAATGATGGGAAAACTGACTGAGATATTCGAGCAAGTGCGTTTGGCCAGTCGAACATTGGCTTTTTACGATGAAAATAAGATTAATGAGGTGCTTTGCGCAGTAGCCGATGCTACCGAAGCACAAACATCTCGGATTTTGGAAGCCAATGCCAAGGATTTGGCGAAAATGGACAAGGCTAACCCGAAGTACGACCGTTTGAAGCTGACGGAAGAACGTATTCAGGGAATAGCCGATGGTATACGTATGGTGACAAAACTTCCTTCTCCTATCGGTAGATTATTGGGAAGTTCCGTACGCCCGAATGGTATGCGACTGAAGAAAGTGAGTGTACCGTTTGGAGTCATTGGAATGGTATACGAAGCTCGTCCCAATGTAACGCTCGATGTGTTTTCGCTTTGTTTCAAATCGGGTAACGCTTGTCTGCTGAAAGGCGGTAGCGATGCCGATGCATCCAATCGGACTATCGTGGAGGTGATTCACGAGGTCTTGAAGACTCATGGAGTGAATCCACAAGTGGTGGCTCTGCTTCCGCCCGACCATGAGTCTACGGCAGAATTGCTCCATGCTCGCGGTTATGTAGACTTGCTCATTCCCCGAGGTGGACGAGGGCTGATTGATTTTGTTCGTCAGCATGCAACGATTCCGGTGATTGAAACAGGAGCAGGTGTTTGTCATACCTACTTTGATCGTGAGGGTGATGTAGTAAAAGGAGCCGCTATCGTGAAGAATGCCAAGACTCGTAGAGTGAGTGTATGCAATGCACTTGATTGCTTGTTGGTGCATCGGGAACGTGTGGCAGACCTTCCTATGATTTGCGGGGGTATGGAAGATTCAAAAGTCATGATCTATGCAGATGAAGAAGCTCATCAAACTTTGTCGGCTTCTTATCCGAAAGAACTTTTGCAACCCTCTACCGAAGAAAGTTATGGCACAGAGTTCTTGGATTACAAAATGGCTGTGAAAGTAGTCGGTAGCTTGGAAGAGGCAGTAATGCACATTGCCAAGTGCGGTTCCGGACATAGCGAATGTATAGTAACGGAGAATAAGGCTTCGGCCGACTATTTTGTAAAAGCCGTAGATGCCGCTTGTGTGTATGTCAATGTGCCTACATCGTTTACCGATGGTGGTGAGTTCGGTTTGGGAGCTGAAATAGGTATCAGTACACAGAAACTGCATGCAAGAGGACCGATGGGTTTGGAAGAACTGAACACTTATAAGTGGGTGATAGAAGGAGAAGGACAGATTAGGAAATAAATCATTAATAAAAAACATAAATCTATGAGATACTATAGAAATGTATTCGATTTGGGCGACTTGAAGACTGCATTGGCCGAAGCGTTCGAAATCAAGCAAGACCGTTATAAGTACGAGAATTTAGGTAAGCATAAGACTTGTCTGCTTATTTTCTTCAACAATAGTTTGCGTACTCGTTTGAGTACTCAGAAAGCTGCCCGTAACCTGGGTATGGATGTGATTGTACTCGATGTAAATCAAGGTGCCTGGAAACTGGAAACTGAACGGGGCGTGATTATGGATGGTGACAAGAGTGAACACTTGTTGGAAGCTATTCCTGTCATGGCATCGTACTGCGATGTGATTGGTGTACGTTCCTTTGCCCAGTTTGAAAGCCGTGAAGACGACTATACCGAAAAGATTCTGAATCAGTTTATCAAATATTCGGGTAAGCCTGTGTTCTCCATGGAGGCGGCTACCGGTCATCCGCTTCAGGCATTTGCCGACTTGATTACTATCGAAGAATATAAGAAAAAAGATCGTCCTAAAGTTGTGCTTACTTGGGCACCACATCCCAAGGCTTTGCCACAGGCTGTTCCCAACTCATTTGCCGATTTCATGAACGAAGCCGATGTGGACTTTGTCATTACTCATCCCGAAGGTTATGAACTCGACCCTGCTTTTGCCCGTGGTGCCAAAGTGGAATACAATCAGATGAAGGCTTTCGAAGGTGCCGATTTTATTTATGCCAAGAATTGGGCTTGCCCGGGAGTTACCCGTCCCGAAGACTATGGCAAGATTCTTTGCAAAGACATGAGTTGGACGGTAGATACAGCCCACATGGCGGTGACCAACAATGCTCACTTCATGCATTGCCTTCCGGTTCGTCGTAACATGATTGTGACCGATGATGTGATTGAGGCTCCCACTTCGTTGGTTATTCCTGAAGCAGCTAATCGTGAAATCTCGGCTACAGTGGTACTGAAACGTATTTTGCAGAATTTATAATTAGACACCTATGTTAAAACGCTTGCTTATATTCGGGGCTTTATTGTTAAGTCTCATGCCTTTGTCGGCCCAACAGAAAACTTATAAGGAAAAACAGAATTATAAGAATTGGGTAAAGTTGGCTCCAAAGTTCGAGGATGATTTCTTCAAGACCGAAGAAGCGGTTCGTATTGGAGATAATGTACTGCTTTACCAGTTGGAAAGCGGTGGTTGGCCCAAGAATATCTTTATGCCGGCAGAACTCTCAAAAGAGGATATCAAGAAAGTGAAGCAAGCAAAAAAGAATGTAGGCGAAAGTACGATAGACAACAATGCTACTACTACAGAAATTCATTATTTGTCACGTCTCTATTTGGCTACGGGAGTAGATAAATATAAGGATGCTGCGGTAGCCGGTATTCGTTATCTGTTATCCGGTCAATATGAAAATGGTGGTTGGCCGCAATTCTGGCCTCGTGCAGAAGGATACTATACACACATTACTTATAATGATAATGCCATGGTAAATCTTCTGAATTTATTACGTGAAATATACGAGAAGAAGACTCCATATACGTTTGTATCCGAAGAGGTGTGTAAGGATGCCCGAAAGGCATTTGATAAGGGGATTGAATGTATCCTGAATACACAGATAAAGAAAGATGGTAAACTCATGGTATGGTGTGCACAGCATGATGAGGTGACTTTGTTACCGGCCAAGGCACGTGCTTATGAATTGCCTTCGTTCAGCGGTTCTGAATCGTACGGCATAGTGAAGTTATTGATGTCGCTGCCCAATCCTTCCCAACGGATCATCGATGCCATTGAGGGAGCTGTAGCTTGGTTTGAAGCAAGTAAGATTGAAGGCATTGGTTATCAGTTCTTCACCAACGAAGAAGGCAAGAAGGATTACCGGATGATTCCTTGTCCGGAAGGGGAGAAGTGCCGTCCGCTTTGGGCACGTTTCTATACGTTGGAAGACAATCGCCCCTTCTTCTGTGGTCGGGATGGGGTGATGAAATTCGATGTATCCGAAATAGAATATGAACGCCGTACCGGTTACAGTTGGTACAATGGTAATGGAGAAAAACTCCAGCGGGATTATCAGAAGTGGAAAAAGAAAATGAGTAAATAAAGATGATGAATCAAAATACTGATACAGAATAGTGCATAAAGAGGTAATATCATATTTGTTGATTCTGATTGTTTGTTTTTCTTCTTGTATAAGGAAAGGACAAGAGCAACTTTCGCAGTTGTCAAGGGCGGAAGAAATGATGGAATCATCTCCGGATAGTGCCTTGGCTTGTCTGGACTCTCTTGCTGTGCGGTATGACGAACTTACGGAAGAAGCGCAGATATATCATGCTTTACTCACCATTAAGGCAAAGGATAAGCTATATGTACTCCCTACTTCCGATTCCTTGATAAACCGTGTGGTCGCTTTTTACGAGGAAGCAGACAATCCACGCCGTTTGGTAGAAGCCTATTATCTTCAGGGAGGTACCTACCGCGATTTGGAAGATGCTCCACGTGCCATCGCTGCTTATCAGCGTGCTGCAGATTTGGGGAAGGAGTATGCCAACGACACGCTGAATGGCCGTATTTACGGGCAAATGGCAACCGTTTTTGCCTATCAGGATTTGTACGATGCCAGTATGGAGGCATCGCGTGAAGCCTATCGTTATCAGGAAGCGTGTAACCATTATTTGGGCATGGCATATACTTTGCGAAACATGGCTCGTATTCACGATATGCTCATGCGGAAAGACAGTGCAGAACTGTATTACCGCAAAGCTTATCACTTGATGTATGATAGAGTATCGCCGATGAAAGCGTGTGGAATCGGAAATGAATTTGCGGGAGTGTTGTTGGATTATAAGAAGGTAGATTCCGCTTTCGTTTGGATTAACAAGGTGCGATGGGTAGAAGAGTCATCCTTAACTCCCTTAATTTTGGCTCAAGTATATTATGAATTGAACCAACTTGATTCGGCTGCATACTATAGCCAAAAGGTATTGCAGGGAAATAGTATTCATCATACTCGTTCTGCCTATAGAATTTTGGTGAAGATTGCCGAAAAACGTAAAGACTACAAACAAGCCTATTATTATTCTTCGCAATGTGTGGAAGCTTTGGATTCTATTCGTTACATTACGCGTACCGATGCAGTAAAGAAAACTTACTCCTTGTATAATTATAACATAGCCGAACGCAAGAACAAGCAGTTGGAACTTGAAGCAAGCATACGTAATAAATTGTTGTTGCAAATGCTGGTGGTAATATTGGGCTTATTCGTAGTGGTACTTATACTTGCTTATCTTATTCGTAGACGTAAGGAAAAGCATGCCCGTCGGGAAGCGTTCTTGCAGTCCATACTACAGGAACGGCAGTCACAAAGTGATGAACAAATAGCTGCGAATGAGTGCCAGATAAGAGTGCTGAAAGAAAAGCTCTGTTCGGTTGTTGCACAAAACGATGAGTTGAGCCGTGAACTGCTGGAGGCTCAAACTCGTTCCTTGCAGATATCGAATGAACAGGTGTTACTCAACCGACAGGAAGAAGTACTCCGTATTCAGTTACTCCGTCAATCAGATATTTATTTGCACTTTCATCAGGCGAAAGAAAGCAAGAAACTCTGTCAAGAGCATTGGACTCAGTTAGCCGATGCCATCAATGCCGCCTATCCTGATTTTACTAATCGTTTGTATACGCTCTATCCCAATTTGAGTGAGTTGGAACTTCGTGTTTGTTATTTGACAAAAATCAACATGAAGCGAGGCCGAATATCCGAATTGACCGACCGCGCTCCTTCTACCATAACCAATACTTTCACCCGTTTGTATCAGAAGATATACGGAGTAAAAGGAACTCCCCAACAAATGGACGAACTGATACAAACGCTTTAGCTTTTACTCTTTTTCTTTTCATTTTTATTCATACCTTTTATATTTGGGTGGAAAAATTGTTCTTTTGAAGTGCGATTTTTACAATTTAATTCTTTTTTGGGGGTAAATGCTTGATTTGTAACAGTTTATAAATGGATAAATTTTGAAAACTAAATTTCTTTGCTTCTTTGTAATCTGGTAGTATTTTTGCCGTAGTAAAAATTAAAATGGCAAAGTGATGAAAAAAGTACTATTCAGTTTAGTGATGGCATGGCTTTCTTTGGGCTATATAGTAGCCGAAGAAAAAGTGAAGGAAACAGATAAAAAATGGGAAATAAAAGACAATCGTTCTCCTACTTATGAACCACAAGTTTCTTTATCTAATGGTATATTATATATAAGTAGTGACGGTCAGATAAACAATCTTTCTATCTGTATGCAAAGCATGACGGGTGAGATGGTTATGGAACAAACCTACATCACTCTATTACCCGGCCAGCCTTATCTTATTAATATAAGCGATTTGCCTTCCGGTGAATATTTGCTTTTCTTGCAATCTGGCAGTAATTATGCAATTTATTCTGTAACCAAGTAATGATGAATCTATGGGTATAGACTCTTCTTCTGAATACGATTCAGCCTATGGTAGTGTTGCAGTTCCTGCTTCATCAGAAAGTGGTAGCTATCTGATAGAAATAGTAACGGAAAGTGGTGAGTGTTATTACGGTGAATATACCTTATAATCAGTAGACTAATGTCATTGGGAAGAATTCTACTACTGACTCTATGTGTCTTTTGCCTGTGCGCTTGCCATGAAAGTGAGCGTGACAGAACCCTTCGTTTGGTAAAGGAATGGGAAGGAAAAGAAATATTGTTTCCTCAGAACCCAATCTTTACCATTCAGGGGAAGGATACGGTAGACTTTGATTTCAGAGATTCGGAATATAAGATTGTTACGTATGTGGATTCCGTAGGTTGTACCAGTTGTAAGCTACAATTAGAACGTTGGAAAACCTTTATTAAAGATGTTGATTCCGTAATGAATGGTAGTGTACCTTTTGTCTTTGTCTTCCATCCTAAGAATGTGAAAGAATTGCGTCACATCCTTCGTGGTCATGCTTTCAATTATCCCGTTTTTTTCGATGAAAAGGACGATTTTAATGTATTGAACCGTTTCCCAAGTGAGATGATGTTTCAAACTTTTTTGTTGGATAAGGAAAATAAAGTGATGGCATTGGGTAATCCGGTTCTTAATCCTCAAATTAAGGATTTGTATTTGAAACAATTGGGTAGATATAGCATAGATTCGGTTCCAAATACTACGGTCAAGGTAATGGAAACGGAATATGACTTTGGTGTTATTGCTCAAACAGATAAACATACTCATGTTTTTCAATTGGTCAATAGCGGGAAATATCCATTGGTTGTTTCTGATGCCGTCCCTTCTTGTGATTGTACGCAAGTTCAGTATAGCCATAGTATTAATCCAAATGACACATTGAATTTGGAAGTAATTTATTCTCCCGATGAAGTAGGCTCTTTTTATAGGTCTGTTGATTTATATTTGAATGTAAAAGAATCACCTGTCACCTTGTGGATAAAGGGTGAAGTGAGTAAATAATAAATTATTAATCATTAAAATTTTATCTTATGAAGAATAATCTCTTAAAAGGTTTGGCCGTTGCAGCTTTAGCAATGATTGCCGGTTACAATGTGTATCAAGCACATTCAGAAACAGAAGGTATGAGTGAATTGATGTTGGCTAATGTGGAAGCAATAGCAAATGGAGAATATGCAGTTTTAAAGTGGAATCGTCATGATTATACATTGGATAATGGAACTCCTGCAGTCAATTGTTGGGATGGAGGTATTAAGGATTGTTTGTTAAAATAAGTAATAGCATGTCTAATAAAATAGTATATTTTACACTGCTCTTATTTATTGTATTTCTTGTTTCTTGTTCTAAAGAAACAAGAAATACAACTTCTGTATACTTTGCGAAAAAAACAGATATGGCAATGTCTGATCTTGTATCTGATTATACTTTTATTTCTTTAGAAACGAAGGATGATAATTTGATATTAGATGCCAGTATGGTCAGGATTTGGAATGATTATATTTATATTTTGGACTGTTTTTCTCAAAATAAAAGTATCTATGTGTTTGATATCCAAGGTAAATATTTGGGTAAAATAGGGAATGTTGGTGGAGGCCCAGGTGAGTACATAATGCCTCTGGCTATTGTCGTTGATGAAGTGAACAATCAATTAATAGTAAAAGATGTTGCGCTAAATAAATTATTATACTATAATTTAAGCTCTTTTAAATATGTAAAAGAACAGTCTATCCCTTTTTATTCAGATTGTATGGAATATTATAAAGATGAAACTATTGTTTGGTATATAGGAAGTGGCTGTGCTAATGTTGATGATTATCAAAAACATATACAGGTTTCTGATTTACAGTGTAATATAATAGATAGATATATACCGCGTAAAAAATTTCCTCAACGTAGTATGTATAATGTTATGACTTATTTTCATAAATATAATGATAAATTGTTTTTTCATCATCCATTTTCTAATGTTGTTTATTCTTATAACAATGTAGAGGACTCCGTAATGGTAGAGTATACTTTGTCTAGCGATGGTATTATTTTCCCCTCAGAAGAATATGTGATGGATAATAATGAAAATATAGTGGAACAATTATCAAATGATGGTCATGTACAATATTATGATTTACATGAGAATTCAGAGAAAATTTTATGTTATTTTGGTGTGAATAAATCTAAATATATTGGTGTATATTCTAAAAAAGACGGAATAGGATTATATTCAGATGTAGAGCATATAAAAGATGATTTGGGATTAATTAAATATGGTCGTCCAAAAACAGTTTATAATGATTTCTTTGTAAATGTAATTTATAGAGAAGGCTTGGATTCATTGTCTGAAAATTCTGTCTTAAAACCTTATTTTGAAAGTAAGGATAATAATTTAAATCCGATTCTTGTATTGTATAAATAAATATTTAGAAAGGTAAACATATTAAAATATAATCGAAATTTTCAATGAACATTAGATGGTGACACATTGAATTGGATGTAATTTATTCTCCTGATGAAGTAGGCCTTTTTTATAGGTCCGTTGATTTATATTTGAATGTAAAAGAATCACCTGTCACCTTGTGGATAAAGGGTGAAGTGAGTAAATAATAAATTATTAATCATTAAAATTTTATCTTATGAAGAAAAATCTCTTAAAAGGTTTGGCCGTTGCAGCTTTTGCAATGATTGCCGGTTACAATGTGTATCAAGCACATTCAGAAACAGAAGGTATGAGTGAATTGATGTTGGCTAATGTAGAAGCGTTGGCTGGTGACGAACTCGGGACTAATAATTGTTATGCTACCATTTGTTATAATAAGTGTAGAGCTTACATATATGAGAGCACAAAGCCATGTTATTGTACATTATGTACCGGTAATTAAAATTTTATGAAAGCGTCAATATCTATATTGTGCTTGTCTTTTGTTTTCTTTTCGTGTGTTTCAAAAACAAAAGAAGTAGTTGAAAGGGAAACGGCAAGTGTGCAATTAATAAAACAAGATTTGATGACTTCAATGCCAGGAGAACTCCTGGCATTTGAAGATAAATTGGTGTGGTTTGACCTAAATCCTGATTCTTTTTTACATGTTGAAGATAAATTGTCAGGAAAAACATTGATAGAGGGAGGCAAACTGGGACAGGGGCCTGAAGAATTTACAGCTCCTTATCTTTCGTGGTTTTCCAATAACAAAATTTTAGTCTCCGATTGTTTTGCGGACAAAGCCTGTGTGTTGACTTTAGACAGTTTGAAACGAATATGTTCTTTGGATATTCCTACAGGTAAGCAGGCTATACAATGTGTAGGTCATAATCAGTTTATTCGTATGGTTATAAATGATAAACATCCATTCGCTTATTGGGACTCTGACAATTGGTCGGGTTTCGGTAAATATCCAATTGAAAAATCTGTTAGCAATGGGTATGATGTATTTCAAGGAATCATATCTTTTAACCCATATAACAATTGTCTTGTTTACAGTATTCCGAATTTTTCATATATAGCATTATATAAAAAAGAAGGGGATTCTTTTAAAGAAATATGGGAAAAGCAATTATCGGATGTGGAATATGATATAGTAAACGATAGCATATTGAGAGTAAACGGTGTTAAAAGACCAGCCCCCAGTGCAATAGCTTTGACAAAAGATTACATAATAACGATAGAAAGAGATTCTGAAACAAAAGAAGTATCCATAACTGAAACACCGGAAAAGGGACGTGCACGTAGATTTACAAAAGCTCCACAAACTCTATTTGTGTATGATTATAATTTTAATTTAATGAAAATATTACATACTAAGATGCCGATGTTTAGACTTGCTTCGACAGGCAATGATAATGATGTGTATTTTATAGGTGTGAAAGGTGAATTTTGCATAGGGAAATGTGCTATTAATTGACATAATATAAAGTTGTAAATGAAAAACACGCTGTTTTTGTTTCCTTTGGTAATATGTATTTCCTGTATTTCCACCACTGATAAGCGATTGGAAGACACCCTCACTTTTGCTGGCTCTAACCGTGCAGAACTTGAAAAGGTATTACATCACTATAAAGACAATCCGCAAAAGCAGGAAGCAGCCCGCTTCCTGCTTATTCACATGAAGGACCGTCACCATTATCGTAGTGCAGGAATTGACAGTATCCGCCATTACTTGACAGTGGCTACCAAACAGGAAAGTTGTCTGCCTTTTGATGTGGAACAGAAATGGGGTGCATACCACTATAAACAAGAAAAACCT
>JAFUNS010000035.1 GCA_017472925.1 Bacteroides sp. | reverse complement strand
CTTGTCATTCTGACGACTGTAAGGAGGAAGAATCTGTATACGTATACAGATCCTTCGCTTCGCTCAGGATGACATCATAAAAAGGACTTCCGAAAAGTTGGATTGGGCTATAAGGATGGTATTGGAAACGGAACCGAAAGTACATTCCCGTGCCATTGATGAGATGCGGGAAGAAGTGAAGGGGATGTTAAGACAGTAATGTTATTTGATTGTTAGGCCAAAGGTCATACCCCGTCTTCCAACAAAAAGTTTTTTTTGCAATTTTAGTTACATAGTTACAGCGGCGCTGTGTATCAATAAGTTAACCCTTGCACTAACCCTGTAACTAACTTTTTAGTTGCAGGATATTCACTCCTGTACAGTTGAATTCTTACTTATAATCTTATTAAATACCAGATATACAGTTCCTCGAGTTATAAGCTAATAGTGTATTTTTATGAGGAATGCTAGCACCCTTGGGCTTTTATGGTCAAAGGGTGCTGCGATAATTGTAGGATTAGAACTTAATCAATAGGTCAAGGCGAATTTCAAACCAACTGCCTCCGAAATCATAATGAAAGTGGAGAGTTGCATATCTGTTTCACCTTTTTCGAGCATAGCCACATACTCACGCTTCTTACCAATCTTATCGGCAAGCTGCTGTTGAGTAATTCCGGCTGATTTACGGGCGTTTTTCAACACCTCGGCATAGTACCAGGCACGAGACTTCGCATCAAACTCATCACGCGAAGCAGTATCTTTTGCTCCGTACTCATTGACAAACATATCCTCGGTGGTAGGAAGATGTTTGAGTTTGTTAATGTCAATCTTTGACTTTGTTCTGAACATTTGCAGGTAGCGAGTTGTAAAACTCATCGAATTCTGTACTTCTTATCATAATTCTCATGTTACAAATGTAACACATTTATTACTTTATACAAAGCAAATGCCAAAAAAGTTTACGGAAGAAAGGAAAATCAGCGATGCGAAGTCAATTATTTTTCCGTCAGTCGTTTGTTCCCGTTGTGTTGCTAATACTACGGCTTTGCCATCAATGGTTGCTCTGCACATAATAGCAGTTGTGCCATCAGCCTTAATCTTGCCGCGATTGATATAGTATAGTTGTTTATATGACTTCTCATAATTCAAACTGTTTGTGTGTTATAAAACTAATGTCATATTATTACTAATGCGTTAATTTATATCGTAGGTTGACTGCGTTAAACTTGATTTTTATAACAAGCAAAAGGTAAGTAAAGCCTGTGAACCTTTTTTTGTTTTTCTCAAAATTACATAAAATTTGTATGAAAATCTTCCTGCAATACGAAATTGTATTACTTTTGTTCCTCGAGTTATAAGCTAATAGTGTATTTTTATGAGGAATGCTATACTATTCTTTTGTTTGTTGTTGTCTGTTTGTGCTTGTAACAGACGTTCTTATCCACATGAATTATTGGTGGCCGACAGCCTTTGCTATGAAATGCCGGATAGTGCGGTTGATATGTTGCAACGGATGGAAACAGAAATGACAGATAAAGATGAAGCTACCCGTATGTACTATTATTTATTAACCATTAAAGCCAAGGATAAAGCTTATATATTTCATACTTCCGACAGCTTGATTCTTTCTGTCCTTCAGTATTATCAAAAGAAAAAAGACACCCGGCATTTACCCGAAGCCTATTATTATGCGGGTCGGGTATATCGCGATTTAGGAGATGCACCCCAGGCCTTGGATTATTTTCAAAAAGCAATAGATGCAATGGGTGAAAAAAAGGATTATGTATTATTGAATACAATCTATAGTCAAATGGGGTATTTGTTCTTGTTTCAAGATGTATACGAAGAAGCAATGAATTCGTTCAGGCAATCCTATCAATGTGATTTGATATTAAATGATAGTTTGGGAATGGCTCATTCTTTGAAGGATGTTGGTAATGCATTTACAGCTTTTCATAATGGTGATAGTGCACTTCATTATTATGACAAATCTTATGAGATAGCTAAAAGTATCAATAATGGAAATATGATAGATGGAATTCTGTGTGATAAGATTAGTATTTATCTACAGCTGGAAAACTATGAATTTATACCTGACATGTTTAATCGTTTGGATTCATTGTCATCGGATAGAAGTTCTTCTTATAGACTTCGGGCGGATTATTATAATCAGATGAATCAATTGGATTCGGCAAAGTTATATTATGGACTTTTGATAAACGATGAAAATATTTATGCAAGGAAAGATGCATATTGGGGATTGGCTAAAATAGCCCAACGCTCAAATGATTCAAACACAGCTTTACGGTATATTTCGGAATATGAGAAACTAACTTATGATATAATTGATCTACAAAATACAGAACAGATACGAAAAATTCGTTCATTATATAATTATCAGTTACGAGAGAAAGAAATAAACAAGTTAAATATTGAGAATCATAGAAAAGAGAAGATATTAATTCAGATTCTTGGTATTTGTTGTTTAATCTGTTTCCTTTTTGGAATTTATTATCTTCATAACCGAAAGAAAAAGGCATTGCTGAGATTGCAGTTGGAGCAGTTGGAGAAAGAACAACATGCCAAGAGTATTCAATTTATCTCTGAGAACAACAAGAAAATAGCCTTATTGGAGCAGCAGTTGCAGGAAGCGGACGAAACAAATATTCTATTACGTAAACGTTTGGAAGGTCAGCGGGACATTATTATCAGTACCAACCAATTGGCGGAGCTGGAAATCAAGCGTCGCGAAGAGGCAGACTCGTTAATAGTGTATACCCCCATCTATCAACTCATAGAGCGTATCCTAAATCAACAGGGGAATCAGAAACTGTTTACCGATGACAATTGGAAGGAACTGGAAGAAGCTATCAATGAAATCTATCCGGGGTTCACCCAATCCTTGTGTCGTCTTTATCACATGAATGAACACGAATATAGAGTCAGCTTGCTTATCAAGATAAATATCCAACCTTCGCATATCGCTATTCTTACCAATCATTCCAATGAATCGATTACGGCTACCCGTAGACGTCTCTATTTCAAAGTGCACGGAAAGAAGGGAAGACCGCACGATTGGGATAAGTTTATTCGTTCATTATAAGCTTTTTATCGTGCTATGAACAATCTTGATGTACATTCTTTATGGAATTGTACACTCTTTTGTACATTCAATTTGTTGTAGATAAAGTAGTATATCCATTCCTTTGCAGTAAAAACAAAGAAAGAGAATGGAATGATATAAAAACACCAAAAACAAATAGACTTATGTATGATTATCTGATTGTAGGTGCAGGACTGTATGGGGCGGTTTTCGCACAAGTTATGACCGGGCAAGGCAAGCGTTGCCTTGTGATTGACAGACGGAAGCACATTGGGGGAAATATCTATACCTCGGTAAAGGATGGCATTGTGATTCATCAATATGGCGCACATATTTTCCATACCAGTAATGATGAAGTATGGAAGTATATCAATCGATTTGCCCGATTCAACCACTTTGTCAATTCACCATTGGCCTATAGCAAAGGGAAAATCTATAACCTGCCTTTCAATATGAATACCTTTAACCGTTTGTGGGGAGTGATTACTCCCGATGAGGCCAGGGAGAAAATAGCGGAGCAATGTGCCGAGTATCGTTTTGAACGGCCAAGCAATTTGGAAGAACAGGCTTTGCAACTTTGCGGGAAAGATATATACCATTTGTTTATTAAGGAATATACGGAGAAACAATGGGGGCGGAAGGCACATTTGCTACCGGCTTCCATTATCAAGCGTATTCCTTTACGGCTGACTTACGACAATAATTATTTTGACGATGTGTATCAAGGAATTCCCATAGGGGGCTATCATGGATTGGTACAAAACTTGTTGGAGGGAATCCCTGTTTATACGGAGGTTGATTATCTGAAGAACAGAGGGGAATGGGACAGTAAGGCGAGGCGTGTTCTGTTTACCGGATGTATAGATGAATACTACAACCATTGTTTCGGACAATTGTCGTATCGGAGTCTCCGGTTTGAACATGAGCATCTGGATAAGGCCGATTTCCAGGGCAATGCGGTAGTGAACTATAACGATGCGGATGTACCTTTCACCCGGATTATCGAGCACAAGCATTTTGAATTTGGCCGGCAATCCACTACTTGGATTACTAAAGAATATCCTCAGGCATATGAAAAAGGAATGGAACCTTTTTATCCGATTAGGGATGCAGAGAATTTGAAACGGTTGGAGAAATATAATGAGTTGGCCGCCTCGACACCTCGGGTATTGTTTGGGGGACGTTTGGGCTTATATGCTTACATGGATATGGATGACACCATAGAGGCAGCCATGATGATGGTAAAACAAGAATTGAATAGTAAAGGCGTATGAAGTATTATTTGACAAAATGCTATCATGGCGGGATGAACGCCGGGAATAAAGCCAAAATGGACATTGAAGTTAGTTTGGCGGAAGTGGGTTTTAGGGCGGTCGGTATACATTCGTATAACCGTCGGAATTCCTTGTGGGCATTCCTGCAGAATTTGGTGGGAGTATGCAGCCTGTTGTTTGTGATTAGAAAAGGGGATACGGTGGTTGTTCAGTATCCTTACAAAAAGTTCTATGCATGGGCGTGTAGGCTGATCCATTTGAAAGGGGGTCAAACGGTAACTGTCATTCATGATTTGGGCGCTTTCCGTAGGAAGAAGAAAAGTATAGCTAAAGAAATCGGCTTGTTAAATCGGAGTGACGGTTTGGTTGTTCATAATGATTCTATGAAAGCTTGGCTTCAAGACCATGGGTTGAACCGGCCGATGGAATGCTTGGAGGTGTTTGATTACTTGTCGGATACGGAGAATCTTGTTCCAAGGAACTGGGACAATGGGTGTGTGAAGGTGATGTATGCCGGTGCCTTGTCTTTTCAGAAGAATGCATACCTATATAATATAGCCGACTTTATGAAAGGGTGGCAACTTGAACTTTATGGTAAGGGCTTTGAAGTTGCCCGTATAAATAAGGAACGGGATTTTCACTATCATGGCTTTGTAGCTTCGGATGAACTGATAGCATGTTGTGATGCGCATTTTGGTTTGGTATGGGAAGGGGATAGCCCGGATACTTGCCGGGGAAGTTTTGGTGAATATCTGGCATTGAACAATCCACACAAGTTATCGCTTTATATCCGTTGCGGACTCCCAATCATTATTTGGAAAGAGGCAGCCATGGCACCGTTTGTGCTGGCTAATGGATTGGGGGTGGCTGTAGGCTCATTGAAAGAGTTGAACGATTTGCTTCCTACACTTACGGCTAATCAATATGAGGAAATGAGAAAAAACGTATTGCGTATAGGTGGCTTGTTGAAATCGGGCTTTTATGCAAAGAAGCATATAGATGGTTGTGCCTAAAAAATAGTGGATGTGCATTTCTACACATCCACAAAATTATGTTCATGAAACAGTCTACTAAAAGAAGTGTTTGCTTGAAAAATTACTCCTCTTCCTTAAACCACGAAGCATACATCAGATAACCGTTGGCAATCTTTTGGTTCAGTTCCTTGCTTTGTTCGGTGGGAATCTTCTTGATGAACTTGGCGGGAACTCCGGCCCATAAGGTGCCCGGTTCGATGATGGTATTGCTTAATACCAACGCGCCGGCAGCAACGATAGCCCCTTCGCCAATGATGGCATGGTCGAGGATGGTGGAACCCATCCCTATTAAAGCTCCGTCTTTGACGGTTGCTCCGTGAATGGTTACATTGTGGCCTACGGAAACATCGTTGCCTATCTCTACAACCGATTTCTGGTAGAGTGTGTGAAGTACGCTACCGTCCTGTATGTTGACCCTATCGCCGATGCGGATGGGATTGACATCGCCACGAAGTACAGCATTGAACCAAATGCTGCAATCGTTTCCGATGGTTACATCGCCCACGATGGTGGAATTCTCGGCGAGATAACAATTCTCGCCGATTTTAGGAGTGAATCCTCTGACTGATTTTATGAGTGCCATACCAATTTAGCGTTTAAGCGGAGCAGTTGCTTCCTTTAACCAGGCCTGTTCTTCGGCATTCAAAAGTGGATACAAACGGGCGTATACCATCTGGTGGTATTCGTTGAACCAGGTCAGTTCTTCGTCGGTCATCATTTCTACTACCACGGCTTCCTTGTCGATAGGACATAGGGTCAATGGCTCGAACTTGTAGAACTTGCCGAATTCAGTTTCCTGTGCCGGTACTACCAACAAGACATTTTCGGTACGTGCTCCGTGCTTGCCTGCCTTATAGATACCCGGTTCATTGGTGATGTTCATTCCCGGTTCCAACAGAGTAGGCATGTGGTTCATGCGGAATTGGTGAGGACCTTCGTGAACGCAAAGGTATTGTCCTACGCCATGACCGGTTCCGTGCAGGTAGTTGATGCCGCACTTCCACATGGCTATACGGGCAAATGCATCCAGTTGGGTGCCACAAGTGCCCTGTGGAAAATGTAAGTTCTGTATTTGCAGATGGCCTTTCAATACCAAGGTATAGTCGGCTTTTTCTTCATCGGTCAACGGGCCTAATACAATGGTACGGGTAATGTCGGTAGTACCATCCAGGTATTGTCCGCCACTATCCACCAGGAACAAACCTTCCGGCTTCAGTGGCATATCGTTTTCGGGAGTGGACTTGTGGTGGGGAAGGGCAGCGTGTTCCTTGTATCCGGCAATGGTATCAAAGCTGATGCCCTTGAACAAATCTTGTTCTGCACGGAAACCGCATAATACCTTGTCGGCGCTCATCTCGGTTTCGTTGCCCGATTTAACGGCTTCCTTCACCCAACGGATGAATTTGACCATGGCTACACCATCGCGTTCCATGCAACGACGGAATCCTTCTATTTCCACATCGTTCTTGTAAGACTTCATCAAGCCTACTGGAGAGGGGGCGATGATGGCATCGGCGTATTTCACGGCCAAGGCATAAAGCGATTCGTTTACGGCTGGAGATACCTGCAACCTTTCGCTATGCTTGCTCTTGTAGTTCATCAAATCTTCTTGTAAACTGTTGTATGGACGGATGTCTACATGATGTTCCTGAAGATAAGCACGAACTTCATCTGAAACTTTTTCCTCTAATATATATAAGGTATGACCTTCGGGGGTAATCAACAGATAGCTGATGAAGATGGGATTGCAATGCACGTCGCAACCACGCAAGTTCAATGTCCAGGCAATATCGTCGAGTGCCGAGATGATGATGGAGGTAGAACCGTTGCCTTTGATCTTTTCTTGAATCTGTGCAATCTTGTCTGTACAGGAAATACCGGCATACTTGATGTCGTGCAAGAAGATAAGATCTTTCGGCAAGCAGGGGCGGTCTTCCCAAATGGTGTTGAACGGATCTTCGACTACGGTTAATGTCAAGCCTTTGCCGGCCAACTCTTCGCGCAACGAAGCTGCTTGTGCGGCAGTGTTTACCCATCCGTCGATACCTACGCATTCGCCGGACTTTAATTCTGAGCCCAACCAATCGGTGATTGATGGGGTTTCGGGTAATTTGTCTTTGAACAAACGGATGCCGCTTCCTTCCAATTCATTGGCGGCCTGGAGGAAGTAGCGTGAGTCGGTCCACAAACCTGCATCGGTCAGGGTTATGACAGCTGTACCGGCAGAACCGGTGAATCCGCTGATATATTTACGTGATTCCCAATGTGCGGGGATATATTCTCCGGAATGGGGATCTGTACTGGGAACAATGAAGGCAGAAAGCTGGTTCTTCTTCATAAAGTCGCGCAAGGCGGCTATTCTTTGAATGATTTCGGTTTTCATAATAGATAATTAATGTTTGCTACAAAGATACGATTTCTCTGTCATTTTAAAGAAAAAATGCAGGAAAGTTTTGTAAATAAAGAAAGTATGTGTAATTTTGCGCCGCAATTTGACTGCGGAAAAATTAATAACAACATATTTAAATAAAAGTAAAATGATTATTGTACCAGTAAAAGAAGGCGAAAACATTGAAAAAGCGCTGAAGAAATTCAAGAGAAAATTTGAAAAGACAGGTGTTGTAAAGGAATTGAGAGCTAGACAGCAGTTCGACAAACCGTCTGTACTTAACAGACTTAAGATGGAACGTGCTGTATACGTACAGAAGCTCCAACAAGTAGAAGAGTAATTTTTTTACGCAAACTTCTTTGAATTCTTGAATTCTTTTCCTATATTCGTTGCATAATTTGATAATGCGACGTTTCTTATGTTGATAGATTCTTTCTTGAAGTATCTTCGCCTTGAGCGGAACTATTCAGACAAGACGGTTGTTGCGTATGGAGTAGATTTGCGAAAGTTTGAAGAATTCTTTAAAGACCTTGACGAAGAACTGGATTTTACTACGATAGATGCCGATGTGGTCCGCCAATGGGTTGTAAGCCTGATGGACGAGGAACATGTGAAAGCATCTTCGGTAAACCGGAAACTGAGTTCGCTCCGTTCGTTCTATCGTTTCTTGTTGAGAAAGAAAGAGATAACGGTGAATCCGATGCTGAGGGTGGTAGGCCCTAAGAAGGATAAACCTCTTCCCACTTTCTTGCGTGAAACGGATATGAACCGCTTGCTGGATGAATCTTCTTTCGGAGAAGGTTTTGAAGCTTGCAGGGACAGAATGATTCTGGAAATGTTTTATGCTACAGGCATGCGTCTTTCGGAATTGATTGGACTGAATGAAGCGGATGTGGATTTTTCGGCAAAGTTGATAAAGGTGACTGGAAAGAGAAACAAGCAACGCTTGATCCCGTTTGCGGATGAAATGGCGGTTGATTTGCAAGAATATATTAAGGTAAGGAATGAAGCGATACCCCAAGGCCCGGAAGCTTTCTTCGTTTTGAAGAACGGGAAGCGGATGTATGCCGGAAAGGTATATGAGATAGTGAAACGGAACCTCGGCAGAGTGGTGTCGTTGAAGAAAAGAAGCCCGCATGTCTTGCGTCATACATTTGCTACGGCGATGCTGAATCATGAAGCGGAACTGGGTGCAGTGAAGGAACTGTTGGGACATGAAAGTTTGGCAACGACAGAAATCTATACGCATACTACCTTCGAGGAACTGAAAAAAGTTTATGAACAGGCTCATCCAAGAGCGTAAAAAAAGGAGGTTTTTATGGAAGTAAGAATTCAAGCGATTCATTTTGATGCATCAGAAAGACTTCAGGATTTTATCCAGAAGAAGGTTGCAAAATTGGAGAAGTATTGCGATGATATAAAGAAAGTGGAGGTGTCATTAAAGGTAGTAAAACCAGAAACTGCAATGAATAAGGAAGCCGGAATAAAGGTGCTTGCGCTGAATGGCGAGTTCTTTGCAGAGAAGGTGAGTGATACATTTGAAGAATCCGTGGATGTGTGCGTAGATGCATTATCCAAACAATTGACTAAAGCCAAAGAAAAACTTCGTGGCAAATAAAAAAAACGCCAAAAGTTTTTGTGTTTTAAAATAAATATCTAACTTTGCAGCCGCTTAGCCTTTAGAAGGCTTTGGCTGCAAAGTTTGACAAGCCTCTTTAGCTCAGTTGGCCAGAGCACGTGATTTGTAATCTCGGGGTCGTTGGTTCGAATCCGACAAGAGGCTCGAAAGGGCAAATACCAGAGTGGCCAAATGGGGCAGACTGTAAATCTGCTGGCTTACGCCTTCGGTGGTTCGAATCCATCTTTGCCCACAAATTAATGCTGTTATAGCTCAGTGGTAGAGCACTTCCTTGGTAAGGAAGAGGTCACGAGTTCAAATCTCGTTAACAGCTCTTGAATAGTAAATGCTGATTATTAATCAAATAAATAACAATTAAAGCTATGGCTAAAGAAAAATTTGAACGTTCGAAACCGCACGTTAACATCGGTACCATCGGTCACGTTGACCACGGTAAAACCACTTTGACTGCTGCTATCACTACAGTATTGGCAAAGAAGGGTCTTTCTGAATTGCGTTCTTTCGATTCTATCGATAACGCTCCAGAAGAAAAGGAAAGAGGTATTACTATCAACACTTCTCACGTTGAGTATGAAACTGCTAACCGTCACTACGCTCACGTAGACTGTCCGGGTCACGCCGACTATGTTAAGAACATGGTTACTGGTGCTGCTCAGATGGACGGTGCTATCATCGTTTGTGCTGCTACAGACGGTCCGATGCCTCAGACTCGTGAACACATCCTTTTGGCTCGTCAGGTAAACGTACCTCGCTTGGTTGTATTCTTGAACAAGTGTGATATGGTTGACGATGAAGAAATGTTGGAATTGGTAGAAATGGAAATGCGTGAATTGCTTTCTGCATACGAATTCGATGGCGATGAAACTCCTATCATCCGCGGTTCTGCACTTGGTGCATTGAACGGTGTTGAACAATGGGAAGAAAAAGTTATGGAATTGATGGAAGCTTGCGACAATTGGATTCCATTGCCTCCACGTGCTGTTGACAAACCGTTCTTGATGCCGGTTGAAGACGTATTCTCAATCACTGGTCGTGGTACTGTTGCTACAGGTCGTATCGAAACTGGTGTTATCCACGTAGGTGACGATGTTCAGATCCTTGGTTTGGGTGAAGACAAGAAGTCAGTTGTAACTGGTGTTGAAATGTTCCGTAAGTTGTTGGATGAAGGTCAAGCTGGTGATAACGTAGGTTTGTTGCTCCGTGGTATTGACAAGAACGAAATCAAGCGCGGTATGGTTCTTTGTAAGCCAGGTCAGATTAAGCCTCACTCTACTTTCAAGGCTTCTATCTACGTATTGAAGAAAGAAGAAGGTGGTCGTCACACTCCGTTCCACAACAAGTATCGTCCTCAGTTCTATTTGCGTACTATGGACTGTACAGGTGAAATCACATTGTCAGAAGGTGTTGAAATGGTAATGCCTGGTGATAACGTTGAAATTAAGGTTGAATTGATCTATCCTGTAGCTTTGAACGTAGGTTTGCGTTTCGCTATCCGCGAAGGTGGCCGTACAGTAGGTTCAGGTCAGATTACAGAACTTCTCGACTAATACGATTATTAAATAATTGGTCAGTTCCCAGTCGAATGGTTGGGAACTGATTTTTACGGGAGTAGCTCAGTTGGTAGAGCACCGGTCTCCAAAACCGGGTGTCGGGAGTTCGAGCCTCTCCTCCCGTGCTAATCTTGAAAGAATATGTTTAAGAAAATCGCAAATTATTGTAAAGAATCTTATGACGAATTAGTCCATAAAGTGTCATGGCCAACTCGTAAAGAACTTTCTAGTAGCGCAGTAGTTGTTTTATATGCTTCCCTACTTATTGCGCTCGTTGTTTTTTTAATGGATTCTGTCTTCCAGTTTGTTATGGAAGGTATAATTTATCCACATTGATAAAGTAAGTAAGAATGTCTGAGATCGAAAAGAAATGGTACGTGTTGCGTGCCGTAAGCGGAAAAGAAAGTAAGGTCAAGGAATATCTTGATATTGATATCAAGAATAGTGGCCTTAGTGACTATGTATCTCAGGTGTTGATTCCAACCGAAAAAGTGTATCAGGTTCGCAATGGCAAGAAAATTGTGAAGGAGAGAAGTTATCTTCCCGGATACGTTTTGGTTGAAGCTGCATTGGTCGGTGAAGTGGCTCATCATTTGAGAAATACACCGAACGTGATGGGCTTCTTGGGAGGTTCGGAAAACCCGGTTCCTCTCAGACAGTCGGAAGTGAATCGCATACTTGGAACGGTGGACGAATTACAGGAAAGTAACGAGGATATGAGTATCCCTTACACCGTAGGAGAAACAGTGAAAGTAACCGTTGGACCTTTCACCGGATTCAGTGGAATCATTGAAGAGGTGAATGGCGAAAAGCGGAAGTTGAAAGTGATGGTTAAGATCTTCGGTCGTAAAACACCGCTGGAGCTTGGCTTTATGGATGTCGAGAAAGAATAATGCATTTGTTACGTGTGTTTTCTTTCAATATAATTTAATATATTAAAAGTAGAAAAAATGGCTAAAGAAGTTGCTGGACTAATCAAATTACAGATTAAAGGAGGCGCTGCAAATCCATCACCTCCCGTAGGACCTGCTTTGGGTTCCAAGGGTATTAACATCATGGAATTTTGCAAGCAATTCAACGCCAGAACCCAGGACAAGGCAGGTAAGGTATTGCCTGTAATCATTACCTATTATGCAGACAAGTCTTTTGATTTTGTTATTAAGACTCCTCCTGTAGCTATTCAATTGCTTGAAATGGCTAAAATTAAGAGTGGTTCTGCTGAGCCTAATCGTAAGAAAGTTGCTGAAATTACTTGGGAACAGGTTCGTACGATTGCTCAAGACAAATTGGTTGACTTGAACTGCTTCACTATCGAGTCTGCTATGACTATGGTAGCTGGTACAGCTAGAAGTATGGGTATCGCTGTAAAAGGGGAATTCCCGGGTAATAATTAATAAACTTCAATTATAATGGGTAAACTGACAAAAAATCAAAAGTTAGCTGCAGAAAAAATTGAAGCAGGGAAAGCATACTCACTGAAGGAAGCTGCACAATTGGTGAAGGAAATCACTTTCACTAAGTTTGATGCTTCTTTGGATATTGACGTACGTTTGGGCGTTGACCCACGTAAGGCTAACCAAATGGTTCGTGGTGTAGTATCATTGCCTCACGGAACTGGTAAGCAAGTACGCGTATTGGTACTCTGTACACCGGATGCTGAAACTGCCGCAAAGGAAGCTGGTGCTGACTATGTTGGTCTTGATGAATATATTGATAAGATCAAAGGTGGATGGACTGATATTGATGTAATCATCACTATGCCGTCTATCATGGGTAAGATCGGTGCCCTTGGTCGCGTACTCGGTCCTCGTGGATTGATGCCGAACCCAAAGAGTGGTACTGTAACTATGGACGTTGCTAAGGCTGTTAAGGAAGTTAAGCAAGGTAAGATTGACTTTAAGGTTGATAAGACCGGTATTGTACATACTTCAATTGGTAAGGTTTCTTTCACTCCGGATCAAATCCGTGATAATGCAAAGGAATTTATTGCAACTATCGTTAAGTTGAAACCTGCTGCAGCTAAGGGTACATATATTAAGAGCATTTATCTTTCAAGTACAATGAGTAAGGGTGTTAAAGTTGACCCGAAATCAGTTGACGAAATCTAATTTTAAGGAGGAATCATGAGAAAGGAAGATAAAAGCGTAATTATCGGTCAGTTGGCCGAAATCGTAAAACAGTACGGACATTTCTATTTGGTTGATACAACTGCAATGGATGCAGCTGCTACAAGCGACTTGAGAAGAAAGTGTTTCAAGGCTGGTATTAAGATGGTTGTTGTGAAGAATACATTGCTTCACAAGGCATTGCTGAGCATTGAGGATGTTGATTATTCAGCATTGTTCGGTTCTTTGAAAGGTACAACTTCAGTTTTGTTTAGCGAAGTAGCTAACGCTCCTGCTAAGTTGTTGAAAGAATATAAAGATGGTGTTCCTGCATTGAAAGCTGCTTACGCAGAAGAAGGTATTTATGTAGGTGCTGACCAACTCGAAGCTCTGGCTAACATCAAGAGTAAGAATGAAGTTATTGCTGATATCGTTGCTTTGTTGCAATCTCCAGCAAAGAATGTTATTTCTGCTCTTCAATCTGGTGGTAACACCATTCATGGAGTTCTTAAGACTCTGGGCGAACGTCCCGAATAATCATCAAAAAAATCAATTAGTAATAAACAATTAAAATCATACAAAAATGGCAGATTTGAAAGCTTTTGCAGAACAATTAGTTAACTTGACAGTAAAAGAAGTTAATGAACTTGCAACTATCCTTAAAGAAGAATACGGTATTGAACCTGCTGCTGCAGCTGTAGCTGTTGCTGCTGGTCCTGCTGCTGGTGCAGCTGCTGTTGAAGAAAAGACATCTTTCGATGTAGTTTTGAAGAGCGCTGGTTCAGCTAAATTGCAAGTAGTTAAGGCAGTGAAGGAAGCATGTGGTCTTGGCTTGAAGGAAGCTAAGGACTTGGTAGACGGTGCTCCTAGCACAGTAAAAGAAGGCTTGGCTAAGGACGAAGCAGAATCTTTGAAGAAGGTTCTCGAAGAAGCTGGCGCTGAAGTTGAGCTTAAGTAATAAAAGCCTGTAACCAGGTAATTCGGTTAGGAATCCTCGAAGGAGGATTCTTAACCTTTTTGCGTCTTATTAATATTAAGATCTACAAAATCTATATCAGATGTCTTCAAATACTGAAAATCAAAGAATTAGTTTTGCTTCCATCAAGAATCCGATGCAGTATCCGGATTTCTTGGAAGTGCAATTGAAGTCATTCCAAGACTTTCTACAATTGGATACCCCACCCGAACTTCGTAAGAACGATGGCTTGTACAAGGTGTTTGCTGAAAACTTCCCGATTGCAGATACCCGCAATAATTTCGTTCTCGAATTTTTGGACTATTACATTGATCCGCCCCACTACACCATCGAAGATTGTTTGGAACGCGGATTGACTTACAGTGTACCTTTGAAAGCTAAGTTAAAGCTTTATTGTACTGACCCTGATCACGAAGATTTTGATACCGTAATTCAGGATGTATATTTGGGGCCTATCCCTTATATGACTCCTAAGGGTACTTTCGTAATCAATGGTGCAGAACGTGTCATCGTTTCTCAGTTGCACCGTTCACCTGGTGTATTCTTCGGACAGAGTGTACATGCTAATGGTACCAAACTTTATTCAGCCCGTATTATTCCATTCAAGGGCTCGTGGATTGAATTCGCTACAGACATTAACAATGTGATGTATGCGTACATCGATCGTAAAAAGAAATTGCCTGTAACTACTCTGTTGAGAGCAGTAGGTTTTGAAAATGATAAGGATATCCTTGAAATCTTCAATTTGGCAGAAGATGTGAAAGTCAACAAGACCAACTTGAAGAAGGTAGTCGGTAGAAAGTTGGCTGCCCGTGTATTGAAAGCATGGACAGAAGATTTCGTAGACGAAGATACCGGTGAAGTAGTTACAATCGAACGTCACGAAGTTATTATTGACCGTGAGACTGTAATTGAACCTGAACATGTAGATGAAATCATTGATTCGGGAGTTCAGAATATTCTTGTACATAAGGAAGAAACTAACTCTTCTGATTTCTCTATTATCTTTAATACACTTCAGAAAGACCCAAGTAACTCTGAAAAGGAAGCGGTATTGTACATCTATCGCCAGTTGCGTAATGCAGATCCTGCTGATGATGCAAGTGCCCGCGAAGTTATCAACAACTTGTTCTTCTCTGAAAAACGATATGACCTTGGCGAAGTGGGACGTTATAGAATCAACAAGAAGTTGGGCTTAACTACCGATATGGATGTCAAGGTATTGACAAAACAAGATATTATCGAAATCATCAAGTATCTGATTGAGTTGATTAACTCGAAGGCAGATGTGGATGATATCGACCACTTGAGTAACCGTCGTGTACGTACAGTGGGTGAACAATTGTCCAATCAATTTGCGATTGGTTTGGCACGTATGTCACGCACCATCCGTGAGCGCATGAATGTACGCGATAACGAAGTGTTTACTCCAATTGACTTGATTAATGCGAAGACTATTTCTTCGGTTATCAATTCATTCTTTGGTACCAATGCGTTGTCTCAGTTCATGGACCAGACAAACCCATTGGCCGAAATTACTCATAAGCGTCGTCTGTCGGCTTTGGGTCCTGGTGGTTTGTCGCGTGAACGTGCAGGTTTCGAAGTGCGTGACGTACACTATACTCACTACGGACGTTTGTGTCCGATTGAAACTCCGGAAGGTCCGAACATTGGTTTGATTTCTTCTTTGTGCGTATACGCTAAGATTAACGAACTTGGATTTATTTCGACTCCTTATCGTAAGGTGACAAACGCTAAGGTGGACATTACTCCTGAAGGTATTGAATATCTGACAGCCGAAGAAGAAGAAGACAAGATCATTGCTCAGGGTAATGCACCATTGAACGATGACGGTACATTCATCCGTTCGAAGGTTAAGGCTCGTCGTGATGCGGATTATCCGTTGGTTACTCCAGACCAAGTAGAATTGATGGACGTATCTCCTCAGCAGATTGCTTCAATTGCTGCTTCTTTGATTCCGTTCTTGGAACACGATGACGCTAACCGTGCTTTGATGGGATCGAACATGATGCGCCAGGCTGTTCCTTTGCTTCGTACAGAAGCTCCTATTGTAGGTACAGGTATTGAAAAGCAATTGGTTGAAGACTCTCGTACTCAGATTGCGGCAGAAGGTGATGGTGTTGTTGAATATGTAGATGCAACTACTATCCGTATTATGTATGACCGTACAGAGGATGAAGAGTTTGTAAGCTTCGAACCGGCTTTGAAGGAGTATCAAGTTCCTAAGTTCCGTAAGACTAACCAGAGCATGACCATCGACTTGCGTCCTATCTGCGAAAAGGGACAACGTGTCAAGAAGGGTGATATCCTGACTGAAGGTTATTCTACAGCAAACGGTGAATTGGCTTTGGGTAAGAACCTTTTGGTGGCTTACATGCCTTGGAAGGGTTACAACTACGAAGATGCTATCGTGTTGAACGAACGTGTAGTTCGCGAAGATATTTTGACTTCTGTACACGTAGATGAATATATTCTTGAAGTTCGTGAAACCAAGCGTGGATTGGAAGAACTTACTGCAGATATTCCTAATGTAAGTGAAGAAGCTACAAAGGATTTGGACGAAAACGGTATCGTTCGTATCGGTGCTTGCATCGAACCGGGTGATATTTTGATTGGTAAGATTACTCCGAAGGGAGAATCGGATCCTTCTCCAGAAGAAAAATTGCTTCGTGCTATCTTCGGTGATAAGGCAGGAGATGTGAAGGATGCATCATTGAAGGCTTCACCTTCGTTGAGAGGGGTTGTTATTGACAAGCGTCTGTTCTCTCGTGTAATGAAGACCAGAAGTGAAAAGAATGCCGATAAAGCCATCTTGCCAAAATTGACAGAAGAATTCGAAGCTAAGGCTGCAGAATTGAAGAACATCATGATTGAGAAATTGTTGGTATTGACCGATGGTAAGGTTTCTCAAGGTGTGAAAGATTATTTGGGTACAGAAGTGATAGCCAAGGGTGCCAAGTTTACTAAGCATGATTTGGAAGGTTTGGATTATACCATCATCCAATTGAGCAAGTGGACAGCCGATGCACACAAGAACGATATGATTCGTGACTTGGTTATGAACTATCTGAAGAAATATAAGGAATTGGATGCTGAATTGAAGAGAAAGAAATTTGCCATCACTATTGGTGATGAACTCCCTTCAGGAATCATTCAAATGGCTAAAGTTTATATTGCTAAGAAACGTAAGATTGGTGTAGGTGATAAGATGGCAGGTCGCCACGGTAACAAGGGTATCGTATCCCGTGTTGTACGTCAGGAAGATATGCCGTTCTTGGCCGATGGTACTCCAGTAGATATCGTATTGAATCCGTTGGGTGTGCCTTCTCGTATGAACATCGGTCAGATTTTCGAAGCTGTATTGGGTCGTGCCGGTAAGGAACTTGGAGTGAAGTTTGCTACTCCGATTTTCGATGGTGCCACTATGGACGATTTGAATCATTGGACAGACCAGGCTGGATTGCCACGTTATTGTAAGACTTATTTGTACGATGGTGGTACCGGTGAACAGTTTGACCAACCGGCAACAGTGGGTGTAACCTATATGTTGAAGCTCGGTCACATGGTTGAAGACAAGATGCACGCCCGTTCTATCGGTCCGTACTCTTTGATTACCCAGCAACCGCTTGGTGGTAAGGCTCAGTTCGGTGGTCAGCGTTTCGGGGAAATGGAAGTTTGGGCACTCGAAGCATTCGGTGCAGCTCACATCCTCCAAGAAATCCTGACTATAAAGTCTGACGACGTTGTAGGACGTTCCAAGGCTTACGAAGCTATTGTGAAAGGTGAGGCTATGCCTACTCCGGGTATCCCAGAATCTTTGAATGTGTTGTTGCATGAATTGAGAGGCTTGGGATTGAGCGTGAACCTTGAATAATAAAACTAACTCTTTACAATATAAATAAGAAAGTATGGCTTTTAGAAAAGAAACAAAGATAAAGAGTAATTTCTCGAAGATTTCCATCGGATTGGCTTCTCCGGAAGAAATCCTGGAAAACTCGTATGGTGAGGTGTTGAAGCCGGAAACCATCAACTACCGTACCTACAAGCCTGAACGTGATGGCTTGTTCTGCGAGCGTATCTTCGGACCGGTGAAGGACTATGAATGTCATTGCGGCAAATACAAGCGTATTCGTTACAAAGGCATTGTCTGCGACCGTTGTGGTGTGGAAGTGACAGAAAAGAAAGTACGTCGTGAACGTACCGGCCACATTCAATTGGTGGTTCCTGTTGCACACATCTGGTATTTCCGCTCGTTGCCGAACAAAATCGGTTACTTGTTGGGCTTGCCTACCAAGAAATTGGATGCTATCATATATTATGAACGCTATGTAGTTATTCAAGCGGGTGCTGCTGCCGAAGAAGGTGTAAATGAATACGATCTTTTGTCGGAAGAAGAATATTTGGATTTGTTGGAAAAGTTGCCAAAGGATAACCAATATCTGGAAGATACAGATCCGAACAAGTTCATCGCTAAGATGGGTGCCGAAGCTATCTATGACTTGTTGACTAAGTTGGACCTCGACGCTTTGTCATACGAATTGCGTGATAAGGCCAGCAAGGATTCTTCCCAACAACGTAAGAATGAAGCTTTGAAGCGTTTGCAGGTGGTAGAATCGTTCCGCGCTTCTCGTGGACGTAACAAACCTGAATGGATGATTATGCGTATCATTCCGGTTACTCCTCCTGAATTGCGTCCGTTGGTTCCGTTGGATGGTGGTCGTTTCGCTACATCAGACTTGAACGATTTGTATCGTCGTGTGATTATCCGTAACAACCGTTTGAAGAGATTGATTGAAATCAAGGCTCCGGAAGTGATTTTGCGTAATGAAAAACGTATGTTGCAAGAAGCGGTTGACTCATTGTTTGACAACTCACGTAAGTCGAGCGCAGTTAAGACAGACGCCAACCGTCCTTTGAAGTCTTTGTCAGATAGCTTGAAGGGTAAGCAAGGTCGTTTCCGTCAGAACTTGTTGGGTAAGCGTGTTGACTACTCTGCTCGTTCGGTAATCGTTGTAGGTCCTGAATTGAAGATGGGCGAATGCGGTATTCCTAAGTTGATGGCTGCCGAACTTTACAAGCCGTTTATCATCCGTAAGTTGATAGAACGCGGTATTGTAAAGACTGTAAAGTCGGCCAAGAAGATTGTAGACCGCAAGGAAGCTGTAATCTGGGATATTCTGGAACATGTAATGAAGGGTCATCCGGTATTGTTGAACCGTGCGCCGACATTGCACCGTTTGGGTATTCAGGCATTCCAACCTCACATGATTGAAGGTAAGGCCATTCAGTTGCACCCGTTGGCATGTACTGCGTTCAACGCCGACTTTGACGGTGACCAGATGGCGGTTCACTTGCCTTTGAGCAATGAAGCAATCTTGGAAGCTCAGATGTTGATGCTCCAAGCACATAATATTTTGAACCCTGCCAACGGTGCTCCTATTACCGTTCCTGCTCAGGATATGGTTCTTGGTTTGTACTACATTACTAAACTGAGAAAAGGTGCCAAGGGTGAAGGCTTGACATTCTACGGACCAGAAGAAGCATTGATTGCTTATAATGAAGGTAAGGTAGATATTCATGCCATTGTTAACGTGGTAGCCAAAGACTTGGATGAAAACGGTAACATTGTAGACAAGATGATTAAGGAAACTTCTGTAGGTCGTGTCATTGTCAATGAAATCGTTCCAGCCGAAGTAGGTTACTTGAATACAATCATTTCCAAGAAGTCTTTACGCGACATCATCAGCGATGTTATCAAGGCTGTGGGTGTGGCTCGTGCTTGTGAATTCCTCGATGGTATCAAGAACTTGGGTTATCAGATGGCATTTAAGGGTGGTTTGTCGTTCAACTTGGGCGATATCATCATCCCGAAGGAAAAGGAAGAACTGGTTAAGCGTGGTAACGAAGAAATTGATCAGATTATGATGAACTATAACATGGGTTTCATCACCGACAACGAACGTTACAACCAGGTTATCGATACTTGGACTCACGTAAACAGCGACTTGTCCGATATCCTTTATAAGACCATTAAGAACGACGACCAAGGATTCAACTCTGTATTTATGATGCTTGATTCCGGTGCCCGTGGTTCTAAGGAACAGATTCGTCAGTTGTCGGGTATGCGTGGTTTGATGGCCAAGCCTCAGAAAGCCGGTGCCGAAGGTGCGCAGATTATTGAAAACCCGATTCTTTCTAACTTTAAGGAAGGTTTGTCCGTGCTTGAGTACTTTATCTCTACTCACGGTGCCCGTAAGGGTTTGGCGGATACCGCTTTGAAGACTGCCGATGCCGGTTACTTGACTCGTCGTCTGGTAGACGTATCGCATGATGTGATTATCAACGAAGAAGACTGTGGTACATTGCGTGGTCTTGTTTGTACAGCGTTGAAGAACAACGACGAAGTAATTGCTACTTTGTATGAACGTATCCTTGGCCGTGTATCGGTACACGATATTATACATCCTACTACTGGTAAGTTGATTGTTGCCGGTGGTGAAGAAATTACAGAAGTCATTGCACAGGAAATTGAAGATTCTCCGATTGAAAGCGTTGAAATCCGTTCGGTATTGACTTGTGAATCGAAGAAGGGTGTTTGTGCCAAGTGTTATGGCCGTAACCTGGCTACCAGCCGTATGGTTCATAAGGGTGAAGCTGTCGGCGTAATCGCTGCTCAGTCTATCGGTGAGCCGGGTACTCAGTTGACACTCCGTACATTCCATGCCGGGGGTATTGCTGGTAACATGGCAGCCAATGCAAGTATTGTGGCTAAGAACGATGCACGTCTGGAATTTGATGAACTCCGTACGGTAGATGTCGTTGACGAAACTGGCGAAGCAGCAAAGGTTGTAGTAGGTCGTTTGGCCGAAGTACGCTTTGTAGATGTAAATACCGGTATAGTTCTTTCTACTCACAACGTACCTTATGGTTCTAAGTTGTATGCAACCGATGGTGAAGTGGTAGAAAAGGGTAAGCTCATTGCTAAGTGGGACCCGTTCAACGCCGTTATCATTACCGAAGCTGCGGGTAAGATTGAATTCGAAGCGATGGTAGAAAACGTAACTTATAAGGTGGAATCTGATGATGCTACCGGTTTGCGTGAAATCATTATCATCGAATCTAAGGATAGAACAAAGGTTCCTTCGGCTCACATCATGTCTGAAGAAGGTACATTGATTCGTACATATAACTTCCCGGTAGGTGGTCACGTTGTAATTGAAAACGGTCAGACTGTGAAGGCAGGTGATGTATTGGTGAAGATTCCACGTGCCGTAGGTAAGGCAGGCGATATCACCGGTGGTCTTCCACGTGTTACAGAATTGTTTGAAGCACGTAACCCGTCTAACCCTGCAGTAGTTTCTGAAATTGATGGTGAAGTTACTATGGGTAAGGTGAAGCGTGGTAACCGCGAAATCGTAGTAACATCGAAGACAGGCGAAGTGAAGAAGTACTTGGTGAACTTGTCCAAGCAAATCCTTGTACAAGAAAACGACTATGTACGCGCTGGTACTCCGTTGTCAGATGGTGCTGTTACTCCAGCCGACATCTTGGCTATCAAGGGCCCCACTGCTGTACAGGAATATATCGTTAACGAAGTACAGGATGTATATCGCTTACAAGGTGTGAAGATTAACGACAAGCACTTCGAAATCATCGTTCGTCAGATGATGCGTAAGGTAGAAATCGATGAACCGGGCGATACCCGTTTCTTGGAACAACAAGTGGTAGACAAGCAAGAGTTCATGGAAGAAAACGACCGTATCTGGGGTAAGAAGGTAGTTGTCGATGCCGGCGACTCACAGAATTTACAACCGGGTCAGATTGTGACCGCTCGTAAGCTCCGCGACGAAAACAGTATGTTGAAGCGTCGTGACTTGAAACCGGTAGAAGTACGTGATGCTATCCCAGCAACCTCTACTCAGATCTTGCAAGGTATCACTCGTGCTGCTTTGGGTACATCCAGCTTCATGTCGGCTGCATCCTTCCAGGAAACAACCAAGGTGTTGAACGAAGCTGCTATCAATGGTAAGGTAGATAAGCTTGAAGGTATGAAGGAAAACGTGATTTGTGGTCATTTGATTCCTGCCGGTACCGGACAGCGTGAATTCGATAAGATTATTGTAGGCTCTCGTGAAGAGTACGACCGCATGTTGGCAAATCGTCGCAATGTGCTTGACTATAGCGAAGTAGAGTAATCTCGATACTTGATATATAAAAGAGGTGGATGTGTTTTTTTGCATGTCCACCTTTTTTTGTTTAATGCTTTTGTCGAGCAAATCTCTTCCTATTTGTTAAACCAAGTACAAAAAGATGCGTTTGTGCGTCATAAGAAAAGAGCTGTTTCAGAAAGTAAGTCTTGTAAATGATTGTGTTTTTCCGTACTTTTCATTACTTTTGTTCAATCAATAACAATAACGCTAATATATAAGGTATAAATATGGAAAATCAGAAAAACAACAACCAACTTCAGATAGAGTTGAAGGATGAAGTAGCACAAGGTACGTATGCCAACCTTGCCATCATTACCCACTCAAGCTCGGAATTTATCGTGGATTTTGTTCGTGTAATGCCGGGATTACCCAAAGCCGGCGTGCAATCGCGCATTGTACTTACTCCTGAACATGCCAAACGCTTGATGTTTGCTCTGCAGGAAAATGTGATGAAATACGAACGTAATTTTGGCCCTATCCGTATGCCCGAGAATGGGAACGGGGGTAATGGAGGTCCTGATGGAAAGACTTTTATCCCTCCAATGAGCGGTTTTAAGGGTGATGCATAACATTTGAATAGTTAAAAAAATATAATAGTTCACTTTCTGAGGCGTTTCGAGGAAGGTGGACTATTTTTTTATAGGTGTAAGTCATTGCTAATTAAAATGGAATTCGTAACTTTGCAGCCCGAAAAGTGTATTTTCGACTTGAAGTAGAAATATAAATAAACAATATATAATAATTAAAAATCAAACAAAATGCCTACTATTCAACAATTAGTAAGAAAAGGAAGACAGGTATTGGTTGAAAAGAGTAAGTCACCGGCACTTGACTCATGTCCTCAAAGACGTGGTGTTTGTGTTCGTGTGTACACTACTACTCCTAAGAAACCGAACTCTGCAATGCGTAAAGTTGCTCGTGTGCGCTTGACAAACTCTAAGGAAGTAAACTCTTACATTCCAGGTGAAGGCCACAACTTGCAGGAACACTCAATCGTACTGGTACGTGGCGGTCGTGTAAAAGACCTTCCGGGTGTACGTTATCACATCGTTCGTGGTACATTGGATACAGCTGGTGTAGCTGGCCGTACACAAAGACGTTCTAAGTATGGTGCTAAGCGTCCAAAACCAGGACAAGCTCCAGCAAAGGGTAAGAAATAATCATTGACTTTCCTTTAAAAAAGAAAAAAAAGTAATTAAACTCGTTTTGGTTTGTTGGAATAAAGCTATAAAGGTTGAGTAAATGCTTCGGAGGAGGCGTTGAAGAAAACAAAAGCATACAGCCCCAAACAAAACATTATTTTTGAGAAAAAATGAGAAAAGCAAAACCAAAAAAACGTGTGATCCTTCCGGATCCGGTATTCGGTGACCAGAAGGTAACCAAATTCGTAAATCACTTGATGTACGATGGTAAGAAGAATACTTCTTATGAAATCTTCTACACAGCATTGGAAACAGTAAAGAACAAGCTTCCTAACGAAGAAAAGTCTGCTTTGGAAATCTGGAAGAAGGCTTTGGATAACGTTACTCCTCAGTTGGAAGTGAAGTCTCGCCGTATCGGTGGTGCTACTTTCCAAGTTCCTACAGAAATTCGTCCTGACCGTAAGGAATCAATCTCTATGAAGAATTTGATCCTTTTTGCTCGTAAACGTGGTGGTAAGTCAATGGCTGATAAGTTGGCTGCTGAAATTATCGATGCGTTCAACGAACAGGGTGGTGCTTTCAAACGTAAGGAAGATATGCACCGTATGGCTGAAGCTAACCGTGCATTCGCTCACTTCAGATTCTAATCAAGTATTAATAACAAGTTAAAGGAAGAAAAAATGGCAAAACAAGATTTGCTTTTAACCCGTAATATCGGTATCATGGCTCACATCGATGCTGGTAAGACAACAACTTCTGAACGTATTCTGTTCTACACCGGTTTGACTCATAAAATTGGTGAAACTCACGATGGTACAGCTACCATGGACTGGATGGCTCAGGAACAGGAACGTGGTATTACTATTACTTCTGCTGCTACAACCACATTCTGGAACTATGCTGGTAAGAAGTATAAAATTAACTTGATTGACACTCCGGGACACGTTGACTTTACAGCTGAAGTAGAACGTTCACTCCGCGTGTTGGACGGTGCTGTTGCTACTTATTGTGCTGTAGGTGGTGTAGAACCACAGTCTGAAACTGTATGGCGTCAGGCTGATAAGTACAATGTTCCACGTATCGGTTATGTGAACAAGATGGACCGTTCGGGTGCTGACTTCTATGAAGTAGTTCGTCAAATGAAGGAAGTTTTGGGTGCAAATCCATGTCCTATCGTAATTCCTATCGGTTCTGAAGAAAACTTCAAGGGTGTAGTTGACTTGATCAAGATGAAGGCTATTCTGTGGCATGATGAAACCATGGGTGCTGACTATGATGTGGAAGAAATCCCAGCAAACTTGGTTGACGAAGCTAACGAATGGAGAGAAAAAATGCTTGAAAAGGTAGCTGAATATGATGATGCTTTGATGGAAAAATTCTTCGATGATCCTTCAACAATTACAGAAGAAGAAGTAATGCGTGCTTTGCGTGCTGCTACTTTGAAGATGGATATCGTTCCGATGTTGTGTGGCTCTTCATTCAAGAATAAGGGTGTTCAGACTTTGCTTGACTATGTATGTGCATTCTTGCCTTCTCCATTGGATACTCCGGCTATCATCGGTACAGACCCAACTACTGGCGAGGAATCTTCTCGTAAACCGGCTGAAGAAGAAAAGACTTCTGCTTTGGCATTTAAGATTGCAACTGACCCATATGTAGGTCGCTTGACTTTCTTCCGTGTTTATTCTGGTAAGGTAGAAGCTGGTTCATACATCTATAATACTCGCTCTGGAAAGAAGGAACGTGTGTCACGTTTGTTCCAGATGCACTCAAACAAGCAGAACCCTGTAGAAGTTATCGCTGCTGGTGATATCGGCGCAGGTGTAGGTTTCAAGGATATCCGTACCGGTGACTCTTTGTGTGATGAAGATGCACCAATCGTATTGGAATCTATGGACTTCCCAGAACCTGTAATCGGTATTGCAGTTGAGCCTAAGACTCAGAAAGACTTGGATAAATTGTCTAACGGCTTGGCTAAGTTGGCTGAAGAAGACCCAACATTTACAGTGAAGACCGATGAACAATCTGGCCAGACCGTAATCTCTGGTATGGGTGAATTGCACTTGGATATCATTATTGACCGTTTGAAGCGTGAATTCAAGGTTGAATGTAACCAAGGTAAGCCACAGGTTAACTATAAGGAATGTATTACTAAGACTGTTGAACTTCGTGAAGTTTATAAGAAGCAGTCGGGTGGTCGCGGTAAGTTCGCTGATATTATCGTAGCAATCGGCCCGGTTGACGAAGACTTCAAGCAAGGTGGTTTGCAGTTTGTAGACGAAGTTAAGGGTGGTAACATTCCTAAGGAATTCATTCCTTCAGTTCAGAAGGGCTTTACAACAGCTATGAAGAATGGTGTGTTGGCAGGTTATCCAATGGATTCAATGAAGGTCGTATTGAAGGATGGTTCATTCCACCCGGTAGACTCTGACCAGTTGTCATTTGAAATCTGTGCTATTCAGGCTTATAAGAATGCTTGTGCTAAGGCCGGTCCTGCATTGACTGAACCTATGATGAAATTGGAAGTTGTAACTCCGGAAGAAAGCATGGGTGATGTTATCGGTGACTTGAACCGTCGTCGTGGTCAAGTAGAAGGTATGGAATCTGCACGTTCAGGTGCACGTATCGTTAAGGCTACTGTTCCATTGGCAGAAATGTTCGGTTATGTAACAGCATTGCGTACAATTACTTCAGGCCGTGCAACTTCATCAATGACATACGATCATCACGCACAAGTTTCAAGCTCTATTGCTAAGGCTGTACTTGAAGAAGTGAAGGGTCGTGTAGACTTGGTATAATCAATGAAAAGATTGGGGCGACGGGTTAGCGAATGACTCTTAATCCGGCCCCACCTTTATATATTTTTAAATTTTAAATTAAACAAAACAATGAGTCAAAAAATCAGAATTAAACTGAAATCCTACGATCACAACTTGGTTGACAAGTCTGCAGAAAAGATCGTTAGAACAGTGAAAGCTACAGGCGCTATCGTAAGTGGCCCAATTCCATTGCCAACTCACAAGCGTATCTTCACAGTAAACCGTTCAACTTTCGTTAACAAGAAGTCTCGTGAACAGTTCGAACTTTCTTCTTACAAGCGTTTGATTGATATTTATAGCTCAACAGCTAAGACTGTAGACGCCTTGATGAAGTTAGAATTGCCGAGTGGTGTAGAAGTAGAAATTAAAGTTTAATCCATTAAAAATTAACTGAAATGCCAGGATTATTAGGAAAGAAAATCGGAATGACATCCGTTTTCAGTGCTGATGGTAAGAATGTACCATGCACTGTTATCGAAGCTGGTCCTTGTGTGGTTACTCAGATTAAGAGTGTTGAAAAGGATGGTTATGCTGCTGTACAAGTAGGTTTCCAAGATAAGAAGGAAAAGCATACTACTAAGCCTTTGATGGGACACTTTAAGAAAGCTGGTGTAACTCCAAAGAGACACTTGGCCGAGTTCAAGAATTTTGAAACAGAATTGAATCTGGGAGACGTTATCACTGTAGAGTTGTTCAACGATGCAGCCTTTGTTGATGTAGTTGGTACTTCTAAAGGTAAGGGCTTCCAAGGTGTAGTTAAGAGACATGGTTTTGGTGGTGTAGGTCAAACTACTCACGGTCAGCATAACCGTGCTCGTAAGCCGGGTTCTATCGGTGCATGTTCTTATCCTGCAAAGGTATTCAAGGGTATGCGCATGGGTGGCCAAATGGGTGGCGATCGAGTGACTACTCAAAATTTGAAAGTGTTAAAAGTAATTCCGGAACATAATCTTCTTTTGATTAAGGGTTCAGTACCGGGTTGCAAAGGTTCAATCGTAATAATTGAAAAATAATGGAAGTTAACGTATTAAATATTAAAGGTGAAGACACCGGAAGAAAGGTTACGTTAAACGAATCTATCTTCGGAATTGAACCCAATGACCACGCAATTTACTTGGACGTTAAGCAATTTATGGCTAACCAGCGTCAAGGAACTCACAAGTCGAAGGAAAGAAGTGAAGTAAGCGGTTCTACACGTAAATTGGGTCGCCAAAAAGGTGGTGGCGGTGCTCGTCGTGGTGATATCAACTCTCCAGTATTGGTAGGTGGTGGTCGTGTATTCGGTCCTCAACCACGTGATTACTGGTTCAAGTTGAACAAGAAGGTTAAGGCCTTGGCTCGTCGCTCTGCATTGTCATACAAGGCTCAAGCTAACGCAATCGTAGTTGTTGAAGATTTCACATTTGAAGCTCCAAAAACTAAAGATTTCGTAACTATGGTTAATAATCTTAAAATTGCTGACAAGAAAGTTTTGGTTGTTTTGCCAGAAGCTAATAAAAATGTATTTTTGTCAGCCCGTAATATTGAGCGTGCTAATGTAGCAATTGCAAGTGCATTGAATACTTACAAAGTATTGAATGCAGATACACTTGTGGTTACAGAAAACTCGCTTAAGGCTATTGATAACATCTTATCTTAATTAAAAAGGAGGCTTAGATAATGGGAATTATTGTTAAACCGTTGGTTACTGAAAAAATGACTGCAATTACCGAAAAGTTGAATCGTTTCGGTTTTATTGTGCGTCCGGGTGCTAACAAATTGGAAATTAAGAAAGAAGTTGAAGCTTTGTATAATGTTACAGTGGTTAGCGTTAACACGATGAATTATTCAGGTAAGAATAAGAGTCGTTATACAAGATCTGGAATCATCAATGGTCGCACTAATGCTTATAAGAAAGCTATTGTGACATTGAAAGAAGGAGATACTATTGATTTTTATAGCAATATTTAAATAAGAGATGGCAGTACGTAAATTTAAGCCCACAACACCGGGGCAGAGACACAAGATTATTGGTACTTTTGAAGAGATTACTGCGTCAGTACCAGAAAAATCACTTGTATGTGGTAAGCGTGTTACAGGTGGCCGTAACAATGTCGGAAAGATGACAGTGCGCTATGTTGGCGGCGGTCACAAGAGAAAATTCCGTTTTATTGACTTCAAGAGAAATAAAGACGGTGTTCCAGCAGTAGTTAAGACAATTGAATATGATCCGAACCGTTCGGCTCGTATCGCTTTGTTGTTTTACGCTGATGGTGAAAAAAGATATATTATTGCTCCTAATGGATTGCAAGTAGGCACAACTTTGATGTCTGGAGCAGATGCAGCGCCTGAGATTGGTAATGCACTTCCGCTTGAAAACATCCCTGTAGGTACTGTAATTCATAACATTGAATTGCGTCCTGGACAAGGTGCCGCATTGGTTAGATCAGCTGGTAATTTTGCTCAGTTGACTTCAAGAGAAGGTAAGTATTGTGTTATTAAGTTGCCTTCTGGTGAAGTGAGACAAATTCTTAGTGCTTGTAAAGCTACTATCGGTAGCGTAGGTAACTCTGATCATGGATTGGAATCTTCAGGTAAGGCAGGTCGTTCACGTTGGTTGGGACGTCGTCCTCACAACCGTGGTGTTGTTATGAATCCTGTTGATCACCCAATGGGTGGTGGTGAAGGTCGTCAGTCTGGTGGTCACCCACGTTCACGTACAGGCTTGTATGCTAAGGGCTTGAAGACAAGAGCACCTAAGAAACAGTCTTCTAAGTATATTATTGAAAGAAGAAAGTAATTAACTGATTAATTGAGTAAATTATGAGTCGTTCATTAAAAAAAGGTCCATATATTAATGTGAAACTTGAAAACAAAGTGCTTGCTATGAATGAAAGTGGCAAGAAGGTTGTTGTTAAGACATGGGCCAGAGCTTCAATGATTTCGCCTGATTTTGTAGGGCATACAATTGCAGTTCATAACGGAAATAAATTTATTCCTGTGTACATTACTGAAAATATGGTAGGACATAAGTTGGGCGAATTTTCTCCAACTCGTACATTCCGCGGCCATGCTGGTAATAAGAAGAAATAAGCAGGATTATTGGAAGAAATAAAAAGTAATAAATAATGGGAGCAAGAAAAAAAATATCGGCTGATAAAAGAAAAGAAGCCCTTAAGTCCATGTATTTTGCAAAATTGCAAAATGTTCCTACTTCTCCGCGCAAGATGCGTCTCGTGGCTGACATGGTACGCGGCATGGAAGTGAACCGTGCACTGGGTGTCTTGAAGTTTTCTTCTAAGGAAGCTTCTGCAAGAGTGGAAAAGCTTTTGCGCTCTGCTATTGCTAACTGGGAACAGAAAAACGAACGTAAGGCAGAAAATGGTGAATTGTTTATAACCAAGATTTTTGTTGATGGTGGTGCAACGTTGAAGAGAATGCGTCCGGCTCCACAGGGTAGAGGTTATAGAATTCGTAAACGTTCAAACCACGTGACTTTGTTCGTTGACACTAAGAGTACTAATGATAAAAACTAAGAATTAGATGGGACAGAAAGTTAATCCGATAAGCAACCGTTTAGGTATTATTAGAGGTTGGGATTCTAATTGGTACGGTGGCAATGATTATGGTGATGCTTTGTTGGAAGATAGCAAGATCCGTAAGTATTTGAACGCTCGTCTTGCTAAAGCTAGCGTATCAAGAATTGTAATCGAACGTACATTGAAATTGGTGACTATCACTGTATGTACAGCCCGTCCGGGAATTATCATTGGTAAGGGTGGTTCTGAAGTTGACAAGTTGAAGGAAGAATTGAAGAAGATTACCGATAAGGATATTCAAATCAATATCTTCGAAGTAAAGAGACCTGAATTGGATGCAGTTATTGTAGCTAATAACATCGCTCGTCAGGTTGAAGGTAAAATTGCCTATCGTCGTGCTATTAAGATGGCTATCGCAAATACAATGCGTACAGGCGCTGAAGGTATTAAAGTGTTGATTTCAGGACGTTTGAATGGCGCTGAAATGGCTCGTTCTGAAATGTATAAGGAAGGTAGAACTCCGTTGCATACATTCCGTGCAGATATCGACTATTGTCATGCAGAAGCTTTGACTAAGGTTGGTTTGTTGGGTATCAAGGTTTGGATTTGCCGTGGTGAAGTTTATGGTAAGAGAGAATTGGCTCCAAACTTTACTCAGACTAAAGAAAGCGGTCGCGGTAATGGTAACAACGGCGGTAAGAACTTCAGAAAAAAGAAAAACAACAATCGCTAACGAATTTGAATTTTAGGAGATATGTTACAACCGAAAAAGACAAAATTCAGAAGACAGCAGAAGGGCACCCAGAAGGGAAATGCTCAGAGAGGT